>JAJZQG010000146.1 GCA_021847645.1 Myxococcales bacterium
TATCAGGTCGCCTTCCTTCGCAATCGATCGCGATTCCGCTGGATCACGAAGAGCCGCCAGGTCGGCTTCTCGTTCGTGTTTGCGCTCGAGGCCCTGGCCCGCTGCCACCTGCGGGAGAAGCACACAGCGGTCTTCGTCAGCTACAACCTCGAGGACGCCAAGGAGAAGATCCTCACTGCGCGCCAGGTGCACGAGGAGCTTCCCCTCGCGTACCAGAAGCGCCTGGTCGTCGATTCGAAGACCGAGCTCGCGTTCGAGTCGAACGGGATGCACAAGCGTCAGTCACGCATCCTGTCAAACCCATCGAAGGCGCCGCGCGGGAAGCGCGGCGACGTCTACCTCGATGAGCTCGCGCACTATGTGACGGACCGCGAGGTCTACCGCGGCTCGACAGCGCTGATCCTCCGTGGCAACGGGCAGCTCACCGGCTGCTCCACGCCCCTCGGGCGCCGCGGCATCTTCTGGGAGATCGCCACCGAGGAGATCCGGAAATACCCGCACCACCGCAGGCAGGAGGTGCCCTGGTGGCTGAGTAGGTTCTTCTGCGTCGACCCGAAGCGCGCTGCCCTTGAAGCGCCCTCGATGACCACCGAGGAGCGGGTGGCGACGTTCGGCAAGCCCGCGATCGTCGAGCAGTTCGACTCCCTCGCGCTCGAGGACTTCCAGCAGGAGCTCGAATGCAGCTTCGTCGACGAGAGCTACAGCTACTACCCCTACGACCTGATCCTGCCGAACACGACCGATGAGCTGCTGCTCGCCGACGACTTCACCGACATCCCCGAGCCCGAGGGGCGCATCGTCGCCGGCTTCGACGTCGGCCGCACGCGCGACCGGTCGGAGCTCGC
The DNA here is from genome assembly GCA_021847645.1 of Myxococcales bacterium. Classification (GTDB taxonomy): domain Bacteria; phylum Myxococcota_A; class Polyangia; order Polyangiales; family Polyangiaceae; genus JAJZQG01. Next base: position 846 of record JAJZQG010000146.1, read on the forward strand.
GGTGTTCGAGGAGACGAGCGGGCGCTTCACCTGCCGCCTGCTGCGGACCTATGCCGAGGCGCCGTTCGCCGAGCAGGAAGCAGATCTACGCCGGCTGCTCGAAGTGCTCCCGGTCGCGCGGTTGTCGATTGACCGTAGCGGCATCGGCATGAACCTCGCTGAAAACCTGGCGCGCGATTTTCCGCAGGTCGCGGCCGAGAACTTCACGAACGAGGCGAAGGAGCGCTGGCGAGTGCGAGTAGGTGGCGCAAGCTTGTGTGCACCGCGGATGCCCCCTTCACAGTTGACAGTATAGATCTTATGCGATCTTCCCACCATCAAACGCCCGTCTCCGACTTCAGAAGCCATGGTCGAAGGGTACACCTCCCCCGTCACGACGTCGAGCCGAAGGTATGGTCATCAACCGCCGTCAATGTGTGGGCCTGGCGGACCGCGCGCATCATCGACCCAGCGAGCTATCCGGCGGCCAGCAGCAGCGCGTGGCGATTGCACGGGCGCTGGTGACGGACCCGGACATCATCCTCGCCGACGAGCCGACCGGAAACCTCGACTCCCGCGCGAGCGTGGAGGTCATGGCGGTCCTCGAGGAGTTGGCGGACAAGGGTAAGACCGTTGTCCTGGTCACGCACGAGCCCGACATTGCCGCGTACACGCGGCGGGTAATCGCGCTGCGACACGGCCAGGTGGTGTCCGACGCGCCGACGCCAGAACGGCGAAGCGCGCGCCAGGAGCTGGAACGGCTTGGCAAGGAGGCCGCCCAATGAAGGCGCTGTTGCTCGCGATGAGGATTGCCCTTCGCAATCTCGCCCTGCGAAAGGGGCGCGCAGTTCTGATGATGGCCGGGGTCGCCACGGGCATTGTGACCTTGATGCTGGTCACGGCGGTGACCAGCGGCACCCGCCAGAAGGTCGAGACGGGCATTCAGTCGTTCGGGCCAGACGCCATCATGGTGGCTTCTGGAAGCCCGCAAACTCGGGGCCCTGGGGACGAACGCGTCAGCACGCTAGTCGCCGCAGACCTCGAGGCGATCAGGTCAGCAGTGCCAGGCTTGCGCGTGATCGTACCCATCGTGGCTCGCTCTGCCCAGACGGTCATTGCCGGCGACCGAAACACCACCACGACCGTTTTCGGGTCCACGCCCGAGATCCAAGAGGCGTGGGACCAGCACGCTGAGTCGGGCGAGTTTCTCTCGGAAGCCCACGAGGCGTCGTCCGCGCGAGTTGCCGTGTTGGGCAAGACGACCGACCTCTTCGGCGACGGCGACCCTGTCGGGCAATCGATTCGGCTGGGCGATCAGAAGTTCAAGGTGATAGGCGTCGCGGCCGCCAAAGGGACGAGCCCCATGGGCATGGACATGGACGCCCGGGTCTTCGTGCCGCTTTCGACAGCGATGAGGCGTCTTTACAACGTCGACTACTACAGCATGATCCGCTTCCGCATCGGCCCCGGGACTGACATGCAGCAGGCCGTGGACCAGGTCACCTCCCTCCTGCGCCAGCGCCACAGCATTGGAGCTGGAGACACCGATGACTTCTCGGTGCGCTCGGCGATCTCCTTCCGGCAAATGGCCGCGAAGATGAGCCGCACGCTGACATTGCTGCTGAGCATCATCACGGTGGTCGCGCTCGCTGCCGGAGCGCTGGTGCTCGCCAACATCTTGACTGTCGCGGTTTCGGAGCGTCGTGCCGAGATCGGAGTGCGACGAGCCGTTGGCGCTTCGCGCGGACAGATAACGCAGCAGTTCCTCGTTGAGGGAGTCGTGGTCACGGTCCTGGGCGGACTCGCGGGAATCGCGCTTGGGACAGGAGCGGCCCTTGCTCTCCGTTTGGGCACCAAGCTTCCCGTCTCGCTCAGCTGGGAGCCGTTCGTGCTCGGCTTCGTGGTCACGATCGCGGTGGGTCTTGTCGCGTCGTTCCTTCCCGCGAGGCGGGCTGCATCGACCAACGTGGTCGATGCGCTTCGGCCCTAGGCTCCAAACGCCATGAAGTTCCGCAGGACGATTCGCAACGCTGCACTGTCCGTCTGGCTGCAACGTCGCCGGTCGACACTTGCGGGGCTTGGGGTCACGGTAGGCGTCGCGGTGCTCGTCGCGATGGTCGCCGTTGGCCAAGGCGCCGAGCACGCGGTGCTGCGCAGCCTGCGGTCGATGGGCACGGACCTGGTCGTGGTGAGTGCCGGTAAAGTGGTGGTGGTTGCCGGGCGGCCCAGACAAACCGGCAATGTGACAACGCTGACCATCCAGGACGCCGAAGCGCTTGGCGAAGGATTGCCTCACGTGCGGTTGGCCGCCCCCGTGCAGAGTCAGAAGCTCCCGGTGAAATGGCGCGAGCTGTCCACCCAGACCAATGTCGTCGGTACGACTCCGGCCTACCTGCCGGCCAAGAACGCTCGCGTGCAACACGGTCGCGGGTTCGAAGAAGAGGAACTTCGCGGCGCCCTGCGCGTGGCTGTGCTGGGGCCGTCGGTAGTGACCAACGTGTATGGCGACGCTTCGCCCATCGGTGAGACCATCCGGATCAACAGGATACCTTTCGAGGTGATCGGTGTGCTAGAGGCACGCGGGCTGGATTCCTTGGGGCAAGACCAGGACGACCTCGTCCTGGTGCCCGTGTCGACCGCGCTGAGGCGGCTCTTCAACCTCGACTACGTCAACAGCATCTTCGTGCAAGCTGTCCCCGGACAGACCGCGCACGCCATGGACGAAGTGCGCGAGGTGCTGCACCGTCGTCACCGCATCAGGGCCGGCAAGGAGGATGACTTCACCTTGCAGGACCAGGCCCAGGCTCTCGCCGCGGAGCTCGAGACGGCCCGCAGCTTTACCACCCTCATCGCGGCCATCTCGGCCGTGGCTCTCCTCATCGGCGGGGTGGGAATCCTCGCAGTGATGCTGATCGCGATCCGGGAGAGGATCCGGGAGATAGGCCTGCGGCGTGCGGTAGGGGCAACCTCCCGCGACGTGCTTGTTCAGTTCATCCTGGAGGCTCTCTTCATCAGCATCATCGGCGGAATCGCGGGGCTCATCCTGGGCGTCGTTGCTGCTACCGTGGCGGCGTGGCTTGGCGATTGGCCGCTCGTGCTCTCGCCCGGGAGCGCGCTTCTAGCGCTGGGAGTGTCGTCGGCGGTCGGTGTGCTCTTCGGAGCCTATCCCGCAAGGCGGGCGGCGAGGCTCGATCCGACTGTAGCGTTGAGGTCAGCATGAGTGGAACGCTCCCGATGGGGAGTCCACCTCACCACGGGGATGAAGCAGCGAATCCCGCGACCCGCAGCGCCCCACGACTGTCCATCCTGTTCTTGTCGTTTCTTCGACTGGGCTGCGTCTCGTTCGGCGGCCCCGCGATGGTCGCGTACATCAAGCGGTTGGCTGTGACTCGCATGAAGTGGCTCCACACAGTCGTCGCATTCCGCTCCGGCGCTTGGGAGAACGAGCTGAAGGTCCAGCTTGTGCTTCTTCACGATGCACCTCCGCTTCCAGCGGGCGACGTCCGGCCCCACGCGGATCCAACGGGCGGAATCAAAGCGAATCGCATACCTGACCTCCTCGCTGATGTTGAGAGCGACCGAACGTCGCAGTGGCAGCCTCCTCGTCCTCCACCGGCCAGCAGCATGTCGTGCCGTGGTGATACCCGCATCGGACATAGACTGTCTCGGTGTCGAGCTGCACGCGGTACGCCCAATCGTTCAGCCGCTCGACCTTGGCGTTGCCCGCCGCGGTCTGGCCGCCCTCGTGGCGGATGCGCGCGAGGATCGCGGCGTCGCGGGCGAGCGCCGGCCACCCGGGATGCGTACAGCTCGACAGTCCAGCGGAAACCAAAACCAGAGCGCTGAACAACAATCGTCTCGCCATGTCGCGGCCCCTCACGGCGCCCCTCCCGGCGGAAGCGCCGCCTGCTTCTGCCTCCGGTACACAAACGCGTAGACGGTGGGCAGCACGAACAGCGTGAGAAACGTCGAGGTCACCAACCCGCCGATGACGACCGTGGCGAGGGGGCGCTGCACCTCGGCGCCTGCGCTCGAGGAAAGCGCCATGGGGATGAAGCCCAACGCAGCGACGGTGGCGGTCATCACGACTGCACGGAGGCGTGCCTCAGCGCCTTGGCGTGCGGCATCCAAGGGCGGGATGCCCTGCTCGCGCAGCTTCTTGACCGTGGTCAGAAGCACGACACCGTTCAGCACCGCAATCCCGAAGAGCGCGATGAAGCCGATTGCGGCGCTGATGGAGAACGGCATGCCGCGTAGCGCGAGCAGGAAAACCCCGCCCACCGCGGCGAACGGCACGTTGAGGTAGATGAGCAGGGCGGGCTTGAGCTGGCCGAATGCCATGTACAGCAGGATGAAGATCAGCCCGAGCGCGACCGGCAGCGCCACGGCCAGGCGCCCCGCAGCGGCGCTGAGGTTCTCGAATTGCCCGCCCCACTGAACCACGTAGCCGGGTGGCATCGGCACCTCGCTACGCACGTGTGCCTGGGCTTCGCTGACGAACGACGCCAGGTCGCGACCGCGCACATTGGCCTCGACGTTGGTTCGGCGCCGTATCGCCTCCCGGCTCACGCTCGCAGGCGAGTCGGTGATCTGGATGCTTGCAATCTGACCGAGCGGGATGAGTGGACCGGCGGGCCCGCTGACGGGAAGGTTGCGCACCTGGTCGATGTCGTCGCGAAGTCCTGCGGGCACCCGTACCTGCAGGCGAAAGCGCCGCTCGCCCTCGTAGACCTCGCCCACGCCCCGGCCACCGAGGGATTCGATGGCGTCGAGCGCGTCACGTGTCGAAATGCCGTACCGCGATGCTTCCGCACGGTCGACCGTGACCTCGAGCGTCGGCAAGCCCGCGAGCTGCTCGCCACGCACGTCGGACGCACCCGAGACATCACGCACGGCCTTCTGAATCTGGAGGCTCAGGCGCTCGAGCGTCGCCAGGTCGTCGCCATAGATGGTGATCGCTACGTCAGAGCGGGTGCCGCTGATGAGCTCGGCCATCCGCAGTTCGATCGGCTGCGAGAACGAGAATCCGAGCCCCGGAAGGGCCTCGGCCAGGCGAGCCGAGATTCGCTGCAGCAGCTCCTCTCGCGTGTGGGCCGTGGTCCACTGATCTCGCGGCTTGAGCGTGACGATTGCGTCCGAGAGTTCGACGCCCATCGGATCCGTGGCTATCTCAGCCCGGCCTGTTTTGGAAACCACCGTGACGACCTCGGGAAACTCGCGCAGCACCTGCTCGAAGCGGGTAGCGCCCTGGACGCTTTCCTCCAACGACACGCTGGGAAGACGAAGCACCTGGATCGCCAGGGTGCCCTCGTCGAGACGAGGCACGAACTCCGCCCCCATGCGCGAGGCCACGAAGCCCGCGAGCGCCAGTAGCACGAGCGACACGGCGATGACGGCCTTCGGAGCCTTCATCAGCGGTGCAAGGAGTCGTTTGTAGGCGCGGTGCAGGACGCGCACCACAAGCGGCTCCTTCTCCTGTGTTCGGCGCATGAAGGTGGCGACAAGAACTGGCACGAACGTCAGGGACGCCACCACGGCGCCGATCAACGCGAAGAGCACCGTGATCGCCATGGGCTTGAACATCTTTCCCTCGACACCCGCGAGCGTGAGGATAGGCACGTACACGAGCACGATAATGGCCTGGCCGAACAAGGCGGCCTTGCTCACGTCGAGGGTGGAGCCGAGCACCCGCTCTGCGGCCTCAGCATAGGTCGGCGGTCGCCCTTGACCCTTCGCGGCGGCTGCAAGATGCACGACCGCGTTCTCGACCACGATGACCGAACCGTCCACCACGATTCCGAAGTCGATGGCTCCGAGGCTCATGAGATTGCCCGAGAGCCCCAGGAGCTTCATCGCCGTGAACGCGACGAGCATGGCAAAGGGAATCGCAGCCGCCACGATCAAGCCGCCACGGAAGCTACCGAGCAGGACGAACAGGACCGCAATGACGAACAACGCGCCTTCCGCGAGGTTCTTTCCTACGGTGCGGATCGTGCGGTTGACCAGCTCCGCCCGGTCGTAGAACACGTCGATGCGAACCCCGGGCGGCAGCGAAGGAGAGATCTGGGCAATCTTCTCCTTCACATTCTCGACGACTTCCCGGCCGTTGGCGCCAACGAGCATCATCACGATGCCGGTCACCACCTCGCCGCGACCGTCACGCGTGACGGCTCCTTGCCGGAGCAGTGGTGCGAGATGCACGCGAGCAACGTCGCGAACGCGAACCGGAACGCCGTCCTCCCGGGTCTCGATGAGCACATCGCCGATCTCGTCGAGGCTCTGAATCCGCCCCTCTCCGCGCACGAGGAGCTGCTCGCCCGAGCGCACGAGATAGCCGCCACCGGCCGTAGCGTTGTTTTGCTCAAGCGCATCGAAGAGCTGATTGAGCGACACGTCGAGCGCTCGAAGGCGGTCCGGCAGCACCTCGACCTCGTAGGTCTTCATCTCGCCGCCGAACGAGTTCACCTCGACCACGCCGGGTACGGAGCGCAGCGCGTAGGCGATGAACCAGTCGAGCACGGAGCGCAGCTCCATCGGCGTGTAGCACTGCTCGGTGTCGGGCTTCCCAGGGGCGCACATGTTGTCGGCGCGGACCTCGAACTGGAAGATCTCGCCAAGCCCGGTGCTCAGCGGGCCGAGCTCGGGCGACGCCGTGACAGGGAGGTTCTCGCGGGCCTGGGTCAGCCGCTCGGACACGAGCTGTCGGGCTCGATACAGGTCGGTACCCTCTTCGAAGACGACGGTCACGGCCGACAGGCCGAACCGCGACACGCTGCGAATCTGCTCGACTCCCGGCACGCCGCTCATCGCGGACTCGACCGGAAAGGTGATCGTGCGCTCGATATCCACGGGTCCGAGCGCTGGGGCCTTGGTCAGCACCTGAACCTGAATGTTGGTGATGTCGGGAACCGCATCGATGGGGAGCTGAAGGGCGCTGCGCACACCCACCGCCGCCACGACAATGACGAAGGCGAAAACAAGCAGGCGCCACTTCAAACACAGATCAAGGAGTGTCTTCATCGGAGGCCTCAGTCGGCTTCGGTCAGCTCGCCGCTGCGCAGGGCGCTCTTGAGCGTGAATGAGCCGCTGACAGCGAGGCGAGCCCCCTCCTCGAGCCCCGAGCGAACCTCGAAGAATGCACCGGCACGCCGTCCGAGCGCCACGGGGTGCGGCTGGAAGGTGTCCGGCTTGTCCGCGGGCACGAAAACCACCGTCTCGCCCTCGAGCGAAGCGACCGCGTCGGCTGGAACGACCACCACGCGCTCGTCAGTGCTTCCGCCGATGAGCTCGACGGTTCCAAAGAGGCCGCTGCGCAGCCGTGGGTCCGGCGTTTGCACGCTCACTCGCACCGGAAGAGACCGGGTCCGCTCGTCGAGCGCAGGGGCGATGTACGTGATGGTGCCAGGCATCGCGAGGTCCGGAAATGCATGAAGGCGCACGATGGCAGCCGACCCCGCCTGGACTCGGGCCAGCTCCAGCTCCGGTACGTTCGCTCGCACCCAGACCTTCGTCGGATCGGTCACGGTGAAGGCGGGCTGGTCGGGCGTCGCCGTCTCTCCGAGCGTCGCGTGGACAGCGACGATGACCCCCTCGATGGGGGCAGTCAGGGCGAGCTCGCCCGCGCCGCCGGAGCCGAACACAGCGAGCTGCCGCTTGAGCCCTTCGACTTCGGCCCTCAGCTCGCCGACTTGGGCTTCCGCTTCGACGAGCGAGCGCTGCGCCCCGATGCCTTCCATCGAAAGCTGTTGCTGGCGACGCAGCGTCGACTCCGCCGCGGACAGCCGTGCGCGCGCTTGATCGAGTTGAGCGCGCGCCGCCGACACGTCGCTGGAAGCGACTACGCCGAGGAGCTGGCCGCGCTTGACCCGATCGCCCAGCGCAGCGGCAACCCGCGTGATGCGGCCGGGTACGAGGGGGCTGACGTGGGCGGTGCTGCTGGGCTCGAACTGCACCTCGGCAGGGATCGCCACGCCGCCGGTGAGGGCGCGCTTCTCGGCGGCTGCCACGCGAATGCCCGCGCGCTCTTGGGCCTCAGCGGACAGGTGTACCTCGTCGTCGGCGTGCTGCTGGTCGGCGCGCCTCTGCTCGCCGGCGCGGGCGGGCTCGCTCGCTTGTGCGTTGGCTCCGCTGTTGCACGCCGGGGCGAGGGCGCCGAGCAGTAGGCAAATCGGAATGATGCGATTCATGGTGAATTCTCCTCGATGTGGCCATTGGGCCCCAGCTCCGCGCCGACGACCCGCTCGAGTGCGGCAAGCGCGACGAAATAGTCTTGTTGCGCACCCAGAGCGTCGCTCTGGATACGAAGAAAGCGCTCGAGTCCCGCCGAGAGCGCCAGAATGTCAATCTCGCCCAGCTCGAACGACCGGCGCAGCAGCGTCAGGTTCTCTTCGAACCGGGGCAGGATCTCCGTGCCATATGTCCGTGCGCGCTGCGCCGCAGCGACGACTTCGCTTCGCGCCTGCGCAATCTGCCCGTCGAGCAGCTGCTGCGCCGCGCCCAGCTCCGCCTGGGCAACCGTCGCGTCAGCACGCGCCAGAGCCCGCTCTCCTTGATTGGTCTGAAAGCTCGGTATGGGAATCGAGACAATGCCCAGCACCGACTCGACGAGGCCTTCGCTCGCGAGCGTGCCTTCACGGCTGTACTGAAGCCCGACCGAAGGGCGCGGCCAGGCTTCGCGATCAGCGAGGTCTGCGCGTGCCTCGGCCTCGCGGATTCGCAAGGCTGCAGCACGCAAGCTCGGCAGCCGTTCGCGCGCGAGGGCGGCGAGGAAATCGACCGGTGGTGGGTCCTGTGGAGCGTCGGCAGTACCGTTCGGCATAGGAGGCGCCGCCGCGGGCCAGCCGGAAAGCTGTGCCAGACGGATGCGCGAGACGAGGAACGCTTGCTGTGCGGCGACCAGGACTTGCTGCGCCTGCGCGACCTCGGCCTGCGCCAGGCGAAGCGCCAGCGGCGCGGTCTCTCCCGCCGCGATCTGCCGCTGCACCACGAGCAACACTTCCTGCTGGAAGGTCACCACCCGCTCTGCCAGGCGCAGGAGGTCCCGCTCGACCAGCGCGCGGTGGAACGCCTCGTGGACGTCGCAATGCACGGCCCATCGCATCTGCTCGATCTCGGCATCGGTGATATCGCGCAAGCGGTCCGCCGCGTCGATCCGAAGCCCGCGCTCGCCCGCAACCTGGATCTGCTGCATCAACGTGACCGTGACATCGATGCCTCTCCCCGAGGCGCCGAATCGCGGCCCGGCGGCGACGGTCACTTCGGGATTCGTCGGGAGCAGGATCGATGCGGCGACCCGAGCGGCCTCCGCTCGGGAGCGCGTGCTCCGCGCCACGGCGAGCACGGGCGAGTAGCGGTCTGCATACGCGAGGATCCCTCCGAGCGACACCTCGCCGCTCGCAGACGGATCCGGCAACGGATCGGTGTGCTCGGGGCGGTCACCCGGACCTCCAGCTCCAAGGTGGGGCGGAGGCGCCTCGTGCGTATCTGCGGCGTTTCGCGCGCCAGGCGCGGCCTGCGCGCATCCGGCAACGGCCAGCGCGGCAGCCACCACGAACGCGGCCCCGCTCTCAGCGACGACAATCGATGACGACGATCGTCCACGGTGCAGTCGACCCATTGAATTCTCCCGGTGCCTAACGCGTGCTCGCACTGGCGGGGGGCGCACAGGCACAAGAGCCTGGCGCCGGCCGGTACACCGGCACGAGCACATCATCCTGCTGGGTAGTCCAGCCCAATCACGGAAGCGCCTCCTGGCGCTTCCAGCCCAAGCTCAACGCGGCTCAGACCCTGGGTGGACGATACAAGCGCAGGATCGGCTGGAACGGGTGCAGGGCAGGAGGCTCGGGCACGGCAAGCAACGAGGCCGAACCGCGGACTGCCGCACACGCGAATGCGACAGGTGGCGCCGCCACCCGCACCGTGGCGCAGCACACGCACGAGCACCCGCCGTCGCAAGGCGCACCGGCGTCCGTTCCATCGTGGCAGGGAGTCCCGTCCAAATGCAGGCTCGCCGAGGCGGCCGGGGCCGGATCGACGTTCCACGCTAACGCAAGCCTGGGCGCCATGAGGAGCACCAAGAGCAGGCAGAGCAGGAAGCGTGTGAGGCGAGCGATCATGTCGTGAACGTGTGCGAAGAGGAATGCTGGCGCGACCGGAGCATGAGGGGCGCGGGGCAGCTCGTCAAGGGCAGGATGGTCAGCAGCATCTCTCACCTCGCCACGCTTCTCGCGCCTCCCTCGCGACGAACGCCGAGATCGCGAGCGCGGCGACCGGATCAGCCCACCACCAGCCCAGCGCGCCGTTGAGCCCGAGCCCGACGAGCGCTGAAAGCGATAGCCACCAACACGCGGTTGTTTGGAACGCGTCCGCGTGGAGCGCGCCGCTGCCCAATTTCCCGGCAAGCTTGCGCTTCGCTCGCGCGAGCCAGACCATGACGAGAAGCGACAGCACGAGGAGCCCTGCGCCTGCCGCGCTGAAACTAGGGTGCTCGGCCGCGATGAGCGAGTGAATCGCATCCGCTGCGACGTAAGCGGCGAGCGCGAAGAGCGACGCAGCCACGGCCTTTCGGGCACGATGCTCCGTTCGGTCCAGCTCAGCGTCGGACAGCCTGCCGCGCTGCTCGGCCCGCAGCCTCCAGATCATGACAAGGCCGGAGGCGCATTCGACGAAGCTGTCCAGCCCGAAGCCCAATAGGGCCACGCTCCCGGCCAGCAGCGCAGCCACGACAGCGACGACGCCCTCGACAACGTTCCATCCGACAGTGAAGTACTCCAGCCCGAGAGCACCTCGGACGGCCTCGGGTCGATTGCCGGCATCCGCGCGCTGTATGGCCTGGCACGCCCCGGGACAGCGGCATCCTGAGTCCCGCCCGACTCCAGCATGATTCTCGTCGGCTTCGCGCGACAACCGGACGACGAGCCCCGCCACTCGAACATGCTGCGGTTTCTGGGCCGGGGCGTTCATCCCTTGCGCCTCGGCGGTGAAGCTCCCCGATCAAGAAGTGCGGCGACCAACTGTGCCGCGCGCGCGTCCAGCAGCGAGTAGTACACCATCTTGCCGTCGCTGCGATGTCTCAGAATCCGCAGGTCTCTGAGCTTCCGCAGGTGGTGCGAGGCCGTGGCGACGCTCGATCCGAGCACCTGCGCCACGTCACACACGCACAATTCGTCGGCCTGGAGCAACGCGTGCACGATGCGTAGCCGAGTACAATCAGCTAGCACGCCGAACAGGAGCTCGGCTTCGGACAGGTTCTCGCTCGAAGGCGCGACGGCTCGAACGCGAGCAACCACTTCGGGGTTGAACCGGGCGACCTGACAGGTGTCAAGCGGACGGGTCCTGAGTTCCTTCACATCATTCATACGCTCGATAGAATGATTAGCGCGACCGAAGGACCGTGTCAAGAGCGCTCGAGCCTTGAGCCGCTGCCGCTCAGGCCTCTTGAGGAGAAGCAGCCGCGAGTGGGCACACACGTTCGAGATGCGCGCCGCGACCCCTGGTCCGGCCGTCAGCCGGCCGCCAGCCTCTTCGCCACTCTGCCCAGCAATCCCACGCTCTCGACGTCGAGGCCCTCGATGCGAAGGCTCGCACCAGCGCCCGGGTTGCCGGCGATCGCCGCGACACGGACACCTTCGGCACCAAGATCGTGGAACGCTCTCTCGAGCCGGGTGGCAACCTTGCGATCCGCCTCGCGCACGGTGCGCCCGCGGGCGGGCGTGCTCTGGCGCGAGGCCGCTCTCACCTCGCGGGCCGCCGCCTGAAGCTGCCGCGTCGACGCGGTGCGAAGGTTCACCTTCTCGCCCGACGGGAGCGCCAGGGTCTTGCGGGACAAGGTCATCGCCGTGTCGGCCTGCGGCGTAGCTTCGGCCAGCTCGACCAATGCGGCCGCGCGAGTCTGGCCCATCTTGAGGGCCTCCGCGCGCGGCACGTTTTTCACGATCGAAATGAGCCGCTTCGCCTGGGTGACCGACAAGTCCAGGGCCTGCTCGCAGAGCTGCTCGAAGCTGGAGAAGCCCACCACCAGCGCCACGCCGGGCGCTGCGAGGCGACTGAGCGCCTCGCCCATGTCATAGAAGGCCTCCGCGATTCGAGCCTTGCAGCCCACGACAACGGCGATGTCCGCCTCGGCCTGCTTCTTGGCCTCGTCCGCCTTCTTGCCTGCGGACTTTGCGATGACTTGCTTGGGCCGAGTCTCGCTATTGCGGGTGGCGCTCTTCTTCCCCGTGGTGTCGTTCATAGCAGCTGAACATACTTGGTCGCGGACCGGCCCGTCCAGATGCGTCGGCGTGAGTCACCGGCGCTGGTGTTTCGAATCACCAGCGCTGGTGATTCGAGCTGGCGATTGGGTCGGCTCCGGCTTGACGCAGCGCAACGGAGCTCGAGATCGGCGCCACGCGTGAGCCCGGCAACCCGTGTCCCGGCTCGGTGCGCGAAATCGACGCCGGGTGCGTTTTGCGTGAAGGCCCGAGGCCGCACCCCCCAATCACGACGTCATGCGAACCTTGATCGTGAACGCAGTGCTGATGGGCGCGCTGGCGGCCCAAGTTGGTGGATGCGGGGATGAAACCCAGACGGACACCAACTCGCCAAGCGGAGCGGGTGGAGGCGGCGGCTCCGGAGTCGACGGTGGCGCGGGAGGCGCGGCCGCGGCTGGTTCTGGAGGGAGTGCCGGGACCGGCGGGAGCGCAGGTGGCTTGGGAATCGGCGGAAGTGCAGGCGCGGTCGCGACGGGCGGAAGCAGCGGCGATGCAGGATCGGGTGGTCTAGGTGGATCGACGGGGAGCGACGCCGCCCCGCCCGGCCCCCAGGCTCCGACCATCAAGTCCGTGTCGCCTATGGGCGGCGGTCTGCACGTGACGTGGAGTCACGCGACGCAGGATTGCACCGCAACGGAGCTTGACCGGAACAAGGATGGAGGCGCGTACGCCCTGGCTACCACGCTTGCGGGAGACGCCACTTCGTATCACGACTCGGCCGCCGCGGGGTCGGGGCAATTCTGCTACCGCGCTCGATGCCGGAGGGGACAAGAGGTGTCCCCCGATTCCAACGAGAAGTGCGCCTCGAAGTAGCGGTGTCGCCGATCGGCCAGGCTCGTTCCTTGCTACTTGACCAGGTGGGGTCCACATCGGGAGGTCAGAATGACAAGCGGAAATACGTTTGGATTGTGCCTGGTGCTCACCGCGGTCGCCGCCTGCGGCGGCAGCAGCGACAACGAACCGGTCGGGGGAAACGCTCCAGACTCGGGCGCGTCCGACGATTCCGCTTCCGGCGCAGACGCGGTGCCAGACGCTGACGGGTTCGACAGCACATCGGAAGCGTCCGCAGACGGGTGCGGCGCGTCATGTGGGGCAACGTGCTGCTCGTCGGACGAGGTTTGCTGTCTGGATTCGCACGGGCACAATCCTGCTTGCGTGAACGGATTGAGCTGCCCGCCCCCGCTCGTGCCCGCCGATGCAGGTCCGTGACGCCATCATCTGGGCACGACGCTTGCTCGAGAGCGCGCCACAACCCGGATGGAGGTGCGCCTTGCACGCAAGAGCCACACACGTCGTAATCATCATCGGAGCAACCTTGCTAGCCGCCTGTGGCGGCCCGACAGGATCGGCATCGGACCTGACGAGGATGCCGGAAGCCAACGCGCGGGCGCCGAAAGACCCAACGATGAGGGAAGCGCAGCCGGCGCCGGAGCGGTCACGGCCCGAGCCGCGCGCTGCCGACAGATCCGAGTCGAGCGGGCATAGCCACTCGCACTGAAGTAGGGCCTTCCACCCGCAGACCGTGCCGCGCCCGATGCTTGCGCAGCCATCGTCATCCACCCGCGTGGTGCTGACTATTACTCTACACCCGCCGACTATCCTACGACGGCGCGACTCAGAGGTTTCTGAAGGAGATATCGATGAAGAACATCTGCGTTTTCGTGTTCATCAGCGCTGGCTGCCTGGTCGCGGGCTGCGGAGGCAGTGACGGCCTGGCGCCTGGAGCGAATCCCCCGGACGTCGACGCTGCCGTCGACGCGAGCGATGACGCGCCTCCCACTCGAGACGGCGACGTGAACGATGAGGACGTTCAGGGAAGCGACGGCGGAGGCGGCGCGAAAGTAGGCGATCCGTGCTCGTCTGCGGACAGCTGCCCGGCGGGCGGGTCGGGTTCGCCAGCTTGTCTGACCGACTGGCCGGGAGGGTACTGTGCCGTGGAGGGTTGCGAGCAGCACGGCCATGACTGTCCCGAGGATCCGGGGCTGGGCGCCGTGGCCACGACTGGATCGCAATGCGTTTTGGCGCCCTCAGCGACGTGCCTTGCGCTTTGCGGGAATGACGACGACTGCCGTCCCGACTACGCCTGTACTCCCAAGCCGGATGCCGCGGGACACGGCACCGCGACCGTCTGTGTCCCTCGCTCGGAACAACCAGCCGCAGACGCCGGGATGAGCGACGGAGGGATGGGCGAGGGCGGAATGGACGCCGATGGGGGCATGATGGGAGGCGACGGAGGGATGTGAGTATTCCGTCCGCCTGAAGCGGTCACGCAGGCATCGTCGGATCGAGGACGGGGTCGGCGGGGGCTGGCATCACGCCCTCCGTGGTGCTAGGTTCCCGTCCGATCGGAAGGGGTGATAATGATGCGTTTCACGCCGTTGGCTCTCTTGGCCCTGCTTGTCGGTGTTGGATGCGGTCACGCGGCCATGCGTGGATCCGTGGTCATGAAGATCAGCGACTCGCAGGCGCATGTTTGCCTGGGGAACAACGAGGTCGCGGTGGGCGACCATGTGCGCCTCATCAAACACAAGTGCACATCTTCGTCGAAGCCAGCGGTCCGGCAATGCACGCCGGTGGTCATTGCCGAGGGGCAGGTGACGCAGGTGCTCAACGAGCACTATTCCGTGGTCGATTTCCCGCCGGGGACCGCGTTTGTCGAGGGGGACAGCGTCGAGAAGGTGAAGTAGCCGAAGCTCGGTGCAGGCTACATCATGCCGCCACTCTGCATGCCACCCTGCGCGCTATCCATGCACGACATCGCCTGATCGGCCGCGTCGTACCCGGCCTCCATCGCGTCCACCCCTTGCCCCATCTTCTCGGCTCCCGCTCGGTCGTTCGCAGGATCGCCGTCGGTCATCATGTCGAGCCCTTGCTGCATGTCTTCCAGGGCCTGGTGCATGGAGGTCATCATCTTGTCGCCGCTACAGCCGCACTGTTCCATCATGCTGCCGGACATGGTTCCACCCGACATCATGCCGCCGGACATCATGCCGCCGGACATCATGTCGAAGCCACCGTGCATGTCATCCATGCCGACAGAAACCATCTCCATGCCCTGGGCCATCATGTCGACGCCTGTCTGCCGATCGCCCTGTTGGAATGACGCCACACCATCCCGGGCGATCCGAATTCCCTTCCGCCCGGAGTCGATTCCGCTCCTGACTTCCGAGCTGCCTTGTGAATTGCCATGCTGCATTCCACCCACGCCCATCATGCATCCCCACGACGCGCCGCCGAGTGTGACGGCCACCATCAGCGCAAGGGAACCCAAGCTCATTCGGCTCAACATGATCATCCGGACCTCCGTGCTCACTCGCCTGTCGGCTCGAGGAGCGATATTGTGAATCCCACCGCTTTGCAGCCTTGCACGCGCTCATCCGTCTCCGAAGCGTTACACTCCATGGTTGGCGGCTCGTCGCCGCGGCCTTCGAAAAATCGACCAGTCGCAGTGTCCCGACCACCTCGCCTTGCTGTCGGCGCAGCACCGCTCTCGCCGCCAAGGCCGCTCTTTCGGGACCTCGCCTCCGCTTCGATCTCGCGCGCGATCGCAACCACCGCGTCGACGCTCTGGCGGACGATGGCTCTGAGCTCCGGTGGGAGCTCGGGCAGCACGGTCGCTGCCGGCGTGACCGCATTGCGCAGCCGGCCGCTGAGCGAATCACCCGACATGCTGCCTCGACGCACCCGGCTGCCGCCACCAACCCATGCCCCCGCCGCTACCCATGCCGCCATCGGTACCCATGCCGCCGTCGGTACCCATGCCACCGTCGGTACCCATGCCGCCGTCGGTTTCCATCCCACTATCCGTTCCCATGCCGCTGTCGATTCCGCCGGACGAGCCACCCGTTCCCCCAGGAGAACCACCGGCGCCCGCACCACCGATTCCGCCATCGGTCGCCAGCATGGTGCCCCCCGTGCCCATGGCGCCCGAACCGCCGAGCCCGCCGACGCCTGTCGAGCCGCCCGCTCCGCCGTTGCCGCCTCCGTCGCTTCTGGCCTCGGCCACGTCCGCGCTTGCGCTCCCGTCGAGCGGGGCGCCGCCGCTCGCCGACGTGCTCCCGTCCAGACTAGCTTGCGCAGCTGCTCCGGACGGCCAATCGCCTTCACCGCGCCCGCCGCACGAGGGCAGCGCCAATCCTGTCAACACGACGATTCCAAGCAAGCGGTTGCGTATCATTACGACCCCATCCTCTCTATCGGGTGAGTGTCACCGCCGAGAACGTCACGTCAGGGCATCGCCATCCCGTCGGCAGATTCGCCTCCCGACTCCAGCGCTGCGCCGTCGCAGTCGTGAGCATCGCATGCCATCGACCCGCCCATTCCCGCCATGCCGTCCATTCCCTGTGGAGTCTCATCGCGCGCGTCGACCGCTGCAGAATCCGTGGTGCATGTGCCGCCGTCAGCGCCGCACGTTGGTGGTTCACCGCTGTCCGCGGCATCAGCAGAGTCCCGCCGGGCCAGGTCGGTCTCCACCACGCAACCAGCCAGAGTCGCTTCGAGTACCAAGAGCCATAACACGGCGCGCATCATCAATTCCTCAGCGATTATCGCTCACTGCATTTGCTGGAGCAGGTTCGACAGCCTCGTCTCGTAAAGGCTGCCCTTTGCCTGTCGCAGCATCGACTCGGCCTTGCTCCGCGCCTCGGCACGGTGCCCGGAGTACATGAGTGCTTCGATCATGACCATCTCCCGCTCCATGGCGAGCGTGCCCCGTGGAAACCGCGTGGCGTGATCGCGAAGGAGCCGCTGCGCCTCTGCAGGGTCGCTTCTGACGAGCGCCCGCGCGCGCTCGATCAACGCCAGCTCCTGCACCAGGGCATCGCTGGAACCGGCCGGCACCGGGTGGTGTACGGTGGCCTTGTTCGACAACGGCTTGGTCTCTGGGTCGGCTACCTGTGGCGGCTGGGGAGCCACCGCGCTCGATGCGGCGGCATCGCTTTCCGCGGTGACCGACGGCAGGTCCGGTCCTTCCTGTGGCGGCGCCGGGACACTCTGAGATAGCCGCGGCGGCGCGCTTTCCGTGCGCAAGTCCAGCCGGCGAACGGCGTACACCGTGGCGGTCCCGACGACTACAACGGCCAGCGCAGCCAGGCTAGCTTTCACCCACAGCAGGACGCCCGCAGCCGGAGCAACAGCCACGAGCGGCTGGAGGCGCCGCCACGTACGCGCGTACTGACCATTGGTCATGGGCCGCGACCCGGAGGCGGAACGCAGGAGATGAGCTATGTCAGGATCGAGCCTTTCGCCACCGTCACGCCATCGGGTGGGCTCGTTCATGGTCGCTCCCCGCGCGCAGCAGCCGCGCCCACCCTCTTCACGGCGCGCAGGAATTCCTGCCGGGCAGCGTGAATGCGCGAATAGACCGTTCCCACCGGCACCCCAAGGCACTCTCCAATCTCATTGCAGGGCAGTCCGTCGATCTCGAACATGACGAACACCTCCCGCTTCTCCAGGTCCATGGAGTCGAGAATGCGGCGGAGGTGCTGTCGCTCCTGACTCAGGGCCACCTGCTGCTCCGGTGACAATTCGCGCTGGAAACTCGGGGGCTCCGGCAGGTCGTCGGTGAGCGTTTCCCTCCGGCGGTGGGCCCGACGACGGTAGTCCGACGCGACATGCACGCAGATCCCGTGCAGCCACGAGCGCATGTGCGAGGAACCATCGAAGGTGTGGAGCCGGCGGTGTACCACGAGGAAGACCTCCTGGAAGGTGTCGTCGAGATCGCGAGGCCAGATTCCGAGCCGCTGGAGCGCGAGCCAGACGAACCGAGCGTGATCGCGGTGGACTTCCGCGAAAGCGGGCGCGCGTAGGTCGTGATTCGTTGCGGTTGCCTCAAAGGCCAAGCGTGCACCTGCCTTCTGATTGGGGAGACCCTGTCCCATCCTTCATGGAAAATTCACGGCCATCCCCACGTGCCCCACGCCTGCCACTGCAGCCGGGAGAAACACGCGGTGGGGATTCACGCCGACGACGCGGAAGTCTCGGCGAACGACGGGCACCAGCAGGTCGACGCCCACGTCGAGGAACACCGCATTCGTAAGCTGCAGGGCGACACGCTCGCCGCCGCCAGCCGCCAGCCAGAGCTTCTGCCCCGGATCCAACGGCTCGTCCGCGTACGCCGTGGCGTGCATCGCACCGGCCTGGGCGATGACGCACGAGCCTGCATCGACACGAGGCGTCACGTCCAGCCAGTAACAGGCCTGCAGCGTACCCGCGGTGAGACCGAACCCGAAGCTTCCTTGCTCGGCGCTTCGCTCCGAAAGCCAGAGCATGCCGAGCCCACCCGACACATGAGCGTCAGGCCGGGCTACTGCCGACAATCCTGCTCCAACCGCGGTACTAGGCAATACGCCCGCGGCAACGTCGATTTCAGGCATGACCCGCACCTGCGGCCGCTTGGGGGACGGCCGGCCGCTGTTCTCCATGGAACGCGCTGCGGGGCGCGAGGCGGGACACTTCGGCGGGGGAGCCGCAGTACCGACGGGGACAGCGGAAGAGCCGGGTGGGGCCGCTGCGGACAGCGCGGGCGGAACCATCGGCGCGGCAGATTCGTGCTCTACTGGCACGTCCGTCGGCAGGGTAGCTGTGTGCTGCGGAGCCCGTGGGTCGATGGTCAGTCCGATCGCCAACACAATGGCGCGCGTGATGGCATCGCAGGACTCGCCGCGGGCCTCCAGCGTGCGCTCGCCGAGCGCCTCACCTCGGCGGCCGCGAAGACTGAGAACAGCGAACCACCCTTCGTCTGTGTGACGGACAACGCCCTCGAGCGCATAGGGAGCGTCCAAAGCGAAGGGGTTGCGTCCGAGATTGGCGGCGACCCGCTGTTCGAGGACCTGTGGCCCTGGACACATCGCTGCCCCCTCCCCGCGCACCAGAGAGAGCCGCACGGGCTCGACCACGTCGTTCGCAACTGACTGCGCGTAGGCGTTCGCTCCCATCGTCGGCGAGAGCGCTGCCGCCGCTGCGGTCGCCGTGCAGGCTGCCGCCAGAACGCTCGGATGACGCCAAGGCGGCTTGGAGCGCGGAAGACGGAGACACGTCGGAATTGGTTGGTCCATGAGGTCAGGCGACGCTGGCGTCGGGGAACGCCAGCGCGGAAGCTGCGTCTCGACGGCCGTAGCAAGGCGAATACCAAGCGCCGCTTGACGGGCGGGTTCGCTCTTCTTGGCCCGATTGGTACTCCGAGCCACGCCCCGTCCAGCTTCCCGAGCCACCGTTGCGGACAATTCTCAACCGCCGTTGAAGAATAGTCCGCACTCGCATCCATGCCGTCGGCGTCCCTTGATACGTCGCACGGCCTGGACCACCATTGCATCGGCGGTTCGACTCGATCCAGAGCGAGCACCCGACGCTCGCACGCTCCGTCGGGTGGAAGGCACGCATGTTGCTAATCGATTTTCGAATGATGAAGATCATCACTCTCCCTGTTCTCGCCCTCGTCGCGACTCTGGCCGCGGCCTGCAACGCCCCAGCGTCGGCCGGCTCCGCGTCCGCCACGGCTGGTGGTCAGGCTGGCACCCCCGCTGCCACTCCCCCGATGAGCGAAGGCGCGGTCATCGAAGTCAAAGTCGACGGCAATGGCTTCACGCCGAGCAGCGTTCACGCACAGCTGGGCAAGAAGCTCACCCTGCGCTTCACGCGCACGAGCGACGAGACGTGCGCAAAGCAAGTCGACTTCCCGGAGCTCGGCATCAAGCGCGATCTGCCGCTCAACCAACCCGTTGATATCGACGTGCCCGCCTCGTCCGCGCGGACGCTGGGGTTCCAATGCGGCATGGGAATGTTCAAGGGCTCCGTGGTCATCCACTGACATGGCCTCCTCCATTTCACCTCGCAAGGCATCGACCCCCGCGCCGACCCGTGTGCTGGTCGTCGACGACGACGAGAGCTTCCGCGAGGTGATGGCATTCCAGCTCAGCGAGGATGGTCATGAAGTCGGGCGGGCGTCCGACGGGGCCGCCGCGCTGCGGGCCTTCGATGAGAAGCCCTATCCCGTGGTCGTCACCGACTTGAAGATGCCACACATGTCTGGCCTCGAGCTTCTGCGGGCGCTGAAGGAGCGCTCTGCTGACGTTGTTGTCGTGATGATCACCGCATTCGGTGACACGGCCACCGCAGTCGAGTCGATGAAGGCGGGCGCCTTCGACTTCCTGCCCAAGCCTTGCGACCGGACCCATCTGAAGCTCGTGGTTGGCCGCGCGGTGGAGCACGCGAATCTTAAGGCCCAGGTCAACGATCTGCGCGGACGACTCGATGGCGACGGCCGCGAGATGGTCTGTGAATCCGCTGTGATGAAGAAAGTGCTGCAAGTAGCAGACCGGGTGGCGCGCTCCGACACGACGGTCTTGATCCTGGGGGAGAGCGGAACCGGCAAGGAGCTGCTCGCCCGGCGGATGCACCACCAGAGCGGGCGCGCGTCGGGACCGTTCGTAGCCATCAACTGCGCTGCCATTCCGCGCGATCTCATCGAGAGCGAGCTGTTCGGCCACACGCGCGGCGCATTCACCGGCGCAGTCCGCGCACGGCCCGGCCGGTTCAGCCATGCACGCGGCGGTACCATCTTCCTCGATGAGGTGGGCGAGCTGCCGCCTGAGGTCCAGGTTCGACTGCTGCGGGTCCTGCAGGAGCGGACCATCGATGTTATCGGCCAGAATCGGCCTGAGCCGATCGACGTCCGCGTGATTTCGGCGACCAACCGGGACCTGCGCCGCGCAGTGGATTCCGGTGCCTTTCGCGAGGACTTGTACTTCCGCCTCGCCGTCTTCCCCATCCAGCTGCCGCCGCTGCGGGATCGGCCCGAAGACATCCCCGCGCTTCTTGAGGACTTCCTCGTCCGTTTCGGCGGGACTCGGCCGTTCGTCTTGACCGACGAATGCGTGGATCGGTTGGTGGGCATGCCCTGGCGCGGCAACGTTCGCGAGCTTCAGAACATCGTCCAACGCATGGTGCTGCTCGCCGAGGACGACATCATCTCGAATGACGTCCTGGATCTGGTTCTGTCGCCTGCGCAGCGTCCGAGGGCGACCGTGTCGAGCTACCACATCCAGCTGCCGCCCGAGGGGATCTCGCTCGTGTACCTCGAGCGGGACGTCATCGTGCGTGCTCTTGAGATGAATGGCTACAACCAGACACGGACCGCGAAGTTCCTGGGGATCGCCAGACACGTGCTCCTGTACCGCCTGGAGAAATTCGGTATTCGATGCACTCGCCCGGCGGAGCAAGGCGAGGGAGGGACGCCGGGGGAGCGATGAAGAATGCTCTCCGACCTGGCAATGCCGACCGCAGGCGAGTAGGTGGCGCAAGCTTGTGTGCACCGCGGATGCCCCCTTCACAGTTGACAGTATAGATCTTATGCGATCTTCCCACCATCAAACGCCCGTCTCCGACTTCAGAAGCCATGGTCGAAGGGTACACCTCCCCCGTCACGACGTCGAGCCGAAGGTATGGTCATCAACCGCCGTCAATGTGATCACGCCGCTTCGCGCCCGGGCCCCCTACTCACCCGGCGGCGCCGGCGGATCGACCCCGTCCCATTCCGCTGGCGGTCCGCGCTCCACGGGCCACCCGTCATCATCGGCCGGACGCCAGCTCGCATCCAGCACCGGCTCATCGGTCACGTCGTACGCTA
>JAJZQG010000147.1 GCA_021847645.1 Myxococcales bacterium
GGTTGGTGCAAGAGGGGGAGCGTCGGCGAGCAGCTTCGCCAGCAAAACCCGGCCGGAACTTGTGGCGGACGCAACTACGTGGTTGTAGCCGCCAGTGCACGAGATGCCACTTCGAAGCGCTCGACGGCATGCCGAGGCGGCGCACCAGCAGGTGCCCGAGGACGTGATCGAGCGGCGCGGGGGCGCGTCGTAGCCAATATTGGCTGGAAGCACATCGCGGATCGCCTTGATTCCAAGCCGATCGCGCGATCGACGGACCGAGGGAGCGTCCGGTGTCGGCCAATGTTGGCTGGAAGCGGGGAGACGGTGCCGGCGGCTAGGCGAGCGGCGACGGGGGAGCAGGTGCGCGCGCGACCTCTACGGACAAGAAGTGTTGGCGTCGCAAACGAAGTAGTCGACGACCCAGATGCTCTTGCCCACCGGGGTCTTGTACGGGTAGGCGAACAGGCCCGCCTGGTACGCATAGCTCGAATTCAGGTAGTACGTCGTTGGCAGGTACCCGACGGTGCCCGTGAACGTGGTCCCGGTCGACGTGCTCGACGTGGCCGAGTAGCCGACCTCGAAGCCCGCGTTCGCGCAGACCGTCCAATCACCGACGCCTACGCCGACCGAAGTTTCGAGTGAGAAGTCCTGGGAGACCGTCTCGCTGTGGCCCTGGGTGATGGCCACGCTCAGGGTCGTCACGCCCGAACCTTGCGCCACCGGCTGCGCCGCGTACTGGTAGTCCGCCTGCTTCTGCGGGTCGCCCGGGAAGTAGGTGCTCAACAGCGCGTCTTTCTGGGCGGAGGTCGGGTAGCTGAAGGGGTTGCCCACGGTGTGGGCGAAGATCGAGCTGTCGATCGGAGGAACCACGCCCGTGCCGATGCACGAGTTGTAGAAGTCCTTCGTGACCATGTACGTCTGATAGGCGCGCGGGATGGAGATGTAGATGGACTTGCCGACAGGGTTGTTGACGGGGTCGGTGGTCTCGTCGATGACGTACTGGTACTCATCCATCGGCACGGAGGTGAAGACCACGTTGTCCGCGCCGGCCCAAGCGTTGTACTGGATCGACTTCTCCACCTGGTAGGTGGTCTGCCACTCCCAGCTGGTGTGCGACGTGAATGCGAGCGACGCCTTGACCTTGGCGGCCGTGATGTCGAGGATCGGGATGTTGAAGTCGTGCTCGAACTCGACGCTGGCACCGACGGAGAACCCGATGGAGTGAGTCGTGTCGGTGTCGGTGCTCGACGTCATGCCGTAGGCGGTCGACCAGTTGTTGAGCGAGCCGCCGTAGCTGCTGTCCGCCGCGGCCACGTCGCTCCAGTACGGCGCGGAGGCGATGACCGCCATGACGATCGGATCGGTGAAGCGCAGCGTGTGCCCGACATAGTGCACGCGCATGCCCGCGTCGTCCGCGTAGCTGCCGATGGCGATGGCGGTGGTCTCTCCGAACCCCGTGGTCGAAGCGGTGGGCGCTGCCTGAACGAGGTTGACCTTGCTGGAGACCTGGCCCATGCCGTCGAGCCCGTAGGCCACGATGTCCTCCACGTCGGGCTGGGCAATGTCGACCGGGTTGGGCTGAATGAAGTGGTAGACGAGCTCCTGCTGGCCGTCGTGGTCGACGTCGCCGACCTGTACATCGCGCAGCGTCTGGTAGCCCGTCGGGATGATGACATCTCGATAGGTGGAAGACGTCATCGGCTTGTCGAAGACCGTGCCGAGGACCTGGAGCTCGTCCTGACCGATGCCCTTGAGGTCGACGGCTCGGGGCAGCATCCGGAACCGCCCGATACCGCGACCGTTGACAACCTCTTGGAGTCTCACCTGGTGAAGGGCGCTCGCGGGGGGCGGCGCGTAGTCGAACATGAGGATCTCGACGGAACCGACGGACTTGGACTGGTACGCCACGGCGAGCGCGGCCGGGTTGTGGTCGCCGTAGAAGTTGCCGAAGCCAGCCTCCGCGAAGAAGCCGTCCCCGAGGGATGTGGGGCTGGTGAGCGGCGCCGCGAAGGCGGAGTCGTACAGCGCGTACTGAGCGGAGCCGGCCGCGACCCAGGCCACGACGAACTCGTCCTTGCGGTCGCCCTTGATCGAGCCGGCCGCGACGCTGCTCACCGGACCAGCAAACGTCTTGCTGTCCAGGACCGTCGCAGCCCCGGCGTCGGTCACCGACAGGATGTGGACAGAATCGTAATCGACGACGAACACCTCCTGCTTGCCGTCGCCGTCGATGTCTCCTTTCGTACTGTCGAAGTTGGGGAACCACGAGTTGCCCATGACGTGGATTGAGGCCGCGGGTGAGAGCCAGGACTGAAAGCTCTTGCCCGAAAGGGTGACGCCGGGGACGACCGTCTCGGCGCTGAACGTGCCGAGGTGGTAGACGCGGAGGTACAAGTTGGTGTCCGTCGTGCTCTTGGCGTACAGGACCACGGTCTCATCGATGCCGTCGCCGTCGATGTCGGCGGAAAGGCTCGTCTTCGCGCTTGTCTGAGCCCAGCCCTGGTCGCCGTCGATGGGCGCCGAGGTCGCGTACGGCGGCGTGGACTGACCGTCCTGGAACATCGTATTGGCGTAGCCCTGGAAGGTCCCGCCCACCTGAAAGAGCTCGGCGTGCGGCGAAAATGCGACCGACGGCTGATCCAGTGGCTGCCAGGTGTTGGGGTCGACCGTCTGGCCCGCAGCGTTGACGACCAACGGTGGGACGTTCGTCGTGCTTACGCCACAGTTGGCGAGGATCGCCGCGGCGGAGCCCGCGTCTCCCCCGTCGTCCGGCGTGGCGGCGTCCGCGTCCGTCGAACCGTCCATCCCGGCGTCGGAGGCGTCCGGCGTGGCGGCGTCCGCGTCCGTCGAGCCGTCCACTCCGGCGTCGGAGGCGTCCGGCGTGGCGGCGTCCGCGTCCGTCGAGCCGTCCACTCCGGCGTCGGAGGCGTCCGGCGCGGCGGCGTCCGCGTCCGTCGAGCCGTCCACATCGGGACCGGCGCCACTCGCTGGCGTGTTGGAGCCCCCGCACGCCGAGAGAACCGCCACGAAGAGGCCAACTGCCAAATATCGAGCAGACGGCACTTCGAACAATGACCGCGTCATGAAAACCTCTTGGGCTGGAGAATGCCAGGGGGGGATCGATGGCGAGGCAGAACGCTACGCCCCGCATTGGCAGTCGTCAACGTGAGGGAGGAGACATGACTCCCAGACTTGTGAGTTGCGAGCGCAGATCTGCGTGCTTGCGCGGCCGGACCTGGCCGCGGTCACCTCGGATGTCGATAGTCACTTCGTGATCGACGGTCTCGAAGAGGGAATGGACGCGACGCTGGTTTTCGAGCACCGCGACGATTGCAAGATGCAGACTTCGACGGTGCGGCTGGGTCGTCTCGGGGTGGATCCTTTCACGATTCAGAAGGTGAAGACTTCGCTCTACAACTGATGTTCAAGCTCTTTCCGCCCTTCGACGCGGAGAGCAGTGCGTGATGGTGATAACAGTGACGCGACTTTTAAGTGGCCAGAATGCGTATCTTGGTCAGGGCGAGGCGGATGCGAAGTCTACGGTCACGCGGGCGCTGCCCGCGGAAGACGGGCCGGTATGCTTCAGCGACTCGGTGCTTCCGGATTCCGGGCTCACGGCGACCACCAAGGACGGTGGTGCGCTGTATTTCAATGTTGCCCGGGGCGACTACGAGCAGCCGCCTGCCGGTTGAACACCGTCTCGGGCCCATGCGGCGCTCGGGTGGAGGCTGCAGCAGCGGCGGGTTCGAGAGCTCGGAGGAGCAACATGCCCGGCGTGGGGACTTGCGTGACAGCGCCGACCACGGCGAGCTGTCCACTTCCGGCACGCGGTACTACCATTGTCGCCATGCTCGACACCAGGTGTCTGCGGCGGGTGACGGCGTTAGCGATGGCGGCCGCGGTGATGCTCGACGGCAGACCAGCCGCCGCGGACTCGCCGCTGACGATCGCGCGCGGGTGGTACGTGTCGCCCGGGCTGCCTTTCGCGCTGTCCGCGAGAAAGGGCGGCGGCGGATTCGTTACCGGCGCCGAGCTGTCCCTTGCGGGATACGAGGTCATCGGACGGCCTGGCCATGGATGGTGGACGGGTCTGTATGTCGACGGGGTCGAGGACTCCGGCACGGACTCCAAGCGATTGAGCGTGGGGCCCGAGATCGGCAACACGATATTCGGGATCGACGGGGGCTACCTTCTCGAGCGCACCGATGGCCGGACCTTGCAGGGTGTGTGTGTCCGCCCGTTGCTGACGATAGGATGGGTGGCGCTGTTTGCGCGGGTCGGCTGGCTGCCCGATGCGAACAACGCGACGTTCGGCGAGTTCGGCCTGCTGCTCAAGGCGCCGATGAACATCGCGTGCGAGCGGGGGACGCCTGGCTGTCGCTGATCGTCGCTGCTTCGCGGTTGACGGACGGTTGGCGTAGCCGCCGGCCCAAGCTTGGTGCACGATCGGCGTCCGAGCAGAGGAGCAAATCCTCCGAGGGGTACGTCCGTATCCATCCAGCACCGAAGGTGGCCCAATGAACCGAACCGTAGGAGCGAAGCGAAGGGCAGGACAGGACGCGGGGCGCGGCCGCACGGGCAGCCCGTGGGGGTGGAGACGCCGCGCGTTTCTGCTTGGTTGCGTGGTGCTCACCGCGCTGGTGCTGGGATGTCCCTCGCAGAAGCCTCCGGTGAGCGGCCCGCCGCCGGTGGGCTCCGCCGTTCTGGCGCAGCCCGAACGCGTGGGCTGGCGCTTGTCCAAGTCCGGCGTCGGGTTTCGCCTGAGCAACGCCGACCCGGCTGCCGACCAGGCGAAGCCGCCAGCGGTTGTCGCGGCCGAGGCCTTGTCCGACGCGGACGCGGCGCGCATTCTCGCCAGGCTCAAGCCGCTCCCGGTTCAGCCGGACGACAGCCGCGCCTTTGCGCTGAGGGACAAGTCACTACCTCCGCCGCGCACGGGCAAGACCGTGCAGGGCGTGTTTCCTCCGCCGCCCGGGCCTCCGCCCGCCACGGCCACGCCCACTGGCCCGCTGCAGGTCAGCCGTCGCATGCCCGAAGGCGACGTGCCGATCGCGCCGCACCTGAGCGTGACCTTTTCGCAGCCCATGGTGGCGATCAGCTCGATTGCCGATCTGGCGAGGGCGCCGGTGCCGATCAAGGTCGATCCCTTGCCCGCGGGGGAATGGCGATGGTCCGGCACGCAGACCGCCGTCTTCCAGCCGACCAAGCGCTTTCCGATGGCGACCGACTATCATGTCGAAGTGCCCGCCGGCACGCGATCGGCCACGGGGCAGGTGCTCGCGCAGGCGACAACCTGGGGCTTCTCCACGCCCGCCGTCAGCCTCGAGCAGCGCTGGCCCACGAGCGGCCCGACGCGGCTCGACCCGATCCTGTTCGCCGGGTTCGACCAGAAGATCGATCCGGCGGCCGTGCTCGCCACGGTCACGGTGACCGCGGGCGGAGAGCCGCTGCCGTTGCGTCTGGTCGAAGGCGACGAGCTGGCGACAGACAAGACGGTAGGGCGTCTGTGGGAGAAGACCGAGGAAGGCAGACGCCTGGCGTTTCGCACACAGCAGCCGCTGCCGAAAGATGCGGCGGTGACGGTGACGATTGGGCCGGGGACGCCCTCGGCCGAGGGACCGCGGCGCACGGACAAGGCCCAGAAGTTCAGCTTCCGCACGTTCGGTCCCCTGAGGGTGACGAGCCGTTCGTGCGAGAAAAACGATCCGTGCGTGCCGTTGTCGGGATGGTCCTTCTGGTTCAGCAATCCGATCGACGAGGCGGGGTTCTCCAAGTCGATGGTGACGGTCTCGCCCGAGCTGCCGGGCATGAAGGTGGAGGTGCACGGCCAGTACCTGACAATCCAGGGGCGATCGAAGGGGCGTACGACCTACAAGGTGACGCTGGCCGATTCGATCCCGGACACGTTCGGCCAGACGCTCGGCGCGGCGCAGACCGTCGACATGCACATCGGCTCGGCGGAGCCGTCGCTGTTCTCCCGCGACTACCAGATGGCGGTGCTCGATCCGGCCGGCGGGCCCAACTTCTCCATCTACTCAATCAACTACCGCACGCTCAAGCTCAAGCTGTACGCGGTCGGTGCGGAGGATTGGTCCGCTTGGTACACGTGGATCAACACCTGGGACGAGGATCGCAAGGTCAAGAACCCGCCGGGCAAGCTAGTGGAGGCGAAGACGATCCAGGTGCGCAACGCACCCGATGAGCTGGTGGAGACACAGATCGACTTGAGGCCGGCGCTGCACGGCACGTCGGGGCAGGCGATCGTGATCGTCGAGCCGCCTACACAGCGCAAGGATCGCTGGTCCCGCGAGTATGTGCGGGCGTGGGTGCAGGTTACGCGCATCGGGCTCGATGCGTTCGCGGACGGCGAGGATCTGGTGGGCTGGGCCAGTTCGCTCGAGAACGGCGCGCCGATGGAGGGCGTGCAGATGTCCGTGCTGCCCACCACCTCGACGGTGAGCACGGGGGCGGACGGGCTGGCGCGCCTGCCGTTGTCGGCGCATGCGGGCGACGTGCTGGTGGCGCGAAAGGGCGATGACCTGGCGATTCTGCCGTCGTCGGGAGGCTGGCGGCCGTACGCGAGGACCGACTCGCTGGCCTGGTACGTGTTCGACGATCGCAAGATGTACAAGCCGGGGGAGGAAGTGCGGGTGAAAGGCTGGGTACGCCGGCTGGGAGCGCAGAAGGGCGGTGATGTGAGCGCGCTGCCGCAGAGCGACGGGACGCCACTCGGCTACAAGGTGCAGGGGCCCCGTGGAAACACGGTGGGCGAAGGCACGACGAAGCTCGACGGGTCGGGCGGGTTCGATCTGTCGTTCAAGCTTCCGGACAACGTGAACCTCGGCCAGGCGTACGTGCGGCTCGAGCTGTCGCCCAGGGCATCGGTGTCCAACACGACATTCTCGCACGGCTTCGAGATCCAGGAGTTTCGAAGGCCGGAGTTCGAGGTCAATGCGTCGGTCAGCGAAGGGCCTCACTACGTGGGTGGGCATGCGATCGCGACGGTGCAGGCGAAGTACTACGCGGGAGGGGGGCTGGCGAACGCGGAGACGAAGTGGCACGTGACGCGCAGCGTGGGGCGGTTCGTGCCGCCCAATCGCGGCGACTACTGGTTCGGGCCGGCCGAGTGGTCCTGGTGGCGCATGCGCGGCGACACGGACGACAGCTCCAAGACCGAGACGTGGTCGGCGCGCACGGACGCCGAGGGCAAGCACATGCTGCGCATCGACTTCGACGCGGTCGAGCCGCAGTATCCGATGAGCCTGCAGATTCAGGGTGATGTCACCGACGTCAACCGCCAGACGTGGGCGTCATCGACGAGCCTGCTGGTGCACCCGGGCAAGGTCTATGCGGGAGTGCGCAGCGATCGGTCGTTCGTGCGGGAAGGCGAGCCGCTGCTCATCGACGCGATCGCCTCGGATGTGGATGGGAAGCTCTTGGCCGGGCGCAAGATCGCGCTGCGGTGCGCGCGTCTGGAGTGGGTTCAAGAAGCGGGCGAGTACCGAGAGAAAGAGCTCGACGTGGAGAGCTGCGAGGTGACGTCATCGGAGCAGCCGCAGCGATGCACGTTCCACCCGAAGGAAGGGGGAATGCACCGCATCACGGCGATGGTGGAGGACGACGCCGGGCGCAAGAGCCGCACGGACATGAAGCTGTGGGTGATCGGGCCGAATGCCACGCCGGATCGCGATCTGCAGCAGGACGCCGCGCGGATGATGCCGGACAAGAAGGAGTACCGGGCCGGCGAGACGGCCGAGATCCTGGTGATGTCGCCGTTCGTGCCGGCGGAAGGCACGTTGACCGTTCGACGGCAGGGCATGGTTCGCGTGCAGCGCTTCAGCATGCAGACAGCCACGCAGACGTTGCGGGTGCCGATCGAAGAGGGCTGGATGCCCGGTGTGGTGGCGGCCGTCGATCTGGTGGGGGCGGCGCCGCGGACCAACGACGGCGGCGAGGTGGATCCGTCGCTGCCCAAGCGTCCGGCGTATGCGTTTGGCAGCGTGCGGCTGTCGGTTCCGCCGGGGCCGAGGACGCTTGCGGTCCAGACCACGCCCAGGGAGGCCAAGGTCGCGCCCGGTGCGAGCACGGTGGTCGACGTGGACGTGCGGGATGCGTCGGGCAAGGGTGTGGGAGGAAGCGAGCTGGCGCTGGTGGTGGTGGACGAAGCGATTCTGTCGTTGACCAACTACCAGCTAGTGAATCCGATCGACGTGTTCTACGCGCAGCGCGACGACGGGGTGAGCGAGCGTCGGATGCGCGATGCGGTGGTCCTGGGCAGGCCGGACGCGAGCCAGATGCGGCTGGAGAGCGCGGGCGCCAAGCGGGACGGCGGAGGCTTGCGAGGCGGGCGAGGGCGCCTAGGCGACGTGCCGCCGATGGCGGCTCCGTCACCGAGCGCGGTGTATGAGGCTGCGGCGGGGGACAAGGCACCGGGAGGAGCGAAGAGCGCCGCGGGCAAGCCCGAGCCGCAGATAGCGCTGCGCGCGGACTTCACGCCGCTGGCCGCGTTCGTGCCGCGAGTAATCACGGACGCCAAGGGTCACGCGCAGGTCCCGGTGAAGCTGCCGGACAACCTGACGCGCTATCGGATCATGGCGGTGGCCGTGGCCGGCGAGCGCGAGTTCGGAAAGGGTGAGTCCTCGATTACCGCGCGATTGCCACTCATGGTCAGGCCGTCGGCTCCGCGCTTCCTGAACTTCGGCGATCGCTTCGAGCTGCCGGTCGTGCTGCAGAACCAGACCGACCAGCCGATGACGGTGGACGTGGCGGCCAGGGCCAGCAACGCGTATCTGACGCAGGGCTTCGGCCGTCGGGTCAAGGTGCCGGCCAACGATCGGGTCGAGGTGAGATTGCCGGCAGCAGCGGGTCGCGCGGGCAAGGCCAGGTTCCAGGTGGCCGCGGTGTCGGGCGGCTGGAGCGATGCGAGCGAGTTCGAGCTGCCCACGTGGACGCCTGCCACGACCGAGGCGTTTGCCACGTATGGCACGATCGATGAGGGCGCGATCGCACAGCCGGTGACGATGCCGTCGAACGTGGTGCAGCAGTATGGCGGGCTGGAGCTGACCGTGTCGTCGACGGCGCTGCAGGCGCTCACGGATGCGGTGCTGTACCTGGTTTCGTATCCGTTCGAGTGCAACGAGCAGTTGGCCTCGAGGCTGTTGGCGGTGGCGTCGCTCAAGGACGTGCTGGGGGCGTTCAAGGCCGAGGGGCTGCCGCCGCAAGCCCAGATCCTGGCGGCGATGAACCGGGACATCGACCGGCTGCGCAGCCGGCAGCACTGGAGCGGCGGCTGGGACTATTGGCGCGCGGATCGGGAGCCGTCGCCGTACGTGAGCATTCACGTGGCGCACGCGCTGCAGCGGGCGAAGGAGAAGGGATTCGACGTGCCGCAGGGCGTGCTGGACGCGGCGCACCGGTACCTTCGCACGATCGAGAGCCATATTCCGAGCTGGTACGGGCCGGAGATCCGGCGGGCGTTGATTGCCTATTCGATCTACGTGCGGACGCGCATGGGCGATCGGGACCTGGCGAGGGCGCAGCGTCTGATCAAGGATGCGGGAGGCGTGGACAAGCTCCCGCTCGAGGCGGTGGGGTGGTTGATTCCCACATTGTCCGGCGCCAAGGAGGCAGAGGGCGACATGGCGGAGATCCACCGGTTGCTGGCCAACCGGGCGGAAGAGACCGCGGGGGCGGCGCACTTCGTGACGTCCTACAGCGATAACGCGTACGTGCTATTGCACTCGAGCCGCAGGGTCGACGGGATCCTGCTCGAGGCGCTCATCGGCGACGATCCGAAGAGCGACCTGATCCCGAAGCTGGTGGCGGGGCTGCTGGGCCATCGCAAGGCCGGGCACTGGGCGAACACGCAGGAGAATGCGTGGGTGCTGCTGGCGCTGGACCGGTACTTCAACACCTACGAGAAGACCCCGCCGGACTTCGTGGCAAGAGCGTGGCTCGGCGACCGTTACGCGGGTGAGCACGGCTTCAAGGGCTACAACACGGACCGCTTCGACGTGGACATCCCGATGGCGTCGCTGGCGCAGCTGGGAGCGGGCAACTTCACCGTGCAGAAGGACGGCGCCGGGCGGCTGTACTACCGCATCGGGATGCAGTATGCGCCGTCGGATCTGAGGCCGCCACCGATCGACCGCGGGTTCCAGGTCTCGCGGCTGTACGAAGCGGTCGACAAGCCGGACGATGTGAAGCGGGATGCGGACGGCACGTGGCGGATCCGGTCCGGAGCGATGGTGAGAGTGCGGGTGTCGATGGTGACGCCGTCGCGGCGCTACCACGTGGCGCTGGTGGATCCGATCCCGGCGGGGCTGGAGGCGATGAATCCGGAGCTGGCGGTGACCGGGCAGGTGCCGCAGGACGAGAAGGCCAAGCAGCGGCCGGGCTGGTGGTGGGGCAGCACGTGGTACGAGCACCAGAACATGCGCGACGAGCGGGTGGAGGCGTTCACGTCGCTGCTGTGGGACGGCGAATACGAGTATACGTATGTGGCGCGGGCGACGACGCCCGGGGTGTTCGTGGTGCCGCCGCCGAAGGCCGAGGAGATGTACAGTCCGGAGACGTTCGGGCGCGGGGCAGGGGATCGAGTGATTGTCGAATAGCGGGACGTAGGGCCGGAAGGGCCTGTTGCGCCGCAGGCCCGGGGTCCCTACTCGGACCGCATTACGTAGTAGAACAAGTACCGCGACGAGGCGGCCTCGATGATGTCGCCGTCGCGCATCTTCGTGCGCTCGCCGCTCTGGACGCGCTTGTGGTTGACCCAGGTGCCGTTGCGGCTGCCGCAATCCTCGAGCTCGACCGTGTAGGAGGGCTTGTTGCCGGCGGAGCCTCCGGGCGTGATGACGATGCGGAAGTGGTGCTGGGAGACGCTGGGGTTGGGCGAGAAGACGGTGCACTCGGCTGAGCGGCCGACCTCGACGCTGCGCATGTCGGAGGGGACGACGTGAACGCGGGGCGAGGAGCCGGTAACCTCGTAGAGGACGAACAGGGGGCAAACGGGCATCTTGAAGGTCCGCACGGCCACCGTGGGAAACGACTCGCTGCCCGGGTTGCGTCGGGCTTCGACGGCACGCAGCGCTTCCAGGGCGCGCAGGGTCTCCGAGGAGCTGACGGCTGCGGCGACGGCGGACAGGTCGAACGGCTGCGTGGGTTCCGGGCCTTGCTCGGAGGCGGCCGCCAACTCGGCGAGGGAGTGAACGCGCGAGTCGCCGTTGAGATCCGGCGGGCTGGGCATGCGTGCACGCATCGAGTGCCGTCGGCGGCGCATCGGCTGCGTGGGTTCGGTCCCGGGCACGGGGGGGTGAGCGGCCTGCGACTCGAGCATGAACTTGCCGACGCGCAGGGACAGCTTCCTGCGCATGCCGATGACCAGGAGCAGCAGCACGGTCGCGAGCATCGCCAGCACGACGATCACCATGCCCTGCGCGGACACGGGGATGATGGCGCCGAGGAGATGAGCTGCCGGCGGCTGTTCGAACATTGGTGTAGCTCGTAGACGGCAGCCACGCGCGTGTCAACCGGGGGGCGATACAAGGGTGCGCGCGACATGGGCGTGCATGCTGGGAACGTGGAACCGATCGAAAGGCTGACCGGCAATCGGGCCCTTCAGGCTTGTTTTCCCCCGGTGCGCGTGCGAACAAGGGGATGGCGCTCCGGGTCCGCGCTGGAGGGCCGTCCACGTTATCGGGTTCGAGGGGCACGCATGCGTATCGCTTTGACATCCCTGGCATGTGCTCACGTCGTGCCGCTCGGCATGCTGTACGTGGCTGCGGCGCTGCGCGACGCGGGACATGCCGTTTTCTGGTGCGAGGTGAGGGATGCCAGCGAATTGACAGAGCGCTTGCGCGCTTGCCGGGCGGAGGTGGTGGGCTTTGGCGCGACGACGGGAATGCACGGGCTCTACGCGCAGTGGGCGCTGCACGTGAAGCGCGAGCTGGGGATTCGAACGATGATGGGCGGGCCGCACCCGACGTTCGTGCCGGGGATTGTGGAGCACCCGGGGCTGGACGCGATCTGCGTGGGGGAAGCGGAGCAATCCGCGGTGGAGTTGATCGGTTGGTTCGGGCGCGGCCTGCAAGGGGAGCCGGTCGCGGGAGTGCGGTGCAAGGACGCGGAAGGCAATGTGCTCGAGGGCGGTCCGCGGCAGCCGCCAGGCGATCTCGACGCTCTGCCGTTTCCGGCGTATGACCTGGTGTACGACGGGGACCGGCGAAAGGGCGCCTATCGGGTCAAGCCGTTTCTCGCCTCCCGCGGCTGCGCCTATCGATGCACGTACTGCGGCAACGCGGGCTACTTGTCGTTGTACGGGCGCGACGTCGAGCCGGTGCGCAAGCGCCGGTCGAGGCTCGTCGTAGAGGAGATTCGCCTGGTGGAGCGTCGGTGGGGGCTGGAGCTGGTGTGGCTTGCGGACGCGAGCCTGCTGACGGACCGGTCGTGGGCCGAGGAGCTGGTGGGGCGCATTCACCGGGAAGTGGGCAAGCCGTTCTTCTGCAAGGTGCGAGCGGATCACGTGGATGCGCGCACGGCGAAGATGCTGGCGAAGGCCGGATGTGCGGCCGTGGGCGTGGGGCTCGAGAGCGGCAGCGAACGAATCCGCCGTCGCGTGCTGGGCCGTAGGATGTCCGGCGACACGATGCTCTCGGCGTGCAGGCACCTGCGCGAAGCGGGCATCCGCCTGCTGACGTTCAACATGGTCGGCATACCCACGGAGACATTCGAGGACGCGCTGGCGACGGTGGATCTGAACATCGCATGCGCGCCGGACTTCGCGGAGGCGACGCTGCTGCAGCCCTATCCGGGCACGCCGATCGCGTCCTGGTCCGTGCGCAAGGGCCACTTCGACGGCGACTTCGACGCCGTGGACTACTCCTACTTATCGACCTCGCCCTTCCGGTTCGCCGACACGCGGGACCGCGACCGAATCGAGCGTCTGCAGAAGCTGATGGGGCTTGCGGTGGAGTTCCCCGAGGTCAGGAGGGTGCTGCCGTGGCTCGTCGAACTTCCCGCGTCGAGATTCCACGACGCAATCTTCCGAATCTGGTATCGTCTGGGCTTCGGACGGCGTATCCACGGAATGAGCACACCATGGTAGGACAACAGGCCACGCGCGTCGGTCGCTCGTCGGCGTGGGCGCGCCGCGCGCGGCTGGCCGGAATCGTGGTGGCAGCGTCGGCCGTGGCTGCGGTGAGCGCGTTCGTGCAGGCCTGCCGTGGCGGCAACGCGCACACCGCGGCGCCCGCATCCGCGGGTTCGGGGCGCGCGCCTTCGCCCGGCCCGGCGGGCACCGAGCCGCCGGTGACCATCGTGATTCAGCCGCCCCCGCCCACATCGACGTCCGCCGAGCCGCTGCGTCTCGACCTGTCGTCGGAGCTGCCGGAGCCCGCGCCACCCAAGCCGTCGGCGGGTCCACCGCGCAGGGGCAAACCCGACGACTCCGGCGTCATCTACGAATAGCTCGCGGCATCCCCGCGCTGGCGGCCTACCGGCTCGGAGGGCCGGTGTCCGGCTATCGCGCGCCGCACGGCGTCGACGACGTTATCCACGTTGAATCCGAGCTTGTCCATGACAACCTCGCCGGGCGCGGAGGCTCCATAGCGGTCGACCGCCACGCTCACGCCGCGATCGCCGACCCACCGCTCCCAGCCGAAGGACACGCCGGCCTCCACGGACACGCGGCAGCGAAGCTCGGGCGGCAACACCTCATCGCGGTAGGCCTTGGGCTGCGCGCCGAACAGCTCCCAGCTCGGCATGGACACGACGCGGGTGCGGATGCCCTCCAAGGCCAGCTTCTCGTGTGCGGCAATTGCCAGAGCGACCTCGGAGCCGGTGGCGATGAGCACGGCTTGCGGCGGGCCGTCGGCCGGGTCGGCGAGCACATAAGCGCCGCGGTGCAATCCCGAGGCAGGCGCGTAGCGTTCGCGATCGATGACGGGCACGTTCTGGCGGGTGAACACCAGCACCGCAGGGCCGTCCTTGTAGGTCATGACCCAGCGCCAGGCCTCCACGGCCTCGTTCGCGTCCGCGGGACGCACGACCTTGACGTTGGGCATCAGCCTCAGCGACGCCAACTGCTCGACGGGCTGGTGCGTGGGGCCGTCCTCGCCGACTGCGAGGGAGTCGTGAGAGAAGACGCAGATGATCGGCAGGTGCGCGAGCGCGGCCACGCGGATGGAAGGCCGCATGTAGTCGACGAACGTGAAGAACGTCGAGACCAGGGGACGCACGCCTCCGTGGTAGGCCATGCCGTTGGCGATGGCCGTCATGGAGTGCTCGCGTACGCCGAAGTGGATGTTGCGCCCGGCGCCGGTCGCGCCGTCGAACCAGCCTGCGTCGTTGATATGACTCTTGGTGGAGCTGCCGATATCGGCGTCGCCGCCCACGAGCCACTCGACACGTTTGGCTATCGCGTTGAGCGCCTTGCCCGAGGACGCGCGGGTGGGCTGGCTGTCTCCCGCCTTGAACACAGGAAGATTCGCGTCCCAGCCGTCGGGCAGCCGGCCCGCGAGCGCATCGCGGAATTGGCTCGCAAGGTCGGGCCAGGACTTCTCGTACTCGGCGAAGCGCCGGTGCCAGTCGTCCCGTGCTTGCTTGCCCCTTTGCGCGGCCTCGCGAAGGCGGTCGTAGGCTTGCTGCGGTACGTAGAAGTTCTTGTCCGGATCCCAGCCGAGGTTCTTCTTGGTCAGGGCGACTTCGTCCTTGCCCAGGGGAGCGCCATGCGCCGCGGAAGTTCCTTGCTTGTGCGGGGATCCGTAGCCGATGGTGGTCTTGAAGATGATCAGGGACGGCTTGCCCGTCTCGGCCCTGGCGTCCGCGATGGCCCGGTCGATTGCCTCGTAGTCGTTGTTGCCGTCCTTGACGATCCGCACGTGCCAGCCGTATGCCTCGTAGCGTTGCGCGACATTCTCCGCCGAGAACGTGATCGATGTGGGGCCGTCGAGGCTTACGTCGTTTGCGTCGTACAGGCAGGCGAGCTTGCCGAGACCCAGGTGGCCGGCCAGAGAGGCCGCCTCGCCCGAGATGCCTTCCATCAGGTCGCCGTCGGACACGATCGCCCAGGTGAAGTGATCGACGATGGTATGGCCGGGGCGATTGAAGCGGTGGGCGAGCATGCGTTCGGCGATGGCCATGCCGACGACATTGGCGGCGCCCTGGCCGAGGGGGCCGGTGGTGGCTTCGACGCCGGCGGTCAGGCCGAACTCGGGGTGCCCGGGAGTGCGGCTGCCCCATTGACGGAAGGACTTGAGGTCGTCGAGCGAGAGATCGTAGCCGCTCAGGTGCATCAGGGCGTACTGCAGCATGCTGCCGTGGCCTGGGGACAAGACGAAGCGGTCGCGGTCGGGCCAGGCGGGGTCGGACGGGTCGTGCACCAGGTGGTTGAGCCACAGGAAGTATCCCATCGGCGCGGCGCCCATGGGCAGGCCGGGGTGGCCGGAGTTGGCCTTCTGGGCCATGTCCGCGGCCAGGATACGAATGGTGTTGATGCACAGGTCGTCCAGGGGGCGCGACGGGACGGTCATCGGGGTCTCCTGAGGGGGCGAGAGAACGAGGGCGTCGGTGCCATAGCGCGAATTGACCGACGGCGCCATGCGTTCGTGGCCGCGGGGGCGGCGCGATTGGGGCGGTGGGAACCGCGCCGGAACCTCGGGGCCGCTCGACGCACTCCGGCGCGTGCGTGGACGCGCCGCGCAACGAGGCGATCATGCGCCCTGCGGGTCGGCGTTCGGCGCGAAAGGACCCGGCCCGGTGATGGGTGCGGTGACGCTTGGCCGGTCATTTCGTTTTCCATCCGGCGGGCAGTCGCGCTAGAAGCGGCCGACGGATGCGTGCCGGAACCCCGGCCGAGGAATCGTATTCATGAGTGACACCGAAAAGCTGCCCGTGCTGGTGGTGGGCAGCAGCA
Organism: Myxococcales bacterium; assembly: GCA_021847645.1. GTDB lineage: Bacteria > Myxococcota_A > Polyangia > Polyangiales > Polyangiaceae > JAJZQG01. Next base: position 15,893 of record JAJZQG010000147.1, read on the forward strand.
ACTTCGACCTGACCATTCAGACGTCGCGTCTTCCCGGGCCTTCGGAAACGGTGCTGGGCGGCGACTACGCGGCCTCACCGGGCGGCAAGGGTGCTAATCAAGCGCTCGGGCTCCAGCGGCTCGGATCCAACGTGCGATTCCTGTCGCGGGTGGGGGACGACCACTACGGCCGCCGCATTCTCGAGCACCTGCAGGGCCAGGGGCTGGACGTGTCGAACGTGGACGTGGACGCCGAAGCGCCGACGGGCCTGGCGCTCATCACGCTCGACGAGTCCGGCACGCGCACGATCGTGGTGGCGCCGGGCGCCAATCGCAATCTGGCTCCCTCGCACGTGGAGCGCTTTCTGCATGACGCGCCCTCGGGCGGCATTCTGGTCACGCAGCTGGAGATCCCGACCGCGACGGTGCTGCACCTGCTGCGGATGGCCAAACGCTACGACATGCACACGGTCCTGCACGCCTCGCCGGCGGTGGAGATTCCGCGCGAGCTGCTGCGGCTGGTGGACATTCTGGTGCTCAACCAGACGGAGCTGCACGTGATCAGCGGCCATTCGGCGCAGCATCTGGAGACTGCCGCGCAAGCAGCCGAGCAGATGCTCACCGAGGGCGTGGGGATCGTGCTGGTGACGATGGGAACGCGAGGCGTGCTCATCGCGCAGCGACAAGAGGCGTGGCTCGGTGCGGGAACGCAGGACGCGGCCAGGTTCGTGCCCGGCTACAAGGTGCACGTCAAGGACGGGAACGTGGCGTCGAGCGCGTTCATCGCGGGGCTGGTGCACCACCTGGCGGCGCGTCTGGAGTGCCAGGATCTGCGGGCGGCGGTGAAGTTCGGCCTGGCGGCGATGGCCGTGTCCCTGGGCAGAGCGGGGGGGCAGACCTCGTTGGCGACCGAGGAAGAGGCGCGGGAGTTCCTCGCGAGCACAGCCACGGCCATCTCGCGCCTCAAGCACCCGGAGGGCGACAAGTACCACGATCTGTACCAGCACGCGGCGTCGATCCGCCGCCGAATCATTCGCATGCTGTTCGCCGCCCGGTCGGGCCACCCGGGGGGGTCGCTGTCGATCGTGGAGCTGCTGACCACGCTCTACTTCCACACGATGGTCTACAATCCGAAGGACCCGTCGTGGCCTCACCGCGACAGGCTGGTGCTGAGCAAGGGGCATGCGGCGCCGGCGTTGTATTCGACTCTCATCGAGGCGGGGTTTTTGGATCCGGCGCTGGAGACGCAGCTGCGCAAGCTGGGCAGCCCGCTGCAGGGGCATCCGGACCGCAACAAGTGTCCTGGGGTGGAGATGAGCACGGGCTCGCTGGGGCAGGGGCTGAGCGTGGCGAACGGCATGGCGCTGGCGGCGCGGCACAACCGGGGCGGCTATCGCGTATATGCCATTCTGGGCGACGGCGAGGTGCAGGAGGGGCAGGTCTGGGAGGCTGCGATGACCTCGGCGCACTTCGGCCTGGACAACCTGTGCGCCGTGGTGGACTACAACGCACTGCAGATCGACGGGAACATCTCCCAGGTCAAGTCGCCGATCGAGCCGCTGGCGGACAAGTGGAAGGCGTTCGGCTGGCACGTCATCAACGTGGATGGCCATGACTTCGGGGATCTGTGCAGCGCCTTCGATCGGGCGCGGCAGGTGGCGGGCAAGCCCACGATGATCGTGGCGCACACGATCAAGGGACACGGCGTGTCGTTCATGGAGGGGGTTATCGAGTACCACGGGTCCACGCTGAGCGAGGACGAGGTCAAGCGGGCGCTGGCGGAGCTGGAGGAAGCGGAATGAAGGCGTTGCGTGCGGTGTACGGCAAGACGCTGGTCAAGCTCGGCGCGGAGATGCCCGAGATCGTGGTGCTCGACGCGGACCTGTCGAAGTCCACGAAGACGTCGGACTTTGCCAAGGCGTACCCGGCCCGATTCCACGACATGGGGATTGCAGAGCAGGACATGCTCTCGACGGCGGCTGGGCTGGCGACCGCGGGCATGGTGCCGTTCGCGTCGACGTTTGCGATCTTCGGCACCGGGCGGGCGTGGGAGCAACTGCGCAACTCGGTGTGCTACGCCAACCTCAACGTGAAGCTGGTGGCGACGCACGGCGGGATCACGGTGGGAGAGGACGGCGGCAGCCACCAGGCGATCGAGGATCTGGCGGTGACGCGGGTGATTCCGAACCTGCGGGTGATCGTGCCGGCGGATCCGATGGAGACGGCCCAGGTGATCGAGACCGTGGCGCGGGCGCAGGGGCCGTTCTACGTGCGATTGCCGCGGGGAGAGGGGCCGGACGTGCACCCGACGGACTACCGCTTTGCGATCGGCAAGGCGCCCGTGCTGCGCGAGGGCGACGACGTGGCCATCGTGGCGTGCGGGCTGATGGTCAAGGTGGCGCTGGACGCGGCGGAGCTGCTGGCGTCGGGCGGAATCCAGGCAGCGGTGGTGAATGCGTCGACGATCAAGCCGCTGGATGCCGAGACGATTGCGCGGGTGGCGCAGAAGGCGAAGCTGGTGGTGACGGTGGAGGAGCACAGCATCATTGGCGGGCTGGGCTCGGCGGTGTGCGAGGCGCTGAGCGAGCGGCGGCCGTCGCGGGTGCTGCGGATCGGGCTCAACGACGTATTCGGGCAGAGCGGGAGAGCGGAGGAGCTGCTGGTGTACTACGGCCTTACGGCGGAGTCGGTGGCGGGGCGGATACGGGAGGCGCTACAGGTTCCCTGACGACCGGCCGGGGGCGCTCTGGCGGGGATGAACGCGACGGCAGAGCCCGAGCCGGGAAGCCGCGGCGGGGGGGCACTGTGCGACCGTTGGGGTGGGCGAGGTCACATCGGTGAGAGCCCGGCGGCTGCCGGCTGCGGCACGCTGGCTCCACATTCAAGACAAAGAGCACGTTCGAACGTGTTGTGGAAGACATAGGCATTGACGAGGCGGCAGACTCATCGTATTGGTTAGTTCGTCTTTACCAGTCTTGCTCTGGTGTGAAGGAGGCTGCCACATGGCTCGCGGAATGCACGCACGCACGCACGCACGCACGCAGTAGCTGCTAGGAGTCGTTGGCCGGGCGCAGGGGGATGGATGTACTTCGCCGGGGCGACAGCGATCTTTTCCGCGTGCTTGGGATGCACGGAGCAGGACCTCGCCGCGGCCAACGTGAGCGACAACCCAGGGCCGATCTCATCTCCCCAGCCGTACAACGACCCGAGTCGGCCGGGTCAGCTCGTGGGGCGGGTCCTGGTGGATCCGACCTCGACCGCCGACATCACGCAGGCGATGGCGCGCTTTCTCGACACAGGCGGGCTGCCGAACGCTCGTATCGTGCTCAACCCGACGGACGAGTTCGTTCAGAGCCACCCGTTGGGCACGGGGTTTCCGGGGGCCCAAGGCTGCACGGCGGGCATGAATCACGCTTGTCTCGTGCTGAGGGATGCATCGGTGTTCCCGTATTTGCAGGACCACAGCCCCGCCGTATTCAACGACTTGGTATCGTTGGCCCCGAACCAGCCTCCGGGTTCAACCTGGTGGCTCGTTCCAGCCGCACTTCCTGGGGCTGTCGATCCGGCGACCATCGGGTTGGACCTGACGGGTGTCACCGGAGATCTCCCATTCGTGGCGCAGGCACGGGACTATCCGCTCGACGTCTACTTGTCAGTGGAGTCCACCATGTTCGCGAGCCATCTGGTTCCGGTCGACGCCAATGGCGATCCGGATGGGACCGATCTCGTGGACTGGAGGAAGATGGCCGGGCTGTGGATTGATTTCACGGTGCGCCTCTCTGCAGGGCCAGTATACAACCCGGCGGAGTGCTGCTGCGCCGGTGACGTGGTCTGTGGTCAGTACGGATGGCCCAACACTGACCGATGCAACGAGGCTTGCGGCGCGGTAGCGGGACATTGCACGGACATCAAGGTGTACTCGCGCATCAACTCCGTGCGCTTCTCCGTCGGGCTTGTGCCTGAGATTGATCCTGCCTGCGACGCGGCTCACCTTGACGATCAGCTGGCGCATGTGACAGACCCGGCCTACTCCTTCGCCGACGACCCGCGGCTCGGGTGGATGGATAGGCTTCCGTTCGGCAAGCAATACCGTCAAGCTTGCCTGCGAGTGCATCCAGTCGTGTCAGCGAACAACGTCATACAAGCCGCGGACAGCGACACGGGCGCGACGAGCTACACGGGCGAAGGCGGTGCCCTGCGCGTGGAGCTCAACGATTGCGACTGGGAAACGAACGCCGTGTGTGGAGTGATAGACTGCAATCAGAGAGCGACCGACGAGGCGGCGCAGAAGGCTTCGGTCCGCACTAACGAGGCCCTGGCGAAGGCGATTCGCCCAGCGATTGCGAGCCGCTTCGAGTACCGGGCTGGCCCCGGCAGCCCCTTGCATGGCGGCGTGCCCCCAACCTGCGCGCTTCTGGGAGCCGACCCGCTGCAATGTATCGGCAACGCTCTCGCCCACTACCTTCCAGCGTCTCTGACGTACATGGCGTACAACTGGTTCGCCGCCCCGTTCGGGCCTGTCGACAACAAGCCCTGGCACCAGTACCCGGTGTACGCCGTGGAGTCTGTCCCTGTCTGCACGGACCGAGGTGTGGAAACCGACATCGGCGGCGAGCAGTACTGCTGCCACTCACCCCCGAACCCCGGGGACGTCTGCCATCTGACGCAGCAGGATTCGCACGGCAGGACCTGGTGCTGCGTGAAGATCCCGCTGGGTGAGGGCAGCAACGTGCAGCTCGACTACCTCGCAGACCCCGACGGCGACGGGCTGGTCGCGCCCAACGACAACTGCCCATTCGACGCCAATCCCGATCAGGCCAACTCGGACCACGACGCGCTGGGCGATGCGTGCGACAACTGTCCCTACGTGGACAATCCGGACCAGGCCGACAAGGACGGGGACGGCATCGGCGACGCATGCGACCCTTGTGACAACAGGCTGCCGGACCTGGACGGCGATGGCACTCCGGACGCGTGCGAAGACAAGACCCAGTGCCCATGCGATCCGGTCAGCCTGCCGCACGACAACGACGGCGTGTGCAACTGGTGCGACGGCACGCTGTCGGCTCCGGGCGAGGGAGGCGACTTCTGCCAGCAGCTGTGCGGTGGCCAAAAGGTCCAACTCGACAACTGTCCGACGGTCGACAACCCGGACCAAGCGAATTGCAACCTCCAGGCCGAGGACGCTCGACAAGCCGAACACCTCGGCGACGCCTGCGACCCGGTGCCGTGCCCGAGGTTCACGCCCGACTGGTCCGGCGGCAATGTGCTGTACGACCAGACGGCGCCCGTGGTGACCAACGCGGGGAACTGGTACCACAATATTGAGTGGCGGGACGCCTCTCGCATCAACGTGACCCCGCTCGGGTCGGACGACATCAATGGTACGGCGGACAACAAGGCCAGTGAGCAACCCGTTAAGGTCGCGCACACCGAGTACAGGTACTGCGTCAACATACCCGGCTACCACGTCAGCTGCGACGATCCGAAACAAGTCAAGAACAGCTATTTGACGCAGGCGTCCAACCGTGCTCACGAGCACGTGGACTCCGTCTGGCACCGAGTCACGATCAACGGCCTACCGTCATCCGACCAAGTCGACAACCCTGCCGACTTGAATCTGCAATACGTGAGCGGCGCCGCGTTCAGCCGAACGTGGAACTGGGAGGCAGACTTCCTCGCCTGGTCGCAGCCCACCGGGTGGGGCTCTGGTGTGATTGCCGGCGTGCCGGCCACACCCGACGACGCCACGGGTCGATTCTGGATCCACGGCGATTCGTACGTCGGCGAGACCGTCGACATCGGCACCGGACTGCACCCCATTCCCGCAGATGATTCCGGCGCTTCGTCGAGCGACCATAGCCGCCTCTGCAACCACTACGAAGACGTCAACCCGATCGAGCAGTTCGAATCGTCGTGGTTCGTGAAAGGGCTGACAGGGCCTATCTGGTCGATCACGGTTCCGGCTTGCCCTCGGTGCCCAGCCTTCACGCCTCCGACGATCTCCCACGAATGCCTGACGTGCGGCGTGTTGGGACGCACGCTCGACAGCGGCGATCAGTACCTGAGCCGCATTCTGCTCGCGGTCGGGGACGCCGCGAACGGCCAGGTGGCAACGTTCCTCAACGACGGTACGCTTCAGCTCGTGACCGATCGCGTCGGGCCAGCGCTTCGATCGTCGCTCGCCTTCGGCGCCGTGTGGGTCAGCGCCGCGGAATCCTCGCCGAACATTGGGCAGGGCACAGCCGAGCCCGCCGCGCTGGCTCTGTCCACCGACGGAACGCAGATTCTCGACAGAGTCTTGCAGAGCCCGAGCGGAGTGTTCAGCCTGCGGGATGTTGAGCGCGGCGAAGTCGTCGGGGCGATGTCCGCGACGGCGCAACCGTTTGGCCCCGCGCCGCGCAGCGACTTCCAAGCGGTCTACAGCCGGGCCCTGGGGCGCTTGTTCCTTGTTGGAGGAAACGATCTCACTACAGGGCAGGCCACGCACGACATCTGGTGGCTCGATGTGGATGCCTACGAATGGTACCGCGTGCGGCTGGACGGCTACGCTCCCGAGCGGGTGCTCGCGGCCACCTATTCGTATCGGGATAGGCATCTCTGGGTCCTGGACGATCAGAAGGTCGGAGCATTTCGACAGGCGAGGCTGGTGCGCATCGATCCGGCTACGGGTCAGTCCGAGCAGACCGGCGCGTGGCCGCGGGCGATCTGGCCGCACGATGGCGTGTTCGACAAGCACTGGCTCATGCTCGACAGCGACGGCAACGTGCTTTTCGTGGCCTCGAGCGAGTGGGTCAAGGAGCACGCGGTGGTGCGCATCGCTCTCGAC
>JAJZQG010000148.1 GCA_021847645.1 Myxococcales bacterium
TCGGCGCCTGCTCGTCCACGCCTGCCGCGTCCAACCCCGCGTCGACCCAAGACGCTTCCGCCGACATCGCCGAAGGCGATGCCCCCGGCCACGACGGTCCGTCGGACGACGTGGCCTCGAACGACGCTTCCACTCCCGGGGATGCTGCCGCGCCCGACGACGCACCCGCGCCCAACGACGCTGGTGCCGATGAGCCCGTGTCCGACTCCGCCAGCTCCGACACCGCCGCGGATTCCCCGGAGGACGGGCCGAACGACGTGTCCGTCGACGCGGACGGCAGCGCGATCTGGCCCGATGCCCATTGCAGGGAAGTCGTGGTCGGCCACAATATCGACGATCCCAATCGCATCAATCTGGTCTTCCTTTACGCTGGATTCGATGCCCCCTCCGCCCCCTTGAACGTGCCGCACCTGTTCGATAGCCTCGTCGCCGGCACGACCGACAACGACTACAGCTTCGATCCCAACATCGCGCCGTTGTACGCCGTCGAGGGGCTCGCGGGCCTGCAGCCCTTCCAGTCGAATCTCGGTCGCTTCAACTTCTGGTACGTGGATCTGCCGCTCTACGGCGCCGCGGACCTGTGCTCCTGGCTCGAGCTTCCCGCCGGCACCACCTGCGCGGGCAACACTCTCACCACCTACGACAAGGATGGCAACCCGGTCGATGCGGTGCTCTCGCCCCAGGACGTGCTCGCCCTGTCGCCGGCGGGGCGGTCCTGCGATCTGCCCAACAAGTACGTGCACCTGGTCTACGCACCGACCGCGGAGATGGACGAGGGCAAGTTCCCCGCGCCCGGGAACTACGCCGTATTCGGCTCGTACTCGCAGGAGATTCTCACGTTCGGCGCCACGACGCCGGTGTCCATGGTGTTCCAGAACTTCGTACACGAGTTCGTCCACGCGGTCGGGCAGGTCTGGGACGAGAAGGGCGACAACCTCTCCCCGGCGGACTATCCGGCAGCCGTGCCGGGTCCCAACTGCTTTTCCCTGGGTCCTGCCCAGCAGCTGACGCCCGCCGAATGCGCGGCCCGCGACGACCTGCCCTGGCATGACCTCATCGGCAACGGCTGCGGCAAGGACGGTATCGTGGACTGCCCCGTCACGCGCAGCTACCACGACCCGAATACCAACCAGGACGAGGTCGACCGCTTCGACGACTGGCTCTACGAGGTGCGCGACGACGTCGACGGCTGCGGCCAGGGCTGCCTGTACGCACAAGGCAACATCTTTCGTCCCTACCAGGGGTGCAACGTGATGAGCAGCTGCGATCTCACCGGTGAGATCAAGACCGGATTGTTCACCCGCCTGGGGCCCGTCAACGAGCGCGAGGTCTGCCGTCGCATCCTCGCCATCACGGGCACGGCCAGCGCCTGGTGCTCCACCTTGTGCCTGGCGGGCTGTCCGTCCGGCCAGCGGTGCGTGCAGGGCAATTGCGTCGACAAGGCCTCCATCCAGTAGTGCTCAATGAACGCGCTTGTCCGCGCCGGCCCAGTAGGGTTCCCGCAACTGCCGCTTCAGGATCTTGCCCGTTCCGCTCTTGGGTAGCGCATCGACGAACACCACCGACCTTGGCACCTTGAAGCCCGCCAACCTGCCGCGGCAGAACTCCGTCAGCTCGTCTTCGGTGGCGGTCGCCCCGGGTCGGACCGCCACGATCGCCTTCACCGCTTCTCCCCAACGCTCGTCGGGCACACCGATCACCGCGCACTCCAGCACCGCTGGGTGCTCGTAAAGCAGCTTCTCCACCTCGATCGACGACACGTTCTCTCCGCCCGTTACGATGATGTCCTTCTTGCGGTCGACGATGAGCACATAGCCTTCCGTGTCGATGGTCGCCAGATCCCCGGTGTGCAGCCAGCCGTCCCGAATGGCTTCGGCGGTGGCGGCTTCGTCTCGCCAGTAGCCGCGCGTCACCACGTTGCCCCGCACCACGATCTCGCCGACAGACGTGCCGTCCCACGGCACCTCGCGGCCTTGCTCATCCATGATGGTGACGTCGGAGCCCACGAGCGGCAGGCCGGTGGACGCGCGACGCCTCACGCGGGTGTCTTCATCGTCATTCGCGAGATAGGTCTTGTCGGCCGCAAAGCAGATGATCGGGCTCGTCTCGGTCAGACCGTAGCCGCCGACGACCGGACAGCCCAGCAGCCTCTCGGCACGTCGGACCATCTCCGGAGGGGTCGGTGCGCCTCCCGTGTTCACCAACTCCAGGCTGCTGAGGTCCCAGCGCTCCAGATCCGGGTGGCTCAGCAGCATCGTCACCATCGTCGGAACGGCGAACAGGCGAGTGACGCGCTCCTGCTGCACCAGGCGAAAGACCTCCGACGGATCGAACTTGCGCAGCATCACGTGCCGGCCGCCCGCCGCCGTGATCCCCTGGGGCGTGCCCCACCCGTTGACATGATAGAGCGGTATCGTATGCAGCTGCACGTCGCTCTCCGCACACCGGAACGCAATCATCATCGACATCGCGTGCAGGTACAGGTTGCGGTGGGTCAGCATCACGCCGCGCGGCCGGCCCGTCGTGCCGCTGGTGTAGAACAGCTCTGCCACGTCGTTTTCGTCGATCGGCGGCACGGGGGGCGGCTCGGGCGGCGCCGCTGCCAGAAGCTCCTCGTACCCCGGCTCGCTGCGCCCCGCAGGCCGATCTCCTATCCAGACCAGCTGCGGCCTGCTCGACAGCAGCGGAAGAGCCTCATTCACCAAGGGAGCCAGCTCGGCGTCCGCAATCACTACACGCGCCTGCGCGTGCTCAAGCACATAGGCCACTTCCTCACCGGACAATCGCAGGTTCACGGGCAGCAGCACGCAGCCCGCCTCCAGCACACCGTAGTAGGCTTCCAAGAGCGGATGCGAGTTGTAGGCGAGCATCGCGATCCGGTCGCCGCGCACCATTCCCATCCCCACCAGCGCTGCCGCGAGACGACTGGTGCGCTCGCCGAATTGTGCGTAGGTGAATCGCTTGTCGCCGTCGACAATCCCGATCTTGCTTCCGAACAGGCGGACGGCCCTGCGTTTGAAGTCCAACGGCGTAAGCGGGGTGATCATCGGTGCTCCCGCCCGATCCTACTTGCTGCTTCGGAGCAGCATTCGCAACGCCGCAGCCGCCAGCCCCACGCCCGCCACGCCCACCAACCATCCCTTCCAGCCCGCGCCCATCGACGGCGCCTTGCCGCCAGCCGGCTCCTCGGCAGCCCCGCTGGCCGGTCGCCCTGGCGCTTGGCTCGACGGCACCGCAACCGCACTGGCTGCCGCGGCCACGCCCCCTCCCCCCGCCGGCGACGCCGCCCCGGTCACGTCCCGCGTCGCCCGTGCGGCTGGTTCCGACCGCGCCGGCAACGATGCAGGACAGGTCTTTGAGCAGGCTTTCGCCCCGCTGTCCGCAAACCCCTCCGTCTTGTCACAGCTGTCGTCGATTCCGTCGAGCCTCGGTCCGCCTGGAAGCGCACGCACGTCCAGCTCGCGATTGTGGCAAACGACATTGGACGCCAGCGCGTGCGCCACGCAGCTTTTCCCCGCGCGGAACCTGCGCCGGGCTTCCTCCTCGCACTCCTTCGCATAGGCCGCTACGTCGTCTGCCGAGTTGAGCTGTGCCTCGAAGGTCATGCTCTTGTCGCCCTGCCGCGTCTTGAACGTCACGCCGTTCGCCAGGCACGTGTAGTTCGGCACACAGCCGGGAACCCCGACGACGTCCGTGACTTCGGGGGCACACCTGTCCATGAATGCGTCGAACTTCGCCATGCTCTCGGACTTGCCGCGACCGGTCTCGCGCAGCAGAATGTCGGCCTTGTTCTTGCGCAGCTCGGGGAGCCAGGCCTCGTGCACCTGGCACCCTCCGCACCCGCTGCTGTACAGCAGTGTCGTTCCCGGCTTCATCCCGTCGAGCTGGGGCGCGCACACGCACGGATCAAAGGGCCCCGCGAGCTTCGGATCGCCCCCACCACCCGCCGCCGGGGCTCCCAGCAACACGCCAATACCGTTGTCCACCACCTCGTCGCGCGCGAGCACCGGGTACGCCTCGCAGGCGGCGATACCTACTTTGGCCCCTTGCACGCGCGTGTCCGTCACCACCGCCCCCGGACTCTTCAGACTCCCGCCTCCCGCGCACGTCCCGTCCTGCTGCGCTCTGAACGAGATCCCAACCCCCGTAGCCGCGATCACCGACCGCGTCACCCGCACCGCGTCGCCCGCCTGCACGCTCAGCCCTACCTCGGTCCCGGCAATCCACACATGAAATACGGTCGTTCGCGCCGCCGACGCGATCTCGACGCCCGTCGCACCGCCTGTCACGTGCAGGTTCTTCACCAGCACGTTCGCGGCCTCGACCCGGACAGCCGTTCCCCCGGGGCTCGCTTTGATCAGGTGCTCGAACCCGTCGAGCTGCGCCCCGTCGCCACGCACCACGACGCACGCGCCCTGACCGGTCTGCGCTACATCGTTGGCGAGCACGACGTGCGCCTTGGAGGCTGCCAGCTTCTCGGTGCAGCTTGCGCAGGAATCGCACACGAGGCCGTCTGCCCCGGCCAGGGATGGGCCCATCGAGGGCGAGAGCGCGACGACGACGGGGATGGTGGCTCGCAGGAAGGAACGGCTCATGACCCGCTTGTACATCACCCCGGGCGGCATGTCTTGCCGTGGCCTCGCCCCCGGCGGAGCCACCGACCACTGGACATCCGCGGGCGGATGATTCAGATGATCATCTCCGCTCGTTCACGATATAAAGGTTCGCACCGACGGCCCGTGTCCGCCGGCCACGAAAGGGAGCCCTTGATGACGCTCGACGACATCCCTGCGCTGGTTCAAGACTTGCGACGTTCCTTCCGGTCCGGCAGGACGCGCTCGTGGGAGTGGAGACAGCGTCAGCTCGAGGCGCTGCAACGCTGCATCGAGGAGCACCAGGACGAGTTCACCGCGGCGCTGGCAACCGATCTGAGCAAGCCGCCGCTCGAGGCGTTCGGTGCCGAGATCGCGTTCAATCTAGGGGAAATCGAGGAGGCCCGGCGCAAGCTCCGGGACTGGATGAAGCCCGAACCCGTGCATACCCCGCTGATCACGCAGCCCGGGTCGTCGTGGATCCACAAGGAGCCCCTGGGCGTCGTGCTGATCATCGCCCCGTGGAACTACCCCTTCCAGCTCGCCATCAGCCCCCTTGTCGGCGCCATCGCCGCCGGCAACTGCGCCATCGTCAAACCTTCCGAGGTCTCCTCGGCCACCTCCGCGGCCCTCGCCCGCTGGCTCCCTCAATACCTCGACCGCGACTGCTTGCGCGTCGTCGAGGGAGGTGTCCCCGAAACCACCGCCCTGCTCGCCGAGAAGTTCGATCATATCTTCTACACTGGCAACGGCACCGTCGGCCGCATCGTCATGACCGCTGCCGCAAAGCACCTGACCCCCGTCACCCTCGAGCTCGGCGGCAAGAGCCCCTGCATCGTCGACAAGCAGGTGGACCTGCCCACGGCCGCCAAACGCATCGTCTGGGGCAAGTTCTTCAATGCAGGCCAGACCTGCGTGGCGCCCGACTACGTGCTCGCCCACGAGAGCATCCACGACGCCCTGCTCAGCGAGATGGCGGCCGTCGTCCGCGCGTTCTACGGCAGCGACCCCAAGTCCAGCCCCGACTACGCGCGTATCGTCAACATCCGCCACCTGCGACGACTCACGCCGTTCCTGCAAGACGGCAAGCTGGTGACCGGCGGACAGTTCGACGAGGCCGAGCGATTCATCGCGCCCACCATCCTGCGCGATGTCTCCCCCGACGCGCCGGTAATGGCGGACGAGATCTTCGGACCGATCCTGCCGGTCCTCAAGATCGGATCCATGGACGAGGCCGTGTCCTTCGTCAACGATCGCCCCAAGCCGCTGGCTCTGTATGTCTTTTCCTCGAACGAGTGGACGCAGCACTTCGTGCTCGATCGCACCAGCTCCGGCGGGGCCACGATCAACCACGTGTGGCTGCACTTGGCCGTGCCCGAGCTGCCCTTCGGCGGCGTGGGCGACAGCGGCATGGGCGCCTACCACGGACGGGCCTCGTTCGAGACGTTCAGCCACCGCAAGTCGGTGCTGTCCAAGTCCACGGCCATCGACCCGCCGCTGCTCTATCCGCCGTACACCAAGATGAAGGCCAAGCTGATCAAGCACCTTCTGTAGATCGCTGGCGCTCGACTCGGGGTCTGCGTGGGAGCTTCGAGAACGAGGCCGGTCAGCGGGCGCCGGTGGCCTTCTTCACGGTGGCAATCGTCTTGGAGGCGGACTGCAGCACGCTCTTGACGCCCGGAATCGGGATGAGGTCTCCCGCCAGCTCCAGGACCTTCGAGGGGTCGCCGTTCCTGAGCGCCGCAACGCCTTCGAGCGCCATCTTGACCTGCGCCACGCCGGGCAATCCGCTCAGCAAGCCCATCAAACCGCCCTGCGCCTGCGACTCGGCTTCGGCGGCCTTGCCGCCCAGCAGCGCCTGCAGGGCGTCCGGGCTCAACGTGCCATCCGCGTTCGCGCTCGCCTTCGCACGCTTGCACGCATCCGGCCCAACCATGGTGCCGGGCGGCAGCTTCTCGCCCTTCGCGCACTTCTCGAGGTCCGCCTTGTACTTCTGATTCGTGTCCGCCATCAGCTCGCTCGCCGACTGCGCCTTCGTCGCCGACGACGCCTGCGCGAACATGGTGTCGAGCTGCGCCTTGAACTTCGCCTCGTACTCGGCGTCGCCGAAGGTCTTGCGCATCTGCTCTTCGTACATCTTCTTGGCCGCTGCGACGTTCTGCTCGAAGCCGTCCACGTACTTCTTCGCATCCTCGACCGTGGCCGATCCGGTCAACGGCAACGCCCCGATACCCGCGTTCGCCACGTCGTCGATGATCTTCGGATCCGCGTTGTTGTTCACCACTGCCTGGTATGCTCCCATCATGGCCAGGCCGAGCGCAGCGACCGCCTCGCGACGGCTCTGCCGCTCGAGCAGCTGACGCACCATCTCGTAGTCCTGGTCCGTCCACTGCATCTCCATCTGCCGGCGGGAGCGAATCATCCCCGCTACGGTCTGCATGGTCGTCATCGATCCGGTGGTGACCATCCAGCCAGAATTCATCGCGGGCATGGAGGCGAGGCGTACCTGGGCCTTGAGGTCGTTGAGCTTTGCGACGTACTGCGCGCCCGCTTGCATGAACTTGATCTCGGCGGGCGTGGCCTTCTTGCTCGCCATCTTCGGGGCGATCTCCTGCACCTTCTTGGTGTAGGAGTCCTCGAGCTGCATGAACTGATCGGCGACCGGCTTGCCCTGCGCATCGAGCACCGGCGCGATCTTGAGATCGATCTTCGCCTTGCGGAGCTCGTCAATCGCCTTGGCCGCATCCATCGGAAGAGCGCCGCCGGGATAGGGCGCCTCCTTGCCCACCGCCACCTTCATCGCCTTCTCGATCTCGGCCTGGTTCTTGTCGATCTCGGCGTCCATCTGCTTCTGCGCGGCCAGAACGCTCTCGTCTCCCTGCCGCACCATCGCCTTCGACTCTTCGGGAACCGGCGAGCCTTGAGGCTCCTTTGGGCCCGGCTGCTGGGCTGGAACGCAAGCACTGCAGGTCGCCGCCAGGGCGATGAGTACGGAAGGTGCAAGCCGACGCATGTTTCATTCTCCTGTGTGAAGGAAGCCTCGCAGGCCCCGCTGCTGCCTCGGTTCCGGCGTGCCCGACAGCGCACCAGCGAGGCGACGACCCGACACACCGATGCCGGGCCGCCACGACGTGCTCCGATCCGAAGCGCGCGGGCTGCCTTACCACCTTCCTGCTCAGACAGAAAGAGGCGCCACAACCCCTCTCCTGTTCGCCCGGAAGACCCGATTCGACTGCGGCCAACCCCGGCACCAGGTGAACCCGACCATCGGCGAACCGAGGGTTCCAGACCGCATCTTGGGGTTCTGGCTGCTTCCTCGTATCGGGTGCGGGCGCGGGCTCGATTCTTGGACACTCGCCCTGCCGGGGGCCGTGACTCGGCCTCGTCGGACCGGCTGACCCGTCTGTGACCGTGAGCGGCGAAGAACGCCCCATCGAGGCGATTCGCCCCGCCCCGGTCCGACGCCGGGGGAGACGCGGGATGATCGAAGCCGCGACGAAACCAGCAGGATGGCGCCAATCTGCGCGCTTGGTGAACCCAGCCTCACGCTGGCCCGCGGATTGCTCCCAGCGGAGGCGGGTGTGCAACGCACAAGGCGCTCGGCGCCCGGTAGGGAGCCAGCTTGGAAACGAGGTCATGTCATGGGCAAGTCATGGATGCTGATGAGTCTGGTGGCGGGCACGCTCGCGCTGTCCGCGTGCGCTTCGCATGAGGTCAAGGCGCCGGCCACTGCCGCGAATGTTTCGTCCGAGCAGGCGCTGACACCGCCGCAGCAGCAGGCGATCGAGCAGGCCAAGGCCGACACCGGCGGCGGGAACGTGGCCATCGACGAGTCCATCCTGCAGCTGTGCCCCAACGTGAAGCCGCCTCACTTCGCCTTCGACTCCTCGAAGGTTCAGACGCGGTTCGAGGACACGATGACCGGCCTGGCTGACTGCATGGAGCACGGCGCCTTGCAAGGCAAGCGCGTGCTGCTCATCGGGCGCGCCGACCCGCGGGGCACCGAGGACTACAACCTGGCGCTGGGCGGACGCCGCGCCGGCTCCGTCGAAGCAGCGCTGCAATCCCTCGGCGTGTCGTCGGCGCAGCTGGACACCAGCTCGCGCGGCGCGCTGGACGCGACCGGCACCAACCAGGCCGGCTGGGCCAAGGATCGCCGCGTCGACATCAAGCTCGAACAGCATTCGAGCTGAGCCTCCCGTCCTCGACGACCACCGCACGGAACCTGCGGGCGTTGGCGCTGGTCCTCTCCATCCGCACGCATCCACTTCCACGGCCTGCCGTCGAGAGCCAATCGGCCAATCGCCTTCCGAAACGAGGTAAGGCGTGCGGGAGATCGATTGGCTGTGAGCATGCGCCCCCCCGCAAGCGCCGGGACGGGGAGCCCTCGCCGGCTTGGCTGTCGCTCAGCTCGCGGAAGGGGGAGCCTTGCCCCGCCGTCGGTCCAGCCACTTGTGGGCCAGCACCAGCATCGGTGGGCGGGTGACTCTCGAGGTCAGGGCCAACATGGCCGATCCGCCAATGACCACCAGCGCCAGGGCCTTCTGGGTCTGCGAGCCAATGCCAGTCGACACCGCCGCGGGGAACAGGCCCAGCATCGCAACGAGGGTCGTCATCAGGGCAGGGCGGAATCCCTTCTCCGCCGCGGCGTGGGCCGCGTCGGCCACCGACAGGCCTCCTTCACGACGGAATCGCTGATAGTACGTGACCACGAGAATGGCGTCCTGAATGGCAATGCCGAATATCGAGATGAAGCCCATGGCCGCCGAGATCGAGAAGGTCGTTCCGGTCGCGAGCAGCGCGATGACTCCGCCGGTGCTGGCCACGGGAATCGACAGGAGGACAATGACGGTGTCGAGCCAGTTCCTCACGGACGCATACACGAGCAGACCGATGAGCAGGAGCGTAACGGGAATGATCACGCCGAGGTGGCCGAGCGCCTCTTCGAGTTCGTTCATCTGGCCGCCCCAGATCAGGTGCATCTCGTAGGGCCGCTTCACGTTGCGAGCGATGGCGGACTTGGCCTCGTTAACGGCGGAGGCCAGGTCCCGGTTGCGTACGGAGAACTTGACGGGCGAATAGCGGTGGCCGTCCTCCCGAAAGATGATCGCGGGGCCGTCGGTGACATCGATCTTCGCAAGCTCGGCCAAGGGAATCTGGGCGCCGTCGGAGGAGGTGACCGTGATGGAACGGATGGCGTCCACCGTCTCGCGATATTGGGGTAACCAACGGACCGTCAGATCGAAGACTTTTTCCCCCTCGTAGACGCCGGTTACGGCCTTGCCGGCGACCGCAGCCTCGATGACGTCTTCGACGTCGCCGGTGTGGATTCCGTATCGGGAGCAGGCCAGCCTGTCGACGACGATGTTGACGCTGGGCATGCCCATCGAGGGCAGCATGCCGACCTCGGTGATGCCACGAACGCTGGATATGGTGTCGGCGATGGCGTTGGCCTTGGCTTCGTTCTGCCGGATATCGGGGCCGACCACCTTGATGCTGTTCTCTCCCTTGACGCCGGACAGGGCCTCTTCCACGTTGTCGGAGATGGCCTGGGAGAAGTTGAACTCCGTGCCGACGAAGGCGGCATCCAGGTCCCGTTGGATGGCCTCGCGCAAGGAGTCTTTGGTCACTCCCTTGGGCCATCGATCGGCGGCCTCGAGCGGCACGAACATCTCGATGTTCGAGAAGCCCGTGACGTCGGTGCCGTCGTCCGGGCGGCCCATCTGGGACACGACGGTCTGGATCTCGGGGTACTTGCGCTGGGCCCCATCGCAGACCGCCGACGGGTCCTCGGGGCAGCCGCGCACGATACGGCGCATGCGCGTGACGGCGCGTGCGGCCTCGTCGAACGACACGGAGGTGGGGAGTGTGGCGCGGATCCAGAAGTTGCCCTCCTCGAGCTTGGGCATGAACTCGCCGCCGAGCAGGGGCAGCAGGCCGGCCCCCGTAGCCATCAGCAGCGCCACGACGGCGACGGCGACTCTGGGCCAGCGCATGGCGCGGTCGGCCAGGGGGCGGAATGCGCGCTCGAGGGCGCGCATGACCAAGCTCTCCTTCTCCTCGGCCTCCGCCGGCAGGAACTTGGCTGCCAACACAGGCGTGAGGGTGACGGCCAGGACCAGGGCGCCGCCGATCGAGAAAGCATAGGTGTGGGCGAGAGGCGAGAAGATGACGCCGGACACGCCGGAGATGGTGAACAGCGGCAGGAATGCGACGCCGATGATGAGCGTGGAGAACAGCATCGGACCGCCCACCTCGCCGGCGGCCGCGTAGACACGGTCGGTGATGGTGCCCTGCCCGCCCTTGCCGAGGCGACGGAAGATGTTCTCCATCATGATGATCGTGGAGTCGACCACGATGCCGAAGTCCACGGCGCCCAGGGAGATGAGGTTGGCCGGTGTGTTGCTCACGATCATGCCGCTGAAGGCAATCAGCAGGGCCAACGGGATGTTGATGGCGGTGATGAGGGCGGCACGCGCATGGCCGAGAAACAGGAACAGAATGGCGGACACCAGGAGCATGCCCACCACGATGTTCTCCGTGACGGTGTGCGTGGTCAACTCGACCAGCGTGCCGCGGTCGTAATACGGCACAATCTCCATCCCCGGCGGGAGCAGGTTGTCGTCCTTGATCTCCTGCAGCTTCTTGTGCACGCCTTTCAGCGTCGGGGCCGTCTCCCCGCCGTAGCGCATCAGCACGATCGCTTCCACCACATCATCGTTGTCATCATGTCCGACCTTGCCGAGCCGCGGAGCGTTGCCGATCTGCACCCGGGCAACATCGCGTACACGCACGGGCGTGCCGTTCTTCTCGTCGATGACGATCTCTTCGATATCCGCGGTGCTCTTGATGAGGCCGATGCCCCGCACGTTGTACGCCTGCTCGCCAACGAACAGTTGCTGACCACCCACGTTGACGTTGGAGGCGGCGAGGGCGGACTCGAGTTGGGCGAGCGTGACGCCCATGCCGCGCAATCGAAACGGGTCCACGTTGACCTGGTATTGCTTGGTCAGACCACCGAAGCTCACGACGTCGATGACGCCGGGCACCTGCTTGAACTGCCGCTCGAGCACCCAGTCCTGGGCTGTCTTGAGGTCCTGAAGCGAATAGCCGTTGCCCCGCAGGGTGTAGCGGAACACCTCGCCGATTGCGTTCCACGGGGAGATCTGCGCCTGGATGCCGTTAGGCAACGTGACGAGCTGAATGCGATTGATGACCTCCTGGCGAGCGGCCGTGTAGTCCGTGCCCCAGCTGAAGTAGCACTTGACGTCGCTCAGCCCGAAGACGGATTGCGAACGGATGTGGTCCAGCCCGGGTATGCCCGAGAGGGCTACTTCCAACGGGATGGTGACGTAGCGCTCCACTTCCTCGCCGCTCCAGCCGGTGGGCTGGGCGATGACCTCCACCAGGGGCGGGACCGGGTTGGGATAGGCCTCGATGTCCAGGTGCGCGTAGGACACCAAGCCCCCGGCCACCAGCCCGACCGCGAGCAGGATCACGATCCACTGCGCTTTGAGGGCGAGCGCGACGATGCGTTGAATCATGGTCAGAGCGCCCCCGATAGGAAGATCGCACCGGAGGTGACGACCGGGTCCGAGGGCGAGAGCCCGTGCAACACTTCCACGTAGTCGCCGGAGTCGTCGCCGCTCACCGTGACTTGCCTGCGCTCGAATCGCCTGCGTCCGTCCGGTGCGCGTCCGCGGTCGAGGAACACGAACGTCTGGTCCCCCAGGCGGACGACCGCGGTCTTGGGCACGGCCAGCCCGGGCCTGCCGTCGGTGTCGATGCGCATGGTGGCGAACATCCCGGGCTTGAGCGCCTTGTCGGGGTTGGGGATCGTCGCCCTGGCGCTGGCCGCGCGGGTGACCGGATCCAGCTCGTCCGAAACCCAGTCTATCTTGCCGTGGAATTGGCGCCCGGGCCAGGCTACCACGGTCAACGTCGCAGCCTCACCCGCATGGACCCGCGGCACGTCCATCTCGAACACGTCGGCAATGGCCCACAGCGGATCGATGTCCCCCACGGTGAACAGCTCGACCGCGGTTCCGCCGGAGTACTGGCCCTGGACCTCCATGCCGGGGTTGACGTTTCGGGCCACGACCTCTCCATCGATGAGAGCGCGCAGCTCGTAGGTGCCGTTGGCGGCGTCCTTGCCGTCGGCCCGCAGCAGCTTGGCTTTCTCCCTGGCGCGCTGCAGCTCGGCCTGCGCCCTTTTGAAGTTGTCTTCGGCTTCCTCGTAGTTCCTCTGTGCTGCGGCGTGGATCGCGGCCAGCTCCTTCTGGCGCCGGTAGTCGTGATCCGCCGCGTCGAAGTCCGCAGCCGCCTTGCCCAGGTCTGCTGCCGCAATTCCCAGGTCCGGCGATTCGATGGTCGCCAGCACGTCACCCTTCGCCACCCGCTGGCCGACTTGCGCTTCGATCTTGACGATTCGGCCGCTGACGGGAGAGTACACGTGCTGCACGTGCTCGTCGGGGAAGATCAAGCGGGCGGTCGTGGTCACACCGGTATCTACTGGCCGAATCTGCGCCGGCGCGACGGCAAGGGCGGCATTCTGGAACTGGTCTTGCGAAATCCATACTTCGCCGGCAGGCGCGTCCTGCGGAGCGGGGGGCGACGATTTCCGGCACCCGGCAAGCAGGGCCAGCGCAAGCAGCATCATCCACACAAGCGGCCTGTTCATGAAGATGTCTCCCGGGCAGCGGCGAACGCCAGCTCGTAGTGGGCAGTCCAGGCTTCGACCGCCACGTCGAGCCGCTGGCGCTCGGCGAGAACGTAGCTGCGCTGCGCCTCGAGCACGTCGAGCAGCGAGGCGGCGCCTTTCTGGTACTGCGCGGCGAGCAGGTCCTTGGCCTGGGCCGCCGTCTCGACCAGCGCGTCGCCCTGGCCGAGGCGCGATTGTGCCCCTTGCACCTTGGCGACTGCACTGTCCACGTCCGCGGTGATCTGGGCACGAAGCTGCTCCCGGGCCAGGCGCGCCGCCCACAGGGCCGCCTGGGCCTTGCCTATCTCCCCTTGTGATTGATAGATAACGGGCAGCGGCGCGGACACGCCCAGCGTCACGGTGGGGGGCTGAATCGCGCTTTGACCCGCTCCTTCCTGCGAGTAGCCGACGAACAGACCGATGGGCGGCACGCGGGTGCGACGCTGCAGGTCCAGGTTCATCTCGGCCTGCCGCACCTGCGCCTCTGCCGCGGCCAGGTCCGGGCGATTGGCCATGGCCTGGCGCAACAGCGAATCGATCGCCGCCGCGTCCACCTTGGCCTGAGGGGCGCTGTCCAACATGCTGTCGTCGACCGCGAACGTGGGGCGCCCCGAGCGAACGCCGAGCAGCACGGCGAGCCCGGACCGCGCTACCCGCAAGTCCGAGTCCGCCTGGGTGACGTCCTGCTGCGCCTGCAGCACCGCCGCCTGCGCGCGAAGCACGTCGGCCTCCGACACATCGCCCGCCTGAAAGCGAATCTGAGCCAGGTCCCGGGTCTTGCCCGTCTCCAGCAGCACTCTGCGCTCGAGCGCCACCGAGCGCTGGGTCGCCGCGACCGTCAGGTACTGGCGGCGAACCGCAAACGTCAGCGCCCGCAGCGTGTCCGCCCGCAGGGCCTGCGCGGTGCGCACTCCCGCCCAGGCCACGTCGCCGCGAAGCCCGCGCTTGCCGAAGACAATGTCGGAGATCGCGCCGTCGTCCGACAAGGACACGGACCACGCCAGCGCCGAGCAGCCGGGACACGCCGAAGCATCGTAGTGAAACGTTCTTCCCCCGGTCAGGGACAACGTCGGGTTGGCCAGCGCGCGGGCCGAGGTGACATCGGCTCTGGCCGACTGGATACTCGCGTCCGCCAGGGCCATGTCGAAGCCGCGCGTCTGGGCGATCGAAAGGGCCTGTTGCAGCGAAAGGGGCGAAGGCAGGTTGGGCTCCTGCGCAATGGCATTCTGGCTCGAGCCGGTTTCTTGGGCGCGCGCGAGCTCCGCCGAGCCGCCGAGCGCGACCAGGGCGAGTGAGGCAACGACAGCGGTGCGCCGGGCGCTGGAATGCCAGAACCGGCACGGGTTGTCGGAAGTCGAAGACGGCATCGCGGCGCCCCGGTGCATGCTGCGGGCCATCGGCCCTCGAAAGCGCACGGGCGGAGCTGGCTCGCCGTGAAGGGCCGCGGCCCCATCGTTTTGCGTGCCGGATCGCTCTGATCGGCGCGTCTCTTGGAGCACGGGGTTGGTGGTCACAGCCATGGTGTCGTGGGGCGATTCGCCACGTTGACGGGCACCCCAATCCCCACGCAGTGGTCTCTTCATGACGCCTCCTCCTATCGCTGCTCCACCGCGCCGCGCGTACTCCTTCACCGAGGCCAGGTGGAACGTGCTCCGGTAGGACGACTATCGCTGAACGGCCGGGATGTAAAGCACGGCAGCGCGAGGTGCGCCTCCGAGGGCCGGGCGGCGAGAATTCGTGCTACACGGTTGGAGACACGCAGGACTGCTCGGAGGACGTCAGGATGCGAAAGCACGAACACAAGCTCGCCGCGTGTGCGGTCTGCGGCGCGGAGCGGCCGGTGGAGGCCATGGTGCGGGGAGAGGCGGTTCGCTCGTCGATCGCCGCACTCATTCGGAAGAAAGTCCCGTCGTGGACGAGCGACGACAGCATTTGCCTGCCTTGTTTGGATTCCTTCCGCGCGCAGTACGTGGAAAACGTCATCGAAGAGCAGAAAGGCGGGCTGACACGCGTCGAAGAAGACGTGGTTCGCTCCTTCAAGGAGTACGAGCTGCTGTCCGCGGACCTGAACGCCGAGTTCGACAAGCAGCAGACGTTCGCCGAGAAGACGGCCGACAAGCTCGCGTCGTTCGGGGGCAGCTGGCAGTTCATCATCCTTTTCTCGGCGCTGATGGTCGCGTGGATCGCGGGCAACACTCTCGTGCTCTCGCACAAGCCGTTCGACCCGTACCCGTTCATCCTGCTCAACTTGGTGCTTTCGTGCGTCGCGGCGATCCAGGCACCCGTGATCATGATGAGCCAGAACCGGCAGGAGGCGAAGGACCGGCTGCGGGCCGAGCACGACTACAGGGTCAACCTGAAGGCCGAGCTAGAGGTTCGTCACCTCAACGAGAAGATGGATCTGCTGATCACGCGCCAGTGGCAGAGGCTGCTGGAGGTTCAGCAGATCCAGCTCGAGCTGCTCCAGGAGCTCACCAAGAAACGGGACGGCGAGCCCGGTTAAGAAAAGGTGCTGCCCTGCCCCGGACCTGCGACGGGAATCTGGGCGTGCCCCGTTGAAGGGAGGCGGCGGCGACGTTGTCGCGACGATGCAGCGACGGGTGCCACCGGATGGAGCGAGGTCGGTCCGGCCGAGGCCACGCGCAGCTTTCGACGCAGGCGGCAGCAAGCGTGGCGGAATGCGGCGATCGAGGCGAATGGCGACAGGAAGT
This sequence comes from Myxococcales bacterium, assembly GCA_021847645.1. Lineage (GTDB taxonomy): Bacteria > Myxococcota_A > Polyangia > Polyangiales > Polyangiaceae > JAJZQG01. The sequence goes on from JAJZQG010000148.1 coordinate 16,005, forward strand.
GGCTGGGCGGCCGCCGCGACCCAGGCCGAAGACATGGCGATACAAGTACGGATGGTAGGGCGAAGCGGCGCGTGCTAAACGAGGCACACGTCGGTTTCTCGCCGAACCGAAACGAACGGGGCCAACCGCGAAATGATGAAGACGGTACGACGAATCGCGTGGATCCTGGCTGCGCTTGTCCTGGTCGTGGTGGTGGGCTGGGCCATCAAGCAATACTTCTTCTCGGGGCAGTCTGCGGCGGTTCAGTACGACACCGCGAAAGTGCAGCGAGGCGACGTGGTGGCGAGGGTCACCGCGACAGGCACGCTCTCCGCGCTGGTGACGGTGCAGGTGGGCAGCCAGGTCTCAGGGCGAGTGAAGGACATCTACGTCGACTTCAACTCGCAGGTGACCAAAGGTCAGAAGCTCGCGAAGATCGACCCGCAAAGCTTCCAGGCGGCGATCGCACAGGCGCACGCCAACTACACGGCGGCCACCGGGAACCTCGCGCGCGCGCAGGCGTCGCTGGTGAACGCGAAGCTGCAATACGAGCGCAACCAGCAGCTCGCGGCCAAGAACCTGATTGCCCAAGCCGACCTCGATACTTCCAAGGCGTCGTATCTGATGGCCGAGGCTGACGTGCAATCCTCCAAGGGCTCTCTCGAACAAGCGGCCGCGGCGGTCAACAACGCGCAGATCAACCTGGGCTACACGGACATTGTGTCTCCGGTCGACGGTGTGGTCATCTCTCGCGCGGTCGACGTAGGGCAGACGGTAGCGGCCTCGTTGCAGGCGCCGGTGCTGTTCACCATCGCCGAGGACCTGCGCAAGATGCAGGTCGACACCAGTGTTGCCGAGGCGGACGTGGGCCGGCTCGAGCCCGGGATGAACGCCACGTTCACGGTCGACGCATTCCCCAACATGACATTCAAGGGCACGGTCCGGCAGATCCGCAACTCCCCGGTAACGGTGCAGAACGTGGTCACCTACGACGCCGTGATTGACGTGGACAATCCCGATTTGAAGCTGCGTCCCGGGATGACGGCGACCGTGACGTTCGTGTGTGCCGAGCGCAAGAACGTGCTGAAGATTCCCAACGCAGCGCTGCGGTACCGTCCTCCGACCGACCTGACTGCCAGCGCCGGCCCGGCGGCTTCGGGGTCGGGGCGGGCTCGTGCTCACGGCGGATCGCCGGACGGGGGCACGCCGCGCGCTGCGGGCTCCAGCGCCCCTGATGCCGAGAGCGAAGTCGAGCGGCGCGTGGTGTGGGTGCTGCGGGGGACGACGCCGGAGCGGGTTCCTGTGAAGATCGGGTTGACGGATGGCACGACTACCGAGTTGGTCGAAGGCAACCTGCAGGAAGGCGACGCGCTGGTGACCGGAACGAGCGTTGGGGGCACGGGCGCGACCACGCAGGCTGGCGGGCAGACAGGACGGCCGCCGGGCGGCGGCATGAGGCGCATGTTCTGACCGGAGGAACCATGGCGCCGCCACTGATTGAGATCGAGAACGTCAGCAAGATCTACCGGATGGGCGATCAAGAAGTGCACGCCCTGCGAGAGGTATCGCTGCAAGTCGACGAGGGGCTGGTCGCGGTGATGGGCTCCTCGGGCTCGGGCAAGTCCACGTTGATGAGCATCCTGGGCTGCCTGGACCGTCCGACCTCCGGCTCGTACCGGCTGCAGGGCAAGGACGTGTCGCGCCTAGGTCCCAACACGCTGGCCGACATTCGCAACCACACGATCGGCTTCGTGTTCCAGAGCTTCCAGCTGCTGCCGCGCACCACCGCCGTCGAGAACGTCGAGCTGCCGATGATCTACGCGGGGATCCCCGGCAAGGAGCGCCGCCGCAGGGCACGCGAAGCGCTCGAGCGCGTCGGGCTGGGCGAGCGCATCCACCACACACCCAACCAGCTGTCCGGCGGACAGCAGCAGCGTGTCGCCATCGCCCGCGCCATCGTGGGCAAGACCCGCCTGCTGTTGGCCGACGAGCCCACGGGCAACCTCGACTCCCGCACGAGCATCGAGATTATGGCGCTGTTCCAGGAGCTGTGGCGCGAGGGCATGACCATCGTGCTCGTCACGCACGAGCCGGACATCGCGGCCTACGGCTCGCGCGTCATCGTGATGAAGGACGGACAGGTGCGGTCCGATCGCACCCAGGAGCCGGTGATCGCCGCCGACCAGCGCATCGAATCACCGGCGGAGTCGAGGCGATGAATCCCTTCCAAACGCTGCGCATCGCCGTGCGCGCCCTGATGCGCAACAAGATGCGATCGCTGCTGACCACCCTCGGCGTCATCATCGGCGTGGGCGCCGTCATCGCCATGGTGGCCATCGGCGAAGGCGCCAAGGCCAACGTCGAGGCCACGTTCGCGGCCATGGGCACGAACCTGCTGATCGTAATGTCGGGATCGACCACCAGCGGCGGCGTGCATGGCGGCTTCGGCTCCCAGCCCACACTGACCTGGGACGACCTCAAAGCCATTCAGACCGAGGTGCCGACGGTCCGGGCGGCGTCCGCGCAGCTGCGTTCCAGCGGGCAGCTCATCGCCGAAGACCAAAACTGGAGCACCTCGATCTACGGCGTATCGCCCGAGTACTTCGACATCCGTTCCTGGCCGGCGTCGCAGGGCAGCGTGCTGAACCAGTCGGATGTCGATTCCGGCAACAAGGTGGTCGTGCTGGGCAAGACCGTGTCGGACAAGCTGTTCGGCGCGGGGTCGAACCCGGTCGGCCAGTCGATCCGCATCAAGAACATCCCGTTCCAGGTCGTCGGGGTGCTCGCGCGCAAGGGCCAGTCGCCCATGGGCCAAGACTACGACGACGCCGTGTTCATTCCGTCGTCCACGTTCACCACGAAGATCCAGGGCGGGCTCGGACAGTACCTCAACGGCACGATCATGGTTCAAGCGGTGTCGGCCGACGCTACGCCGCGCGCGCAACAGGACGTCACGAGCCTGCTGCGCGACAGGCATCACCTGGCCTCGGGGGCGGACGATGACTTCTCGATCCGGAACCTGGCGGAAATAGCGAGCGCGCAGCAGCAGGGCACGGACACCTTGACCACGCTGCTGGCGAGCGTGGCGGCCGTCAGCCTGCTGGTGGGCGGCATCGGCATCATGAACATCATGCTCGTCAGCGTCACGGAGCGGACACGGGAGATAGGGCTGCGCATGGCGATCGGCGCGCGCCGTTACCAGATCATGGCCCAGTTCCTCGTCGAGTCGCTGACCTTGTCGTTCTTCGGCGGCGTGATCGGCGTGGCCTCGGGGGCGGGCTCGGCCCACTACCTGTCCGGCAAGTTCGGCTGGCCGATGCTCGTCCGCCCCGATATCGTCGTTATCTCTGTGCTGTTCAGCGCGCTGACCGGCATGATATTCGGCTTGTATCCCGCGTGGAAGGCGTCGCGGCTCGACCCGATCGAGGCATTGAGGTACGAATGATGCTCCCGACCATCGTGATGATCGCCGCCCTGGGGGGCTCGGTGCAAACGCTCGATGACGCTGTCAAGACGGCCGAGGAGCATCAGCCGCAGATACGGCAGGCGCTCGCCACGAGCCAGGCGGCGGACGCGGCCGTCGACGTGAGCCAAAGTGGCTTGCTGCCGCAGGTCGCGGGCACGGCAAAGTACTCGAGGTCCACCTCGAACTACGCGCCCCAGCCCGGCTCGTCGCCCCGCGGTACGACCGGCAGCAGCAACAGCTTCGACACGTCGAACTACTTCAACTTCGGTATCACGGCCACCCAGCTGCTCTACGACTTCGGCCAGACGGCGGACCAATGGAAGGCGTCGAAGGCTGCGGCCGAGGCCTCGCACCAGTCCGAGGATGCCATTCGGCAGCAGATCGTCGCCAATGTTCGCGTGGTCTTCTTCACCGCACGAGCCCAGAAGGAGCTCGTCAAGGTTGCCCAGCAGACCGTCGCCAACCAGCAGCGCCACCTGGAGCAGACCCAGGGCTTTGTCGAGGCACAAACCCACCCGTCCATCGATCTCGCCCAGGCCAAGGCCGACATGGCCAATGCCCAGCTGCAGCTCATCAACGCGCAGAACGCCTACGCGACGGCCAAGGCGCAGCTCAACCAGGCGATGGGTGTGGTGCGCGACACCAACTACGAGGTCGCCGACGACACGCTGCCGCCTCTGCCCGAAGAGAACGAGTCGACCGACGCGCTGATGAGCCGGGCGATGACGCGCCCGGACCTCGTTGCGCTCCAGAAGAAAGTGCGTGCCCAGGAGCTGCAAATCAGCGCAACCCGCGGCTCCTACGGGCCAACTCTCAGCGCGTCCACGTCGCTGACCGAAGGTGGCGGGCAGCTCAACAACATGGCCTGGAACTGGAGCGGTATGATCGTGCTCAACTGGCCGATCTACCAAGGCGGCGTGACGCGCTCTCAGGTCACCGAGCAGCAGGCCACGTTGGTGGCGCTCGAGGCGCAGCTCGAAGGCCAGCGCCAGCAGGTGCGGCTGTCGATCGAGCAGGCGAGGCTCGCGATCACGGCTGCCAAGGCGGGCATCCAGGTGGCGGACATCGCGCTATCGAACGCCAACGACCGGTTGGCGCTCGCCGAAGGCCGCTATGCGGCAGGCGTTGGCAGCATGATAGAGTTGGGCGACGCCCAGCTGGCGGCCACCGCCGCGGCCGCACAGAAGGTGCAGGCCGAGTTCTCGCTAGCGACGGCGCGGGCGCAGCTGCTTCAGGCGATCGGTCGCGAGTAGATCGGCTCCATCCCCGGGCAGGCGACGGAACCCTGCCGACCGGGGCGGCGCCATTTGCCACACTGGGGACTTCTACACCACGACGTGAGGGGCGCGGGGCACTCGCTGGCTGCGTGGAGCGCGCGGACCAGGCGGCGGAACGAGCGCGCTCGGAGCGCCCGGGCACGACCGTCGCGAGGCACGCTGGATGCAGCATCCCCTCGAGCACTCGTGTGCGGATCGACGGCGCGCGGCATCTCGGACGAGGGCCGGAATAAACCGCCGGCTCAACTGTCATTCGGAGGTACATCGCATGAGAGCGCCTATCTCGTTGTTGGTGATCACAGCGCTCGGCCTGACCGTTCCGGCGACGGCACTGGCGCAGGAAACGACCGGCGATCGGCCCGCCGTGGTGGAGACGGCTGCCGGCAGCACGGCAGCGCAGCTATCGGCACCCGTCGCCTCGCCGTCGCCTTCCGCTCCAGCTACTGCGCAGCCGGCACCCGCGCCGGTCCCGCCGCAAGGACAGTGGGTGTACACCCAGGAATACGGCTGGATCTGGGTGCCGCTAGGGACCGTGGCCTACACGGTGGATGAGCAGCCTTACGTTTATATCTACACTCCGGTCTACGGTTGGACCTGGTACGTGTCGCCTTGGGGATGGGGGCCCTTCTACGTAGGAACGTGGGTGTCCCGTCCGTGGGGATACGGACCGCGCGTGTGGGTGAGCGGCAGGTGGGTCGCGCCGGCCTATCATGGCTACTACCGCGGGGGCGTGGTCTTTCGAGGTGGATATCGTTTCGGCCATGGCGCCTATCGGGAGGGCTTCCACGCAGGCTATCGCGGTGGCTTCCATCAGGGCTTTCGCGGTGGCTTCCATCAGGGCTTTCGCGGTGGCTTCCATCAGGGCTTTCGAGGCGGCTATCACGGTGGCGGCATGCGCGGGGGGCGCAGGTAGCTGTCACGCCGGTGACGGCCAGCAACGGGCTTGACGCCCGGAGAGCTGGGCCATGAGTCGACGACAGGATGGAAATGCAGGCGCTGGCGACGAGCACGAACCACGCGGGACCAACACGGACCAAGGCATCGAGGACCTGGTGTCGCAGAACGAGCGTTTGCAGGCAGAGGCCCAGGCATCGCGTCGCAAGCTGGCAGATGCGGAAGATCGGCTGCAGTGGAGTGCGAAGAAGCTGAGGTTGGCGCTGCTGGCAGGCGACACGGGCATGTGGGAGTGGGACACGGCGACGAACCAGCTGACCGGTTCGGAGCGCGCCTGGACGATTCTCGGTGTGCCGGCCGGGACGCAGCTGGGTTACGGGGCATTCCTGGCGTCGGTGGATCCGGCGGACCGCCGGGTTGCGGCGGGGAGCATGCAGGATGCAGTCCAGGGGCACCGCGACTTCGATGTAAAGCTGCGCTACGCGCCCCCGGACGGGACGCGCAAGTGGATAGCGTGGCGGGGACAAGGTGTCGACGAGAAGGCAAAGCCGCCGGCGCGTGTGCTGGGTACGGTCAGGGACGTCACGGAACGCAAGCGGATGCTCGAGGTGCTGCAGCAGGCCGAGACGCTGGACTCGATGGGGCGTCTGGCCAGCGGAGTCGCGCATGACTTCAACAACATGCTGGGGCCCATTGTGGGCTACTCGGACCTGTTGGTGAGCCTGCTGAAAGACCCCCAGCTCAAGTCGTTTGCCGAGATCATCCTGCACTCAGCCCACCGGGCCGCCGACCTGAC
>JAJZQG010000149.1 GCA_021847645.1 Myxococcales bacterium
TTCCCGAGTTCCTCGAAGCGTTCGTTGCACACCTGCAGCGGCCCAACGCGAAGGCTAGACCGAGACAGATTGAGCGCATGCGAGACATGATGACAGCCCCGTGCGAATTCGCTTAACACCTATGGGGGCGATGGGCGTGCCGGACGCGACGGTCGCTTCGCGGCTGGGTGCAGTCAATTCGCAGACGCCTGCGAGTCCGCCCGAAGGCGGATTTCGGGAGTGAGTGAGAGGCGCAGCTGCTCGCGAGCGCGGCGTAGGTGGTCAACGAGCAGAACGGTCAGTTGCCTTCACCCAAGGACTCGTCGACCGAAGCGGCCGTGGCGGCTCGGTGGATCCACCGGTCGAGGATAGCGAGGTCCTGGCAGGACAGGATCCGTTCTCGCTGTTCGGAGGAAAACACCATCCCGCGAGCCGAGAACACGGCCAGCAACGCCGATGCCCGACCCCTGGCCTCGCCCTTGGCCTCGCCCTCGGCCCGGCCTTGCTGAATCAGCCTCTGTCCTTCCGTCATGATCACTGCCTCCGCGCCCTGGCCGAGCACTGGCACGAGCGCTCGTGTCAAATCCTGGATCGTCGCCGCCCGGTTGACAAGCATTGCGTAGCGGATCAGCGTCGCCAGCGCCTGTGGGCCGTCCGGGGCACGCCACACCGAAACGAACAGCGCGGCCCAGTCCACCATCAGCTTGGGCAGGTCTTCGGTCTCGCGACCATGCCGAAGCATCAGCAAGCCCAGGACCCCGAGCGCGTGAAAGGCGCGCGCCATCAAGGCCTCGTCGTTCTGCACCGCGAGATCGTCGAGCACAAACCGAAAGCGAGGCACGTGCGGCGCAACAGCGCGCATGAGCTCGTCGGGCAGCGCGTACAACGCATCCATCGATGTGGCTGCCTGCCAGCCGCCCTCGGCGTGGGCCATCACCACGGGCAGGATCACGGGCACCGTGCGAGAGCCCTGGTGCTCGGCGAGCCACCGGTCCGCGACTCGGACGGTGTAGCGCAGCAGGCGAAACGGCATCAGCGGGTCACAGGTGCTCTGATGCTCGAACAGGACGTACAGCAGGGCGGGATGGCCTTGCAGGCTGGCGCTGTAGAGCAGATCGGACTGGCGGCTCGCGAGGTCCTCGTCGACGTAATGACCATCTTCCAGGCGCAGCGAGCTCCAGTCGATGCGTGAGGCGATGTCCCGCGGAAGCACGGACCGGAGCTGTCCGGCCGCGACGTCGACGCGAGAGAAGATCGCGTGGAACAGAGCATCGTGGGCGCCGGGCATGGCAGTCGAGAACGCAAGGCGCATGCCCGGATGCTGGTCGCGAGATCATTGGGCAATTCGATAACGGGGAGTGGCGGCCGCCAGATTTGCGGCGGATCCGCCACCTGGCGGCGGGGGGCGATGGGCATGCCGAGCGAACGCACGCTTCGAAGCTGGGTGCGTTCAATCGGCGATGAAGCAGGAGCCCGGCAGGCCGGGCTGCCTGTGCCGTGTCGGCGAACGGCCCGGTGGGCGCACGGCTGGCTCCCTATCATCCGCGCTCGAGCTCATCCCCGCCGAAGTCGGGCGCGGACAAACATTCTGCGGAGCACCCTGTGTACACAGCGCTCGCCGAGCCCGCGGCGAGCGCGGAGCATGCCAGCTGCGCCAGCGCCCGAACGGGAACGACCCCGCCCGAACGGGAACAACCCCGCGACGGCGTGCTGGGCGACGACCGCGGTTCTGATTCCGGTCCATCGACCCGCGGGCAACGCCCGGCACTGACCCTGTCCACCACGGCGCCGTCGACCCCGTGGCTGACCGGCGACGGTCACGTCCCGGGCAAGCCCGACCCGTGCTGACTCAGCACCCTGCCGCCGCCTCCTCGACACGCAATTTGCTGTCGCGCACCCCCGCGGCGAACTACAGTTCCGCCAATGCCCGCGCCCCGCCCGCGTTCGCGCCAAGCCCGAGCCGGCGCTCGTACGACCAGCCACCGCACGCGCCTCGACGTCGAAGAGCGCCGCACTCGTCTGCTGGAGCTCGGGCTCGAGCTGTTCGGCAATCGCCCCTACGACGAGATCTCCATCGGCGAGCTGGCAGCCGCGGCGGGCATCTCCAAGGGCCTGCTGTATCACTACTTCCCCGGCAAGCACGAGTTCTACGTCGCGTGCGTGCGCATGGCCGCCGACCAACTGCTCGCGCGCACCGATCCGCAATCGCCCCTCGACCCCCTCGAGCGGCTCGCCCGTGGCCTCGATGCCTACCTCGATTTCGTCGAGGAGCGCGGTCGCGCCTATGTCACCTTGTTCCGCGGCGGCGTCGGCGCCGACCATGACGTCGCCCGCATCGTCGACGAGACCCGCGATGCGATCGTGAGCCGTCTGATGGCGCATCTCGGCGGCGCGCAACACCCGCGTGCCCGCAACGCCCTGCGCGCTTGGGTGGGCCTGACCGAAGCCGCGATCCTGGACTGGGTCGAGCACAAGGACGTCGACCGCAACCAGGTCGTCGAGCTGCTGGTGGCGGCGATGGCGTCGGTGGTCCAGGCGGCAGGGATCGGATCGAGGTAGGCCTGCGACCGACGCCCGAGCGGAGGAAGATTTCTGCGTCGCGCTATTGACTTTGGTTCAACAACCGCTAAGGTTGGGTCTGTTGAACGATGTTCAATAGAGGATTGCTCGCTCGGATGTGCACGAATCGCAGTGCCTGGGACGATGACCCGGACCGGATTTGCGCTGCGCATGACGCGCGGCGTTGTTTCGGCTAGAAGCCCGCGGCGGAGACACAACCATGCATCGCGACAGCTGGGGTCTGCTGCTCCTTGCCCTGCTCGCCTCCGGGTGCGCCGTGCAGCCGTTGCCCGACGAGCCCGGATGGGAATCGGTCCAGGAACCCACGGCGCCCCATTCTACCAGTGCCGCGCCCGCCGCTCCGCAGTCCCTCGGATCGCACTTCCTGATCGACGCCCAGAGTGCCGCCAGCCAACAATCCGCCGCTGACCCGTCGCTGCCGGTGGTCGCCCGCTCGTCGATCCGCCTGTCGAGCGACGGCTGCGACGTGACGCTTCAATCCCTGGCGATCGAAGTGCTTCCGGTGAACTCGGAGCGCAGCGCGACACGCCAGCCGCTTCGACTGTCGTCGGCCGGGTCGGTCGTCGGACGCGTGCTCCACGCTACGCCTGACTCGCTGCACGTGGCGTTCGACGCGACGATGATCGAGGCGCCGTCCGCGGCTTCGGGAAGCGGGACGGAGACCCCGGCGGCTGTCCGCATCACGATCGACGCGGTCGAGGCTGCCGACGGGGTAGCGACCAGCGTGCAGCTCGAGCTGGGTGAAGGGTCCGTGGCAGTCGTCGCAGGCGGCTCGGACCTGTCGTTCGCCGCGTTCGGAACGTTTTGCGCGGACGCGAGCGCGGTCCCGGCCCAACGCTGGGAGTGCTGGTGACGTAGGCAAGTCATCTGGCCCAGCTCGAGTTCGATCTGGTCGGCTCGCCACGCGGGTCTTCCGACACAGTCGGGTCCGACACACGGATTGGCACTCAGTCGCGCCAGGCCGTCGCGTCTCGCGCGTGCGGGCGCGGCTCGGCGCAGAACGTCCTTGACGGCACCCCTGGCGAGCGGTCCCATGGTGCGCATCCCTCGGGGAGGTTCTAGCGATGAGCGATCAAGACTTCACGTTCCAGTACGGCGCTGGCTTCGAAGCCGGCGAGGTTTCGGGCAACGTCCGCCTCGGCAAGTTCGAGGCGTACTACGAGGCCTTGTTCGCGGAGGTGATCGAGGACGGCATCATCACGCCGCAGGAACGCGCCAGGCTCGACAAGGCCGCCGACACCCTGGGCCTCGATCGCGGGCGCCTTCGTAAGCTCGAAGAGGCCCTGCAGGCAGCCTACGAGGCGCGCCACCAGGTCCGCATCCACGAGGTCACCATCACCGAGGTAGGCGGTGAAGACCAGCCCAGGGCGTCGCTGGCGCCTCTCGAGCCGGCCACCGACCAGCGGACCCTCGCGCTCGAGCGCCGCATCAAGTCCCTCGAGGCACGCATTGCCGAGCTCGAATACGAGCTGGCCGAGGCGCGCGCCCACGTGCCGATCGACATCGATTTGTCGGATCTCAAGGCCGACCAAGCGATCCCCGAAGACGACCCGGTCGAGCTGCAGCGTCGCCTCCGGCACGACCCGCGCGACGCCGAGAGCCTGCACGCGATGTTCCGCGTGGCGACCAAGGCCGGCGATCTCGATCGCAAGTGGTGCACCGCGCATGTCCTGACGTTCCTGGGGGCAGCCAACCAGGAGGAGCGCGACTACTTCGAAACCCACAAGACCACGGGCCTGATCCGTCCGACCTCGGCCCTCACGCGCGACGGCTGGAGGCGCCTGCTGTTCCACGGCGAGCAGGAGATCCTGCCGGGCGACATCCTGGCGATCGTCGCGCCGGCCGTGCTGCTCGGGCGCGTCTCCGCGCTTCGTCGCGACAAGCTGCTGCCCACCCTCGACCCCGCGGCCAAGCAGGACCCCGTCCAGTCCACGCTCCAGGCCGTGCGGGCGTTCTCCTGGGCGGCGTCGATTCTGGGCATGATGGCGCCCGCGTTCTACACCGCTCCGGATCTGCCCATCACCGCGGAGATGGTCCCGGGCCTGCCGCCGGTCTCGCGCCTCGGGCGCGCGGCCTTGTCCGGCCGCAAGCCGCAGGAGCTCGCGTTCCTGGCGGGCAGGCACCTGGCCTACTATCGCGAGGAGCACTTCGTCCGCCGCCTGATGCCCTCCATTGCGGATCTCGAGGACATCCTGCTGGCCGCGTTGAGCATCGGCAACCCCGGCCTTCCGCTCACCGCCGCGGTCAAGGCCCGTGTCAGCCCCATCGCCAAGGCCATCGAGCCCGTCCTCGAGCCCGCCACGGTCGACCACCTGCGCGGCTACTTCCTGCGGTTCGTCGAGGAAGGCGGCCGGACCAACCTGCAGCGCTGGGCGAGCTTCGTGGACCGCACGTGCGCGCGGGCCGGGCTGCTGTTGTCCAATGACCTCAAGGCAGCCTTCGAGATGCTGTCCCTCGAGAGCCCGGCATTTGCCGAGGAATGGATGGACGACCTGCTGTCGTTCGCCACCAGCGACCGCTACGGCAAGCTGCGCAAGCAAATCGGCATTGCCATAGCTGCCAATTGACGAGACCATGTGGCTGCCGCTGATTCTCATGCAAGCCGGCGCGCCGGCGCTGCCACCCACGGCGCAGTTGCCACCCGCGCCGCCTGCCCCGGCCTCGGCACAGCCATCTACGACGCCGCCTCCCGCAGCGTCGCCCGCGCCCTACCCATACCCGTATCCCTACGCGTATCCGCCGCCGGGCCCGTACCCGTATGGCACGCAGCCCTCCTATCCACCCGGCTACGCTTGGCCTGCCGCGCCGCCCCCGACGCCCGCTCCGCCTCCCGAGCCGCGGAAGCCGCCCTCCTGGATGGGTACGGTCACGTTCGGTGTCGGGTTCATCCACAAGAGCGACGAGGTCCAGCTGCTCGAGCAGGACGGCTACGGGATGGACGCGCGCGTGTGGTTCCAGCTCGACGCGGCGGCGATGCTCGGCGAGCACGTCGGCCTCGGCGGCTGGGCGGCGATAGCGGGCAATTCCTGGTCAGCGGTCAACGGCGGCCCTGACCTGACGCAGGTCGTCTACTTCATCGGTCCCCATGTTCCGATCGTCGTGGGCTCTCACGACTTCTCCTTCGTGCTCAGCCCGCGCCTCGGTCTGGCGTACGGCTCGCTCTACTTCGCTCACAACGAGCGCAGCCAGACCGTGCCCGCGTGGGGCTGCGACATGGGGCTGCTCTGGCGCGGCGGCCATATCGGCATGACGTTCGGCTTTCTGTATGCGCCCGCGGATCCGCCGGGGGACCTGGGCCGTCACTACGACCTGGGCAGCATCAACTTCGGCATCACGGGGGTGATCGATGGCTGAGCCGGGCCGCTCCTCTCGCAGGCCGCTGCTGGTGATGAGCGTGCTCGTCGTGCTGCCCGTGCTGGCGCGGTGCTCCGACGGCACGCACGAGGGCAAGTCGCGCCTGCTCGACGAAGCCTGTGCCGACAACTCCTGTGCGGTGCAGGGCAGCGGGCGCGTGACCTCGGGGCCGACGGCCGACTCCACGGGCGTGCGTGTCGGCCCGGGGCAGGGCGTGGTGACCATCCCGATTCCCGCGTTCTCCCACGTGTACGACAACTCCTACGAGATCGAGCTGCTCGTGGCCGGGCGTGGCGCCGCGCAAGCCAGGCTGTTCATGAAGCTGTCGTCCTGCACCGGTGTCACCGGCGGCACCCCCACCGGGAGCGGATGCCTGGTCCCCGTCGAGTCGCCGTCGACTCTGCTGCTCAACAGCAACTTCCAGTGGCTTGCCGTGGGCGGCGCCTCGGGCGCCGATGCCGGCTCCACCTTCCAGGGGCTCGTTGTCCAGGTCTCGGTCCCGGACGACGGCTCGACCATCAGTGTCGCCGATATGCGCTACACCACCTACGCGTCCGCGGTGAACTGCTCGGTTTCGGCGGTCGGCTTCCGCTGACTCCGCGCCCGGTGGGGCGAGGTCGCAGAGCCGATCGAAAATCCGTCGCCGCGCGGCGCCTCCAGGTGGGCTATCATGAACGGCTGCCGTCTCTACTCATCTTTCGCCCGCTTGGTCAGCTCGGAGGTAGTCATGTTGCGCCAACACATCCTGGTGGGTTCCGCCGCCTTGCTGATCGCCGCGGCATCACTCATCGGTTGCGGCTCGTCGGACAACTCGGGAAACGGCCAGGGCGGGGGAGGGGCAGCCGGAGCGGGGGGCAGCGGCGACGTGCCGGACCCCAGCACGTACCTTCACGTCCCCAAGTCCTGCGCGTACTTGTGCGGCTCCAAATGCGCGGAGGACCAGACTCCCTATGCGTGTCCCGCGATGGCCGATTGGGCTGCGCTGCCTCATGCACAGGAATGCCCTTCGTGGGACGGAACCTATCCAGCGTCTCACCAGGGCAAGTGCACGGCCTCCGCGCCCTCGGGCGACGCAGCCAAGGAGCCGGGTGAGGATCCGGACCAGCCCGGCACGCGCATCCTGCCCGACGGCCATCTGGAACGCCCGGCCGGCGCCTTTACGCTGTTCCAGGAGGCCGAAGCGCGCGGCGGCACCACCTCGGGCATCGCGTCCGTGCCCGGAACGTCGTTCGTCATCACGGTGGATACCGGGACGGACGATCACGCGCTGCGAGTCGTGGACACCACGAAGATCGGCTCGCCCGATGCGGTCACCAGCTTTATCAACTTCACGGGCTCCAAGCATCTTGGCAGCGATATCGCGTACGTGGCTCCGGACCGGGTGTACGTGCCGACCTCCTACGGGGTTATCCAGAAGCTGGCATTCGACGCCTCGACCGGCGCGCTCCAGCTCGACGACGCCGACTCCATCAAGATGCCGGTGTCCAAGAACGCCAGTGGCAAGCCGGCCGAATGGTACTCGTCCTGCGTGGCGGCCAACCCGTCGGGCACGCTGCTGGTGGTGGGCTCGGTCACCGAGGAGCGGGTGCTCGTGTTCGACATCGACCCTCAATCCGCTACGCACAACCAGGAGCTGGGCGAGGTGGAAATCGGCTCGCGCGAGGCGTTCGGCGTGTGGTTCGATCCGTTCGACCCGTCCGGGCGGACCGCCTATCTGACGGTGTGGGGCGGGCGCAAGGTCCTCGAGATCGATGTCTCGAACCCGGCGGCGCCCGTGGTCAGCCGCACCTTCCAGACCGATCATGACCCGCAGACGCTCGCCTTCCTGGACGCGCGCTGGGTGGCCGTGGCCAACGACCTGGGCGAGACCATCTCGCTCATCGATCGGACGAGCGGTACGGTGACGTCGGTGCCGGTGGACTACGAGCCGGGATTGCACGGCCTGGACGTGTCCGGGGTGGCTTACGACTCGAACGCCAAGCGGCTGTATGCCGCGCTTTCCGGGATCAACGCGATTGCGGCGTACGACGTGGACCTGTCGAAGGCCCCGCCCACGCTCACGCCGGCAGGCCGGATTCCCACGGCCTGGTGGCCGGGAGGGCTGGTCACGAACGCCGACGGCTCGCTCACGGTCGCAAGCCTGCGTGGCAATGGGATTGGCCCTTATCCCGAGGTGTTCGCCATCGGCGCGGGAGACGGCCACCAGAACATGCGGGGCGGCGTGCAGCAGATCCCGGCGCCGTCGGCCTCGGATCTGGCCGAGGACGACGCGTTCGTGCACAAGGCGAATGCCGTGGGCGACCGATCGGGCGCCCCCGCGGTCGATTGTGCAGGCGGGGAATCCGACTTCCCCGTGCCGCAAACCAATACCGAAGGGCCCTCCCCCGTCATCAAGAACGTCATCTTCGTCGTACGGGAGAACAAGGACTTCGACTCTCTTCTGGGCGACATTTCCACGGTCGACGGCGACCCGTCGCTCACGATGAAGGCGTCCTCCGCGGACATGGAGAAGGTCTGGCCGAACTTCCGCGATCTGGTGCGGACCTTCGCGACGAGCGACAACTTCTACAACGTCGCCGTGCAGTCCGTGCAGGGTCACACCTGGACCACCTACGGTCGCACGACCGACTACGACGAGCGCACGTGGGGCGACTCCTCGAGGTGGGCCCCGCTCAGCGGCATCGACGATATCGGCAGGCCCGACGAGGGCTCCCTGTTCGATTGGCTTCAGAACAACGACATCGTCTACGACATCCTCGGCGAGGTGGTCGGCGTGCCGTCGTCGGTGCCGTCGGCCCACAATCCCATCGACACCTCGTATCCCGGCGGGCCCTTCCAGAACATTCCCTACAACGATGTCGAGAAGGCCTGCTATGCCGCCGCCCGCGTCCGGGTCGTCTGCAATCTCGGCTCGTTCGTCTATATGACGCTGCCTAACGACCACACCATCGGCGTCTCGCCGCTCAATCCCTCTCCCGAGACGATGTGCGCGGTGAACGACGAGGCGACCGGCATGCTCATCGACGCCGTGTCCCACAGCCCGATATGGGCCTCGACCCTGGTGATCGTGACCGAGGACGACCCGCAGCAGGGCGGCGATCACGTGGACTACCACCGTACGCCGATTGCCTTCATCTCGCCGTGGGTCAAGCGGGCCTACGTCTCCAAAACGCACACCGACGTAGCGTCGCTGCACAAGCTCTTTGCGCACATCTTCGGCAAGCCCTATTCCAACCTGATCGTCAAGAACGCGGCGTTGCCCATCGACCTGTTCACGTCGACGCCGGACTACACGCCCTACACGTACAAGCCGCGTGTCTGGCAGGCGGAGTGCGGAAAGGACTCGACGCGCGCCGAGCGCACGCTGACCGAGTCGTGGGACTTCAGCCACGTCGACGAGCAACCTGGGCTGGGCGAGCAGGTCATGCGCTGGATGCGACGGCGCCAGCTCCAGCAGCTGACGCCGGGGCTGCGCGAGCAGATCGAGCAGCGCAAGGCAGGGAAGGCGAGTGACGACGATTGACGGCGGGGCGGGGCGAACCAGCCTCCGTCACCTCGACGATCCCCCTCCCGCCTCCCGCGTCATCTCGATCATCGTCCTGCGGAATCCCAAGCGCTCGAACAGTCGCTGCGCCGCCTCGTTGCCCGCCGCCGTGTGCAGCACCACGCGGGGCGCACCGCGCGCCTCGAGCGCCGCCAGCGCCGCCTCCAGCAGCCGCGTCGCGACCCCGCTGCGCCTGGCGTGCTCCTCCACCCAAATATCGTGTATCGCCCCCGATGCGTCCAGCAGCTGGTTCCAGTCCCGCTCCTCCAGGCGGCCATAGCAATAGCCCACTACGCTTCCGCCCTGCTCGGCGACCATCAGCACGACCTCCTCGCGCTCGAGCTCCTTGCCGAACCACCACAGGTAGCCCGCCTCGACGTCGTCGGGCAGGAAGAAGCGCAGGGGGTCGAACTCATGGTGCAGGTGTACCAGGCGCGCGGCGAGACGGGCGGCCGCACGCAGGTCGGACCTTTTCGCGGGGCGAATCACAACAGAGGAGTCCACGGGCGTAGTATACACGTGGGCTTGGCCGGGCGGTCACTCGTGGTGCAGCGCCGCGATCGGGTCGAGCCGCGAGGCCTTCCAGGCCGGGTAGAAGCCGAAGAGCACGCCCACCGCCGCGGAGAACCCCGGCGAGATCGCGAGCGCCTGCGGCGGTATCGATATGGGCCAGTGCAGGCCGTAGCCCAGCGCGTACGCGCTGACCACACCGCTGACGACGCCTGCCAGTCCGCCCACCAGGCTCAGTGTCACGGCCTCGCCGAGGAACTGCAGCTGGATGGCACCTCGCCTCGCGCCGACTGCCATCCTCAACCCGATCTCCTTGGTTCGCTCGGTGACGGATACGAGCATCACGTTCATCACGCCGATGCCCCCGACGAGGAGCGAGATGGCCGCGATGCTCGTCAGCAGCAGCTCCAGGCTCCGGCTCGCCTCGATCTGCGCCTTGATCACCTCGTCCGGGCGGCGGATGTTGAAGTCGTCGTCCTCTCCGGGCTGGATGTGGTGGCGCTCTCTCATCAGCGCGGTCACCCGGTCCGCCGCCGGGCCCACCGCTTCCCGCGACACGGCCGAGCACAGTATGTCGTCCAGCCAGGTCACGCCCTTGCCTTTGATCTTCTTGAGCGCCGTCGTGTAGGGCATCACGATCGTGTCGTCCTGGTCATGGCCCGTGGCCGTCTGCCCCTTGGGCGCGAGAACGCCGATGACCCGGAACGGAAGCCCTTGGACCCTCACCTGCTGGCCGACCGGGTCGGTGTCGCCGAACAGATTCTCTCGGACCGTCTGCCCCACCAGGCACACGCTGGCCGACTGCGCCTGGTCCTCCTCGGTGAACGCCGTGCCCGCTGTCACCTGCAAGCTCCGAATCTGAAAGAACTCCGGAGACACCCCCCGGTAGTGCGTTGTCCAGTTGCGGTTGCCGAAGGCCACGATCGTGCCGCCGTCGGCCTGGGGCGAGACGCTCTTGATGAGCGGAATCTGCTCCAGAATGGCCTGGGCGTCGTCGAGCGTCAGGCTCGAGGTGCCGCGCGTGCCGGTGCGTACGCCGTTGACGTTGCGCGAGCCGGCCTCGACCCATACGAGGTTGTCGCCCAGCTTCTGCAGCTGCGCCTCGGCCAGCTCCGCGCCCGCTCGCCCGATCGCCATCACGCACACGACCGCGGCGATCCCGATGGTGATTCCGAGCGCGGTCAGCGCGCTGCGCATCTTGTTGCGGCCGAGCGCCCGCAGCGCCAGCGTCGAGAGGATTGTGAACGGGATCAGGAGCCGGACGCTCATGTGGCCCCCGAGCCCGCGGTGGGGATTCGGTCCGCTCGGACCGCCTGGGGACAAGGGCAACGCAGCAAGCAGCGCACGAGGTTATCCTGCCTCAGCGCCACGGTGGGTCCAACGACTTTCGCGCGGTCCTATCTCGTGATCGCGCCCGCGGGATTGTCTTTCGGCTCGGCGGCGGGGGGGGGAGCTTGCTGAGGTGCCATCGGCGCAGGCGCAGTCGACGCAGCCGCGGGCGCGGGCGGCTCCACCGAGGGCGCAGCGCGCTTGACCGCCGCGTCGCACCGGAAGCCCGACGCTTGCGTGGGCGGGGTGTGGTCGTCCTTGGCTCCCATCCCGACCTGTTCCATGAGCTTGGCGAAGTCCGCTAGATGGGAATCGAAACGCTCGGGCCTTGCTCTCAATGCCGCGATCAGAATCACCGGAAGCGTCGGTGCCTTCGAGTTGTAGGCCGCTGATCTGGCGACCCTGTCCCGATAGGGCGTCCGCGCGATCACCAGCCGCACCTTCGCGCTGCGGCTCGTCGGGTCGAGCTTCAGCCGGTCCACATCCGCCAGCTCGAAGTCCACCTCATACGCCGGGTCCGTTCCGAGACGGCAGGCCGCCGACGCGAGCTCGGCGACGGCCGTCCGATGCTCGACGACCCGCACGACGCCTCGCGAGTCCGCTCCCGGAGAGTCCAGCTGCATCGTCGATGCGCCTCCGGCCACCCTCTCGATCACCTCCTCCGCGAGCTCCGAGAGGTCCAGGTCCTCCTCTCGGGTCGACAGAGTCGTCAGCGTGACCCACATCGACGCGCCGGTTCGTCGATGAAGGAACAGAACGTCGCGAATGGGCTCCTCCCGCGTACGGTCCTCCTTCCCGTCGTCGTCCATGTCGTAGTGTGCGACTAACACGTAGCCGGGTCCGCTCTTCGCAGGGCCCGGCCTGTCCTTGGTTGCCGTGAAGTTGTCGACGAGCCAATCGGAGCCGAGAATTCCCTGGTCCTGCGGGCCGTAACCCACTCTGACCGGGAACAAGCCGTGATCGTACTCGCCGGGATGGACGAACTTGCCGCCTACCGATGCCGTACACCCCAGCCCACCGCAGACCAACGACGCCACGAACAGCGCACGCTTCCCCATTGACGAGCCTCGTTGATTCCTGGTCGACACGATCATTCTGTTCACGCCTACTACGTTATGGAGAAAGATGGAATGCGGTTCCACCTTCTGGGGTCGTCGTGACGTCGTGCACACCCATGCGCCAAGCTCGCGCCGAACGCCGAATCAACCCCTGGCATGGTCTGCGGCGTCTGCGGCCGCTCGGGAACCCAAGCCGTGGATCTGACGCTTGCGCTGGAGATCGCCGACCGGGCCTGCGACGCCTGTGCCGCAGCGGATTCGTCGTCGCGCAAGCAGGAACCGTGGCGCAGCCCGCGCGAGGGGCTCGGGTGCGCCGTCGGTGCTCGTCGCGGCAGCGCCGTCTCCGGGGTTTGCGCTGCTCTGCCCCTGGGCCGAGCGCCCACCGCTCGACGTTTGCAGGATCGTCGTGTCGAATCCGCGGAAGCCGGGCCTGGCACGTGCGTTCCCGCACAACGTCGAGGCCGTCGGCCAGGCGCTCACGTGGTCGTCCGACGACGGCTCTACGGACCCGTGACCTTGGCTGCGCCCAGAGCCGAAGGCTTGCCGGTGACCTTGGAGCCCTGGAATGTCACATGCGCATTGCCTATCGCCTTGGCGGAGTTCTGAGAGCAGTTGAACGTGCCGCCCTTGACCGTGACCTTCGCGTTCGCCAAGGCCTCGATGCAAACCGGTGCGGTGACGTTGACGTTCTCGAGCTCGAGCTCGCAGTTGGCGCTGGCCGTGATGGCGCTGCCCGACGCGATGGTGGCGGCTACACCCTTGATGATCTTGTGGTCGACTCCCCCGCAGGTGAACGGCGTCTTGCCGTCCCAGGCGGCGCTCTCGGCGGTGGCGGTCGGTGTTCCGCTCATCGACTTGCGCGCGCTCCACCAGATGTAGCCGCCCAGCCCGGCCAGGCCCAGCACCACCAGCGCAACGACGAGGCAGCCGGCTGCCCACCAGATCACGGTGCTCTTGGCCTTGTCGACGGCCTGGTTCTTGAGGCCCTCGGTGTCGATGCCGTCCTTGGTGCTGCCCTTGACCTTGAACCCGGCGACCTTGATGTTGGCCCGTACCTCATAGTTGCGCGGGTCGAGCCGATCGGCCGCGGCTTTTCCCAGCGAGTCGGCCGCAGCCTGCATCGGCGTGGGCGGCATGGGGCCTGTGTACGGCGCGACCGCGTCGCTGGGAGCCTGGATCGCGACGCTGGTGTTGAGCTGAACGAGCTGCAGACCCATGCGCTCGAGCCCCGCGGCCTGGGCGATCTCTTGCTGGAAGTACGGCAGACTCTGGTGGATCGTGGGCAGGGCCACCTGGTTGGCGCTCAGCTTCCGCCCGATCACCTGCGTCAGTGCCTGCAGAAGGGCGTTGCTCACGTGGGGTAGCGCCGCGTTGACATCGACCTGCGCGACCGACTGCACGACGAAGCTGCCTTGCGCAGTTCCCTGCACGTTCTGTCCCGTGCCAGGATCCACGAACAGACCAACCCTCCCCCCAAACGAGCCTGATGCTTGCATTCAACCCTCCAATCCTGTGCGTTGCCCGACGCGGCTATCTATCCTTTCGGAGTCGCGCGCACAACAGCCTATCGGTGCACGGCATTTGATTGCAGGGCCGCGCCGTCGCACGCACGCTGGTTCCCTATCCCGCCGACGTACTCCTGTCGATGACGCCATGCCGCCGGATGAGCGCAGTATCCGAGCGGGCAGGGCCTGCGGTCTTGTGCGGCTGCCCTCCGCCAGGCCCACGACGCTGAGGGAATCTAGACGCTCGTCGTCCCGCTGCCGGGCGCCTGCCTTCGCCGCCGCCTGGCCTTGCGCCACGTCAGCGCCGACGGCAACACCAGCACCGCCAGCGTCACACATGCAATCTCGCCCGTCGCGGCCGCAATCCCGAAGCTGCGAATCGCCTGATTGACCGATAGGGTCAATGCTAGATATCCCAGAATCGTCGTCAGCGCGCACAGAATCACCGCCCCGCCCGTCTCGACGACCACCTTCTGCACGTTGTCGTCGCCCGCGAGGCGATAGCGCTGTATCACGTTCACGCCGTAGTCCGCTCCCAGGCCGATCGTGATGGGCAATGCCACGAAGTTCAGGAAGTTGAGCTTCATCCCGTGGATCACGAGATGCCCTCCCGGATCCCAGGGCCACGCTGACTTCCAGATGGCCAGCACCGCAAGGGTCCACGTCAGCCCCGTGACCACCGTGCCCATCACCCAGAGCCCCGAGCCCCGCTGGCGAAACGCCACGAACACGATGAGCAGCGTGGCGATCATCGACACCAGGAGCGACTTGGGCGCGTCGTCGCGTACGGCCATGATCATGTCGGCGTAGATCACGCTCCGGCCGCTGCCCTCGACCACCGAGCCGTCGGGCAGCTGCGTGCGACGAAAGCTGTCGGCCCACTCGATGAGGTAGTGCCCGTCCCACACGCTCCTGCCGTTGGTGGGAACCAGGTACACCAGCCGCCCGCGGGTGCCGTCCTTCTCGGTGAACGACTCGGCCATCTGGCTCGGCAGGTCCTGAATGCCAATGGGTTGGAGCTTGTCCTCCTTGACGAAGTCCGCCACGCGCTTGCGCTCGTCGGCCGAGATGAAGTGCTTCTGGTAGGCCCGCTCCACGTACGACAGCGCGTCCTTGACCAGCGCGATCTTCTTGTCCTGGTCGCTGGGCAGCAGCGAGTAGATGGTTACCACGCGCTCGAAGGGCTTGTGCCCGGGGGGCGCAGCGTCCCGGCGCTTCTCGAGCGCGCGCTGCAGCGGTAGCACCTGGTCCAGCCGGTCGACCGCGATCGCAATGCCGTCCTGGCCTTCCCGCCCCACGATGTCGTCGACCACGCCCGCCAGCCGCCTCGCCTCGGAGGGCTTGAGCTTCGGGTCGTTGTCGATGTTGTGCATCTCGTATTCCATCGGGTCCGAGGACAGGTAGCGCGCCGTCAGAAACACCGCGCCGACCGTCAGAATGCCCGCTGTCACCACGATCGCGCGCGGCCAGTGGCCCACCAGGAACGCGAAGGGGCGACCGTAGTACCCTCGAACCGCTTCGACCCAGTCGTAGCTCCTCCTGACCGGCCACACCTTCTCGAACAGCGCGAGGATCGCCGGCATGAACAGGTAGGTCGCCAGCCAGCACAGCAGCATGCCCGTGCCGCCGATGACGCCGAAGTGCCGGAATCCGCGGAAGTCGGTTACAGCCAGCGAGCCGTAGGCCGCCGTGGCGGCCGATGACGCGGTCAAGGTGGACAGCCACGTATCGCGGTGCGCGATCAGCAGGCTGTCGTACAGGGGAGAGACGCGCCGTGCCTCGAGATAGCGCGCCATGTAGATGATTCCGAAGTTGATGCCATTGCCCACTACGATGCTGAACAGGAACCCGGTCGACGAGTTCAGGTAGCCGATGAGCAGGTAGGCCAAGCCGAAGGTCCAGACCGCGCCGATGCCCACCGTGGCGGCCATGGTCACCACCGTGCGCAGGCGCATGTAGAACAGCAGCACCACGCCCAGGATGAGCGTGACTCCCCAGAACCCCACATGGGCCAGATCCCCGCGAATCTGCTCGTAGGCCTCGGCACCCGTGATCAGGTTGCCCGCCAGCTCCACCTTCGCCTGCGGATCGAACTTCGACACGTCCACCGCCGCGATCTCCTGGCGAACCCGGCGCTGCAGCTCCGCCGACTCCGTCAGGTCTCCGCTCGAGATCGGCGTCTTGATCAGAATCGCAATGATGTGCTTGCTCTCATCCAGGTAGTAGCCGTCCGGGTACTTGCCGGCCTTGGCTTGCTCGCCATTCGCTCCGGTCGCCTCGTCCACCCGCTTGCGAATGCTCTCCTCGCTGATCGCCGGCGGAATGTCGTCGTCGTCGAGCCACATCCCCGCGCGGCTCGCAATCTCGTAGTCCCAGCGGTCCTTGATGTCGTCGTGGATCTTCTGCACCAGGTCCGTCGGCGCATACAGCAGCGGATGGTCCTTGAAGAACTGCTGCGTCTGCTGCACGCCGTCGTCCACTTCGCCCACCATGCTCGCCGGCAGCCTGCGAAGCCGAGGCGCCAGCGCGTCGACGAACCGCTCGAGCCCCTGGTTGTCCGAGCCCTCGACCACGACGGTGAGCGTCGACATCGCCGGCAAGCGCTCGTTGACCCGGTCGGCCACGATCACGCTCTGCTTGTTGCGCGGGAGCAGCTCGCCGAATGCGGTCTTGAGCTTGAGCTTGGAGGCGGCAAAGCCCGCCAGCGCCAGCGTGAGCAGCGCAACGACGAGCACCTTCCACGGGTGGCCGATCTGCAGGTCCGTGAGCCTGGTCAGCGCCCCAAGCACCTTGGGGTTGCCCTGGGCGCGTCGCACGGACGTCGGAGCGGGCGGCACCGATCCGCGCTCGCCGTCGGAGAGCTGTTCTGGAGCACCGCTCTGCCGCGTGGGCTCGGCGCTCGGAGGCTCAGACATGGCCGGGGGGTAGCATAGGGGTCTGGTCCAGGCAACCGCTGGCGGGCCAAGCTACACGTGTTGATCGAGAAAGCGGAACGTGTCGCGCCACACTTCCCTGGCCGACTTCTTCCACACCAATGCCTGATAGGCGTGAGGCTCTCCTTCGTCGTAGCGCGCCTGGTGCGGCACCCCGCGCTTGCGCAGCGCGGCTTCCACTCGCCGCGTGTCGTCGACGATCGGATCGCGCGTTCCCGCGGACAGGAAGAACGGGGGCAGGGGACGAGCCACCGGCGTGTCGCTCTCGAGCGCAACGAGGGGATCCGCCAGGACCAAGCCGTCCGGCTGGTGGCCGTTGGGCCGCACGTAGCCGCGGCACACCGCCAGGATCCGATCCTTCATCACCTGCTTCATCTCGTGGTCCCGCCAGAATCGCTCCGGGTCGGTCACCTGCAGGATGCCGCACGCGGGCCAGACGGCCTTGGGCACCGAGCCCAGATCGAACACCCTGCGGGCGAATGGCTCGGGACGATCCATCGTGGTTGCCAGCGTCAGGCTCGTCACCAAGTTGGCTCCCGCCGATTCCCCCGCCACCACGATGCGCGCAGGATCCCCGCCGTAGCGCGCCGCGTTCTGCACCACCCACTCGTACGCCGCGCACACGTCGTCGAGCGGCTCAGGGAACGGGTGCTTGGGCGCAAGGCGGTAGTTGATCTGGAAGACCAGGTAGCCCCTGCGCGCGAACGACAGGCCGAAGACCCAGTGCGTCTCCTTCGACAGGATCCGAAAGCCCCCGCCGTGCACGTACAACACCACGGGCCGGGGTGCGGGCGATCGCCGGGGCACGTAGATGTCCAGCAGGTGGGCCCGGGAGCCCGTGTTCTTGTAGGCGATGTCCCGCACCAGCTCGACACCGTGTCGCTCCGGCCGCGCCTTGGGGTGCAATCGCCCCAGAAACGAGGCTGTCTCGAAAAATGCTTCGATCCCCACCGAGGCCAGGGACGGGCACGACGCGTCTTCCCTGTCACAGTCGAAAGCGTTGCGAATGGTGCGTAGAAAGGGCAGTTGCATGGGCAAGGGCACCGCCATTGTGAGGCCGACGGCCGGCGCCCGCAACCCGGCAGCGTGCACTTGTCTCAGCCGTCCAGCGCAACGATGCGCACGCGAGGTCCGGCGCTGACTCGTACCGACTCGCACGCCAACAGGTCGCCGTCGAGCACGTAGCGTCCGCCGGCGCCGGGAAAGCGCACGCGGAACTGACGCGCCAGCGTGTCGACCGTGCCCGGCCCCAGCAGTGGACGCCCGGCCAGCACGCGGTGGTATTGCATCCCGCAAGCTCGCACGCCGAGCGTGGAGGCAACCAGGTGCGGGCGGTCCGGATCCTCGCCCGCACGATGCGTGACCAGCAGGTGCAGGCCCAGGTTGCGCACCACCGAGGCCACGATGAGCGTGAAGGCGTGGGCCGGGTGATCGGTCCCGTCGACCGACAGGCGGCACGGCAAGGGCTGAAGAATCTTGCGGGCAAGCGAGCCGCCGGTCAGGGCACCGACCGCAACTCTGGCGACCAGCCGCGACGCCTCTCGGCTGCCGCCTCCTCCTGCGGCGTAGAACGCGTCGAAGAACCTGCTCACCAACCCGGTGCCGAAGATGAACCCCACGCGCGTGCTCCCGCTGCCATCGTCCACCAGCAGCGTGGGCCTCACCACCGCGCCGTCTGCCCCCGACTCCGCACGATCGAGCACCGCGCAAACGTGGCGAACCGGATCGCCCAGCAGCCGGCCCCAGTTGCGCGCCACTGTCGACGAGCTGCCTCCGGGCGCGAGACAAATGGCAGGCAAGGCGCGGCCGTCATGGGCGCGTGCCAGCGCGCTCAGCCCCGCCATGTAGCTGCCGTCTCCGCCGCACAGCACCACCAGGTCCGTGCGTGCTCCGGCCACCTCCCGGCACGTCGCTTCCAGCTGCTCGATCGTGGCCGTCGTGGTCCATGCGGCTCGTCCGCGGCAGGCCTCGCCCAGTGCCTGCACGAGCCCGGGGTCGCTTCGAAACTGGGCCGCACCCGGGTTCACGATGACATGCGCTCGCATTGCGCGCGCCTTGTAGCACGCCCTGTGCTCTTCGGGGTTGGATGCTACAATCGCCGATCGCCATGCACGGACTGCAACGCTCCCTGCTCCTGATCGTCTTCGCTCTGCCTTCCTGTGCCTTTGGAACCCACGAGACCGAGGCCACCAACGTGGGCGAGCAGCCCCACGACGCGGGCGTCGTGCTTCAAGAGGGCTCGATCGGCCTGCCTCAGGACAGCGCCGTCGATTCCGCGGACTCCGCCGACCAGCACGCGGACCAGGACGCGGACCTCGATGCCGCGCCTGCCGATGGCGACCCGTCGCTCTGTGCCTCGAGCCCGGACGGGACCGTGTGCGCGACCGCTCCCGACGCGTGTCATGACGACGGCGTGTGCGAGGGCTCGGTGTGCGTTGCGCCTGCGCCCAAGGCCGATGGAACCGCGTGTGGAACGGCCGATGCGTGTCACGACGCGCCGAGCTGCGAGTCCGGCCAGTGCGTCGAGCATGCGAAGCCCGACGGTACGTCGTGCGCATCCGCGCCGGACCCGTGCCACACGGATGGCACGTGCGCGGGGGGCGTGTGCGGTGCACCCAAGGCGCGGGCCAACGGCTACAACTGGGATCCGAGCGACTCGTGGAAGCGCTGTTGCGGCGGCAAGGCGCTTCGCATGGATACCGACGCGAACTGCGGGGTGTGCGGCGTCCAGTGCAATCCGTCCAACGGCGAGTCCTGCGCCCTGAACGCGGCCAACAACCAGTACTACTGCACGGGCTGCAACGCGAGCTCGGCGTGCTGGTCCGGCTGCTGCAGCAACTCCTACGGAACACCTCGCAGGTGCGCTGCCAGCGACTGCGTTCAAGGCCTGTGCGTGGGGTGCCCGGATGGATCGTGCAAGCAGTGGTCGAACGCGTCGAACTCCTGCTCCTACGAGTGATCGGGCTCGTCGATGAGGCGCCCTGCACGCTGCCCCAGCGCTGGCGGTTGTGTTTTGTCCCTCGCGCTCCTAGCGTTCGGGCCGATGCGCATCCAGGCGTTGCTGTCCGTCGTCGTGCTCTCGCTGTCCACCGTTGCGTGTGCGGGCCTGTCCGCCTCCTCGCCCGCCAGGCGCGGCGATCTGCCCGCGCTGCGCAGCGCGCTCCAGGATGACTTCCGCGCGGGCCGCCTCTCCGAGCACGCCGTCTCGGATCTGGCTCACGAGGTCGCATCCCACGAGCTGCGCGTCGCCACCGGCAAGCTCGCGATCACCAGGATCAGCCAGCTTCGCATGTGCGCCTCCTCGGTGGCCGACGATCTGGAGAAGCGCGCCGAGGGAACCGACGACGTCGCGGCAGCCGCGGCCATGGCGCTGCTCGACGCGCACCTCGGCGATCCCGACGACCTGCGCGAGCATGCGTCCGACGAGTCGCCTGCGTGGCGCGCCGTGGGAACTCGCACGCTCACGCGCGTCAAGGACGGCGAGCTGCGTCGCGCGCGCATGCTCGACCCGGACCAGAATGTGCGGCTGGCGGCCGTGCGCGCCGCAGAGGACGCGGCCGACCCGGCCGATCGTGCGGTGCTGCTCGACACGGCTCGTCGCGACCCGGACCAGTTGGTGCGCGTGCAGGCCCTGCGCGCCCTCGCGGCGACCGGGAATGCCGACGTCGTGTTACAGCTCAAGGACTTGTGGCCGCAGGCCAGCGAGCCGGTGCGGCAGGCCATCGTCGCGGCGTGGGGCTGGCCGGGAGTCTTCGAGCAGGGAGGCTTGCGCGAGATCGTGTGGGCAGCGGAATCGCAGGCAGGCACCAGCTCCATCATCGCCGGCGGTATCCTGTTGCGCGACGGCGCCGAGCACCGGGGGGTTGGGATCGC
This sequence comes from Myxococcales bacterium, assembly GCA_021847645.1. Lineage (GTDB taxonomy): Bacteria > Myxococcota_A > Polyangia > Polyangiales > Polyangiaceae > JAJZQG01. The sequence goes on from JAJZQG010000149.1 coordinate 20,666, forward strand.
CGCGATCGCCAACGCGATCCAGACCGGACTGGCACGGGACCGGGCCTTCGCGATCAACATGGCACCTCTCGATGACCCGCACGTGCTCGAGTTGGTCCAAGCGGCCTCGAAGGACACGACGGAGCCCAACGTTCAAGTGGCCGCGCTCGAGCGGCTCGCGCGTGACCCGGCCCATCGCGCATCGGCGCTGCAGACGTTGGGGCAGCTGGCCGTATCCAAGAGTGCCGCGGAGCCGCTGGCCCGCGCCGCCATGGCCCGTCTCGGCGATCGCCGCGTCACCACGCTGCTCGTGCAGGACGGCAAGAGCGTCAATGCGGCCGACCGGCTGCAGGCAGCCGAGTCCCTGGTGGACCTGGGAGATTGGGGCCGGGCCGCGCAGTTCCTGGCCGATCAGGACGTCGCGGTCAGGACCAAGACGGCCTGCCGGCTGATGATCGCGGTGCCCTGACGGCGAGTGTTGAAATCGAGACGGGGAGCGGGATACAAGCGGTCCATGAGAAACGGATTCGTTCGGACGGTGGGGACCGCGGTGTGCTGTGCCGCGATGGCACTGGGCTCGTCGGGGTGCGTCAAGAAGATGCTGATCGACGGCCAGCTCGAATCGACGCGCAAGGCCTCGCCGGCGCTCAACACGATCGGAGACTTCGAGGTGGCTCGCGGCGGGGCTTACGGCAGTATCGCCACGCTCGAGGGGTTGCACAGGTTGGCGCCGGACAATGCGGATGGCCTGTTCCTGCTGACCAAGGCGTGGGCCGGCGCGGGCTTCGGCTTCATCGAGGACGACTACGAGCAAGCCGAGGACGCGGGCAACGAAGAGCTGGCCGAGTACCACCGCACACGCGCTCGCGGTGCCTACACGCGCGCCGTCTTCTACGGCCTCGAGCTGCTCGCCCAGAAGTCCGACGGCTTCGAGAAGGCGCGGCGCAACGTCGACACGATGAAGGCCTGGATGAAGGACTTCGACAAGGACGACGTCGACGCGCTGTTCTGGACCGGCTACTCCTGGATCGCCCGCGTCAACGTCTCTAAGGACATCCCCGACATGGTCGCGGATCTGTTCATCGGCGAGGTGATGCTCGAGCGCGTGTTGGAGCTCGACGACACCTACGAGCACGGACTGGCCCACGTGATTCTTGGCGCCTACCACGCGCGCTCGCCGCTGGCCGAGCTCGACGACGCCAAGCAGCAATTCGAGCGCGCCCTGCAGATCAACCACGGTGACCTGCTGGTGACCAAGTTCCAGTTCGCGCGCACCTACTACTGCTTCAAGGGCGACAAGGCGAACTACGAGAAGCTGCTGCACGAGGTGGTCGACGCCGGGGACCCGATGCCGACCCAGCGCCTGTCCAACACCATCGCCCAGCGTCGCGCCAAGCGCTACCTGAGCCCCAAGCGCGAACAGAACTGCGGGTTCTGACCGCGTGCTGCTGCCCCCGCGCCCTGCGCCCCTCCCTCCTTGCTCCGATGTTCAGCACGGGAGTCGTCGGCACATGCCTCGCTCGACGCCTTGCCCGGTACGCCCGCCCGTTGCCCAGGCCTGATTCGCGACCGGCGAAGCCGGAGCGAGAAGGCTAGCGGAAATGCAGGCGAGCGACAGCGAGCCTGAGCGCGTCGGCTCGAGGCACAAATTCGCAAGGCACGGATCGCGGTAGCGTG
>JAJZQG010000392.1 GCA_021847645.1 Myxococcales bacterium
TCGACATGATCGTCGCCATCTACAATTGCGTCAAAGCAATCCCGGACGCCCTCGGCCCGCCACCCGACCCGAGCATTTTGACGGCGTGTCTTCCCGACCTCGCGGAGAAGCTCAACAAGCTGCTGAACATGCTGCCGTGGGTGGTCCTTCCGCGCATGGTGCGACGGCTCCTCACGCTCGCCATCGAGACGCTTCGCACCGTCCGCAGCCAGCTCATGCACCTGCAGGCGCAGATGCTCCAGATCCTGGGCGCAATCGATCGCGCGAAGAACCTCGCCGACGCCGGCCTGATGGCGATCTGCCAGTGCGCGCAGGCGAATGTCGCGACCGAGGCGGCGAACGTGGGCAAGGCTCTGGCGGCGCTCGGCAAGCTGCTCGGCATCATCAACATCTTCATGGGCCTGATCGGCGGCCCGCAGGTGCCGGACCTCAAGGACCTGGCCGGTCGTCCCCTCGACGACGCCATCCCGCCTTTCGACGCGCTGATCAAGGCGCTCGAGGCGGCCCACACTGCGGTGCCCGGGCCTATGAAATGAGCGGTCTCCTCAACCCGTTCAGGCGTGACAGGAAGCGCGACTTTGCCTCGGGCGATGGCGAGGAGCTGCTCGCGTCCAAGGTTGAGCAGGTACTCGCCACCGAGGGCGCCACGGCGCGATCGTCGGGGGAGCTGCCCTGGCGAACCGCCTTCGGCTGTAGCGTCCAGCTTCTGCGACACCAGAACAACGACACTATCCTCGCGGAGCTCGCTCGTGTGTACGTACGCGACGCCTTGCGGAAGTGGCTGCCAGAAGCACAGATTCTCGAGCTAAGCGTCATACGCGATGGGGCCACGGCGACCGTTCGGTTGAGATACCGTGCAACGGCGGCGTCCTCGAGGACCAGGTCGCTCTCGATTCCTATTGCCCGGTAGGCTGTCCCGGACCCCGCGCTGGCGTCCTCTGCCTCCCCGGAGGCCCCTGCCGTGCCCTTGCTCCCGCCCAGCGTCGACTACACCGACAAGGACTTCGACGCCCTGCGCGAGCGGCTCATCGCCCTGCTGCAGTCGGTCTTCCCCGAGTGGAGCGACTTCTCCGTGGCCGGCTTCGGCAACATCCTGCTCGAGATGTACGCCTTCGTCGGCGACGTCATCACGTACTACCTCGACGCTCAGGCTCGCGAGTCGCGCCTGGCGACTGCGACCCAGCGCAAGAACGTGATCGCGCTGGCGCGGATGCTTGGCTTCAGGTTGCAGGGAGCGCGCGCGGCCAAGGCCACGGTCCGGTTCTCGCTGCAAGCGCCACCGTCGGCCAACGTGGCGCTCCAGGCCGGGACCGTGGTGCGGACGCAGGAAGTTACCGAGCCGGTGCGCTTCCAGCTCCTGGCGCCCCTGGTGATCGCCGCTGGGACATCGCCTCCGGTCGCCACGGCGGTGGTCGAGCACTCCGCGGCGCACACGCAACTCTTCGACTCGCGCGGCCTCGCGGGCCTGGACCTGCTCCTGGACCGAACACCCTACCTCGACGGCTCGGCCATGATCGCCGCGTCGAACGGGGCGTACGCGGAGGTCGAGAGCCTGCTCGGCGCCGGGCCGAACGATCGTCACTTCCTGGTGCTCGTGGACCAAAACGACAGGGCGATGATCCGTTTCGGTAACGCCGTGAACGGCGCGCCGCCGTCCGGAACGATCTCCGTCACATACAAGACCGGCGGCGGGGCGGTCGGCAACGTGGACGCCGGACGGCTCGTCGTGGTCGAGGGAAGTTTCGCGGACGCGCACGGGCGCCCGGTCCGGCTGATGGTCACCAATCCGGAGCCGGCGCAGGGGGGCTCGGACCGCCAGAGCATCGCATCGGCCAAGCTCCTGGCGCCGGAGAGCCTCCGCGCTCTCACGCGCACCGTGTCGCGCGAGGACTTCGAGATAAACGCGCGCCGCGTCCCGGGCGTGTCGCGTGCGCTCATGCTCACGTCGAACGAGGACACGAGCATTCCCGAGAACAGCGGTGTGCTGTTCGTGATCCCCAAGGGCGGAGGGCTCCCCACTCCGGCGCTCAAGAATCTCGTGCTCAAGCAGGTGACCGAGGTCTACCCGTGCACGCTCACGTTCCAAGTCAGCGTGCAGGACCCGGTCTACCGGACCGTCGACGTCGAAGCGCGCGTCTTCTTGCGCCAAGGGGCCTCACCCAGCGACGTGCGAGACCGCATCCGAAAGCGGCTCGCGGACATGTTCCGCATCGAGCTCGCCGACGCTACGCCCAACCCCGACATCGACTTCGGCTTCAACGTACGCGACGTCGAGGGCAACCCCGCTGGCGAAATCGCCTGGTCCGACGTGTTCAACGTCATCCGCGACACCGATGGCGTCCGCAAGCTCGGCGACGGCCCCTACGATCTGAAACTCAATGGGTTGCCAGCGGACGTGAAACTCGGAGTGCAGGAGTTTCCCGTGCTGCGGACGGTCACGCTCTACGACGGCGACTCGGGGGTCATCCTCTGATGCTGCTCAATCCGGCCTTCCACGACCCAGGCGTCCTGCCTGGCGAAGCGGCGAATTGGACCCTTCGCACCCTGTGCCAAGCCCAGCGCATCGCGGGATTTGGCCCGGTCCCCGAAAGCGCAGCAGAGGACTTCGAGCGCTGGCTCGAGCTGCGCACGAGCTTCGGGCAAGGCGATATCGCAATAGCGATGTTCGACTCGCTCGCCGAGGGATACGAGGACTTCGAGGAGGGCTGGAACGACGGTCCGCTGCTGGTTGAGCTGACGGGCGGCAACGCCGATCCGGCCCTGTTCGCCGGCAACGACTTTGACGACATGGAGACCGGCTGGCTGTCGTCGCAGTTCGTGAGCTCGTGGGACGACGTTACCGACGAAGCGGCGCAGTTCGACGGGCAGACAGTCGAGGGATTCGAATCGTGGATGCCGCCGTTCTCCGCCACGTGGGAGGGCGCTGGGTTCGACGGCTGGACCGTCAACGTCGAGCGCTTCGAGGGCGCGTGGACACCGATGCAGCACACACCGTGACGGAGGACCGATGGGCAGCGCGGACTGGACGTTCCTGAACGATGGACTCGATATCGCCTCGGTCGACCGCGGCGTGACGGCCGGCATCGCTCGTCCGCCCGGGGGAGGGACATTCCTATACGGATTCAACTCCCTTGTAGCGGCCAAGGGCGCGGTCGCGCTGTTCGTGAATCTGCAGCACTTCGCGCCGATGGCGAAGGGCGCGACCATCCGCGGTTGCGTCCAGCGCGGGCCAGGCGGCGGCCCCACGGGGTTCTCGCCGTTCCTGTTCGTCTGCGGCCAGGGTACCTCGGTCAACGACAACGCCTATCTGCTCGGCCTGTCCGACGATGACCCGCACCGCATCGTCCTGCGCAAAGGAAGCATCGTCGCCGGTGTGCCCGAATCCGATGGACCGGGCGTACTCCTTCGCTCAAGCGAGAGCTTCACGCAGGGGACGTGGCTGCACCTGCGGCTGGATGCGGTCGTCAACCCGAACGGCGATGTCGTGCTCACCGTGATGCGCAACGAGCTCGACGCCAATCCTCTCGTGGTACCCCCCCAATGGCAGCCCGTCGCGGGCATGCCGGTGTTCATCGACGACCAACTCGGCATCAACAGCGGCTCGCAGCCGCTCACTTCGGGTCGAGGCGGATTCGGCTTCGCGGTCGCCGACGTCACGCGCCGCGGGTTCTTCGACCACATTCAGCTCTACCGTCAATTCCAGTAGGCCGATTCGATGTCCGAGCTCGACGCCTTCTGCAGGAACCTCGGCGTGACGCAAGGGCGCGTGGAAGTCGCTCCCGGCGAGCTGCGCTTCGTGCTCGGCGAGCTCGAGCCTGGGCGGCTGTTCGACCTCGCGACAGGCGACTTCGCCGAGGTCGTGCAGACGACCGATCTCACGGGCATCACCCTCGTCCGCGTCCGGCTCACGCTGCGCGCGCCGGCCGGAATCCCGGCGGGAAGCGCATGGGAAGCGTCCATCGTGGTCGACGGCGCCAAGC
>JAJZQG010000150.1 GCA_021847645.1 Myxococcales bacterium
TTGTGGCTGCCGCTCCGACATCCTCGGCGACCAGGATTGCTTGGCGCTCGGGACCTGCGAGTGCCGCAGCGCCGCGGACTGCCCTGCCGGCGTGCACTGCGTCAACGGCAAGTGCCAGCTCCCCAGCGACGGTGGCACGCTGCTCGGCTTCGGCCAGGTTTGCACCTCCGACCTGCAGTGCCAGTCGGGCTTCTGCATTCCCTCGGCGACCGGCGACCAGAGCGTGTGCACACAGCTGTGCACGGGCACGTGTCCCGACGGCTGGGATTGCAAGGTCCGCCTGGGCGATCCCAACGTGAGCCTGTGCGCGCAGCACGTCGATCACCTGTGCAACGACTGTTCGGTCGATGGTCACTGCAATCCGGCTTTCGGCGACTACTGCCTGGACCAGGGTGGTCTGCAGAGCTGCGGACGCGACTGCACGTACGCTGCCTGTCCCGACGGCTACACCTGCAGCTCGGTCGAGGTCGGGGGCCACCCAGCCAAGCAGTGCGTGCCCACCGCGGGGACCTGCGCGTGCACCGCAGCCACGGTCGGTCTGCCCCGCGCCTGTCAGAACCAGAACACGTTCGGCACCTGCATCGGCCAGAGCATCTGTCAGGCCAACGGGCAGTGGGGTGATTGCTCCGCGGCAACGCCCGCCGTCGAGGTCTGCAACGGCGTCGACGACAACTGCAACGGATTGGTCGACGCTGCGGATCCCGGAATCGATACCAGCTCGCTGCCCTCCGATCCGGCGTATCCCGCCTGTCGCAAGGGCGCGGGCAACTCCTGCGAGGGCACCTGGGCGTGCGAGAACGTTGGCGGAACCTACGGTTGGGTGTGCACGGCCAACAACCCGCAGCCCGAGATTTGCGACGGGCTCGATAACGACTGCAATGGCCAGATCGACGACCCGTTCGTCGACGCGCAGGGCCGATACGTTGCCCAACAGCACTGCGGCAGTTGCGCGCTCGACTGCACCAAGGCCGTGACGAACCTGGCGGTGGACTCCAGCGGCAAGCCCCTGGCCGATTCCGTGGCCTGCAAGGTGATCGGTGATGCGCCCACGTGCGTGCCGAGCCAGTGCGCGCCGGGCTACTACCCGTATCCGCCCGACCAGCCTGTCATGTGCTACCCGCTGGCCAGCCCCCAGTGCCGCTTCTGCACCAGCACGGCCGACTGCACCGTGGCCCAGGACCTGTGCACCACGGTGGGCGCCGATCAGCACTCGTCGTGCTTGCAGGGCTGCGGTGTCAACGCGCCCTATCCGGGCTGCAAGGGCCAAGTCGGCACGCAGGATTGCTGCCCAGCCCAATCCACGTGCCAGACCGTCGCCGGTGTTCCAGTCTGCGTGCCGCAGGGCAACAGCTGCGAGTGCGACCAGGCCCACGACGGCACCGTGCGATCGTGCATGGTCACGGGTGGGCAGGGCGCCAAGTGTGCCGGCACGCAGGTCTGCCAGGCCAGCACGAGCGGCACCTACTCTTGGGCCGCCTGCCAGACCGCCGGCACGACCGACGAGGTGTGTGACGGTAAGGACAACAACTGCAACGGCCTCATCGACGAAACCTTCATCAACACGCAGGGCTCCGGCACCTACGATACCGACCACGACTGCGGCGCCTGCAACCACGATTGCCTCGCCCAGTGGAGCCCGACGATCCAGCACGCGGTCGGCGGGTGCGTCGTGGCCTCCGGCGGAGTGCCCACGTGCGAGATCGTGTCGTGCACCAAGGGCACCGCGGGCGGCGGCGGCACCTGCCAGCGCGACACCGACTGTCCCACCGGCTGGTCATGCCTGGCGCCGTACTACCAATGCGCCAAGTCGTGCAGCGTTGCCTCGGATTGCGCCTCCGGCGCGGTCTGCAACGACGGCTGGTGCACCATCTCCTGCACCACCAACGCCCAGTGCACGGCCAAGTTCGGCTCGCCCAGCACCTGCACCGGCGGCGTGTGCAAGGCCGAGTACCAGTTCCACGACGTCGACAAGGCCGAGTCCGACGGCTGCGAGTGCCCGTCGGCCACCGGGCTGGCATCCGACGACCCCGACATCTATCCCACGTATCCGGAAGCGGGCTGGGCCTTTGTGGACCGCAACTGCGACGGCGTGGACGGCGACGCGGCGCACGCGCTGTTCGTGTGGGATGGCTCGGACCAGAGCCAGGGCACGCGGGCGCACCCCTACAAGACCATCGGTGAAGCGCTCGAAGCCTTCAATCCCTCGAAGTACACCCAGATCCTGGTGGCGACCGGACAGTACTACGAGACAGTCCAGCTGGCCGAGGGCGTTCAGCTCTACGGCGGCTATTCCTCGGACTTTGCGAAGCGCGACGTCGTCGGCTATCCAACGATCATCGTGGGGCCAGAGCCGACCGGCGCGAATGCTCCCAAGGGCGTCGTCAACGGTGTGGGGATCAAGAACAAGAAGACGGTTGTCGCGGGCTTTGCCATCTACGGATTCGATGTGGCGCAACAGTCGGCGGCGAGCACTGCTGGCAAGAGCACGTACGCGGTATACCTGCGCGACTGCTCGAGCCAGGTCACGATCGCCAACAACCTCATTTTCGGGGGTCGTGGCGGCGACGGTGGCATGGGAACTGCCGGTGCGGTCGGTGTGCAAGGCGGCGCCGGGGGGCCTGGATTGGACTCCAAGGAGTGCGCCACCGCGAGCTGTGCGGGTGAGACCCAGCCCGGTGGCTCCGCTGGAACGAACGCCAGCTGCGCTGGGACATCCGGTAATGCGGGCGCGGGCGCCAATGGAAGCATCGACCCGCAGGCGTACGCGGCGCCGGCAGGCATCAACGGGCTGGGCGGCGCGAACGCGCGCTACACCACGGAATATGCACCGCAATTCTCCAACCTATGCAAGTACGACTGCGTCATAGCCGGGGACCTCAATGGCCAGGACGCCCAGACCGGGGCCAATGGCACCAACGGTTCGGGCGGGCCTGGTTGCGCCTCGCCGCTCGGGTCACTGCTGTCTACGGGTGAATGGGTGGCCGGCGCGGCGAGCGGTGGCGGAACGGGCGCTGCCGGCAAGGGAGGAGGCGGCGGCGGCGCAGGAGGTTGTGTGCCCAACAGCAACCCGGCGACCTGCACGGTGGGGCACCGGGTGGGCGACCTGGGCGGCACGGGCGGCGGCGGCGGCGCCGGCGGCTGCGGCGGCGCAGGCGGCAAGGCGGGCGGCGGTGGCGGTGGATCGTTCGCCGTGTTCGTCGCCTTCTCGGCCTCGCCCGGCGCGGCCGTGCCCAACATCGCCGGCAATATCATCTATGTAGGCCAAGGGGGCGCCGGCGGCGACGGCGCCTATGGCGGTCACGGCGGCGGAGGTGGACCGGGCGGCTTCGGCGGCCTGACCAAGACGCCCGCATGGTGCGCCGGGCCCGGCGGCAAGGGCGGACGCGGCGGCGACGGCGGCTCCGGCGGTGGAGCAGGCGGCGGCTGCGGCGGAGTCGCGTTCGGCGTGGCGGGCAACTTCATCTCGGGGGCCAAGTACGACACCCTCAACGCTTTCGTGCAGCCCGCGGGCTCTTCCGGAGGCCCCGGCGGCTCCGGCGGTCCTTCCCCTGCCGGCGGGCTTTCCAACGGTACTTCTGGCGTCGATGGAGCAGCGGGGATCATCCATGTCTACTGAACTCCACAACATGCGCGCTACGTCGCTCTCTTTCCGCCCCTCTTCCCGCTGGACCGCGTCCCTGCTGTCCACTTGCGCCCTGCTGGGCGCCGCGTTCGCCTCGCAAGGCTGCGGCCGCTCCGAAAGCGATCTGCCCTGCGACTACACGGGCTGACCCTGCGTCTTCGCCTCCGATTGCTCCGCGGGCTACGACTGTGTCGACCAGGTCTGCACTCCGCACGTCGAGCCCGAGGCCGGCGCCGATCAGCAGAACCTCAAGGGCTTCGGCGAGCTGTGCGCCGCGAACGAGGAGTGCGCAAGCGGCTACTGTTTGCCCGACTTGCAGGGCTCCTTCTGCTCCCGACCGTGCACCCCCGATTGCCCCACCGGCTGGGCCTGCAAGCTCGTCCCCGACCCGCGCGGCGGCGCGACACCCGTCGGGCTGTGCGCCGTCGACCGCAATCGCCTCTGCCAGCCCTGCCTCGACGACGCCAGTTGCAACCCCTCCGGGGGTGATCGCTGCCTGACCGTGGGAGGAGAGAAGTCCTGCGCGCGTGACTGCACCTTCACCGATTGCCCTGTTGGCTACGAGTGCAACTCGGTCACCGAGGACGGCAAGACCGCCAAGCAGTGCGTGCCCGCCAGCGGCACGTGTGCCTGCACCGAAGCCTCGGCCGGCCAGGTCCGAGGTTGCGAGAAGCAGAACGACATCGGCGTGTGCACCGGCCAGGAGGTCTGCCAGCCTCCCACGGGCTGGTCCGACTGCTCGGCCCGCGAGCCTGCCGCGGAGACCTGCAACGGTATCGACGACAACTGCGACGGTACCGTCGACGAGGGAATGGTCCCCACGCCCTGCGCCAACACCGCGGGCGGCTGGAGCTGCCCCGGAACCGCCCTGTGCGAAGGACAGAAGGGCTACGTCTGCAACGCACCCATTCCCGAGGCCGAGGTCTGCGACGGTGCGGACAACAACTGCAACGGACAGATCGACGAGGGATTCGTCAACGCCGATGGCGTCTACTTCACCAAGCAGAACTGCGGCGGCTGCGGGATCGACTGCGATGCGCTCATCGCCCACTCCTCCCAGACCGAATGCAAGGTCGAGGGAACCAAGGCCTGGTGCGTGGCCACGGCCTGTCAGCCCGGCTACTTCGCCTACGATGACGGAAAGGTGTGCCTGCAACTGCCGGACACGCTCTGCGAGCAGTGCGCGATCGACGGCGATTGCGTTGCGCCCGGCAGCAAGTGCGTCCAGAATACGAACGAGAAGTTCTGCGGGCGCGACTGCGGTCCCACGTCGGTCTACGGCTCCTCGTGCCCGTCCGGCTACGCTTGCCAGCCCTGGCAGGGGGGAATGCAGTGCCAGCCCGTCACCGGCACCTGCCTGTGCGACTCCACCCAGTCCGGCGCCGTTCGCTCCTGCCTGGTCGACACCTGTCAGGGCCGCCAGACCTGCTCGCAATCGGCGGGCAACTGGCTCTGGGGCGCCTGCGACATCAGCGCCAATGTGGAGATCTGCGACGGTCTCGACAACAACTGCAACGGCAAGATCGACGAGGGCTTCCTGAACCCGGCGACAGGCAAGTACGACACGAACCAGAACTGCGGATTCTGCAATAACGACTGCACCAAGTACTGGTCCGTTCAAGTCCAGCACGCCACGGGCAGCTGCGATGCCTCCAAGCCCATGCCCACCTGCGTGATGCAGTGCGTGACGGAGAACGTCGGGGGCGTGGCCTACGAGTGGGTGGACACCAACGGCGACTCCACCGACGGTTGCGAATGCCGTCGCAAGGCGGGCAACCTCACCGTGGACAACCCCGACATCGGCGCCTTCCCGACCTCGGGAGCCGACTATGTAGATGAAAACTGCGACGGCGTCGATGGCGTCATCGGTGATGCTCTGTTCGTGTGGGCTGGCTACAAGGGCGCATCGGACGGCACGCGAACGCGGCCGTACACCAGAATCAACCAGGCGCTGGATGCGCTGCCGACATCGGGCAAGAAGTACGTGCTGGTGGCCGAGGGGGTCTACGACGAGAACGTTGTGCTCTTCGACAAGGCGGCCTTGTATGGAGGCTACGCGCCGGACTTCTTCGGCCGCGACATCCTGCTGCATCCAACCATCATCAAGGGCACCGAGCCGACCGCCCCCACCCAGCTGGCCGCGGTGACCGCCAGCGGTATCGGCAAGAACGGCCGAAACGTGGTGCTGAGCGGCTTCCAGATCCTGGGCCGCGACATCCCCGACAACCCCGCCAACGACGCGAACGGTGGGGCCACGATTGCCGTGTATGTGACGGATTCCGGCAATGGTCTTCGCATCGAGGACAACGTCATCGTCGCCGGTCGCGGCGGCCGCGGTGGCCGCGGCAGCACTGGCGTTGCCGGCTATGGGCGTCAGGTGTCGACCGCTCTCGATGGCGCCAACGGCGTCGACGGGCTGCGGTACAATGGTGCCTGCAACAATGCTTCTCGCGCCGGTGGCGTGGGCGGCCTCAACGCCACGTGCACCGCCGGGTCCGCACACCCCGGCGGCAGCGTCGTCTGCCCTGTCTACAACATGTCCTCTCACCAGGGCAACCAAGCCCAGTACGTTGCGCCCTCCACCAACGACGGCCCGGGCGGCTTCGACTGGTCCTTCGATCAGCTCAGCGGCGCCGACTGCACCCACGTGACCGAGAGCGGCTGGCCCTCCGCGATCCAGAGCAACAATGGTCTCGACGGGCTCAATGGAACCGAGGGCTCGGTGGGTTCGGGCGGCGGCGGGTGCTCGAACATCTTCGGCTCGATTCTGCAGAACCAGTGGGTGCCACCCGTGGTCGGTGGCGAGGCTGGCGGAGCGGGCACCGCGGGCCGGCCGGGCGGTGGCGGCGGCGGTGGGGGGGGCACGGCCAGGTACACGATCGGCGGGTGCAACGCCTACGAGCTCGGTCCCACCGGAGGTGGCGGCGGCGCTGGCGCCTGCGGCGGAAATGGCGGCCTGCCCGGCGGGGCCGGCGGCGCGTCTGTCGGTGTGTTCCTCAGCAACATCAACGGGCAACAGCCGCTCATCCAGAACAACCGCATTCGTCGTGGCCCGGGCGGCGACGGCGGGGCTGGCGGCTTCGGCGGTCCCGGCGGGCAAGGCGGTCGCGGCGGCTTCGGCGGCCAGCCCACCTCCTGGAGCGGATCGGCAGGTGGAAAGGGAGGCGACGGTGGCAGTGGCGGTCCGGGCGGTGGCGGCGGCGGTGGTTGCGGCGGCCCGTCCATCGGGTTCCTCGCGTTCGCGGTGTCGCAGAGTCCCTTGCAGAACGACTTTGACTACCCGGACTCGGTCGTCACCAGCGGTGCCGGCGGCTTGGGCGGCGGGGCTGCCTCGTCCGGCTCGGCTGGCACGCCCGGTGTCACCGGGAAATCGGCCAATCTGATGCGGCTCTCCAAGTGCACCGGCTCCGGCGTCTGCCCCACCGGGTTCTCCTGCGACCCCAACCAGGTCTGCGTGCCCACCCAATAGTGTCTCCCCCGCTGCTACCCGCGGCGGTCGCCCCACGCCCTCGATCCAGCCCCCACAAACCCGTGGATCCGAACCCCTGCTCGTGGTCTTGTTGTACTCGGCCGGGCCGATCCCCTCCGCGTCGGCTCTTGCACGCGTCCCGAGGAAAACATGCCACTTGACAACGATGTCGACCGCGACACGCCCGAGCTGACCCAGAAACGAATCGAGTTCGTCAAGACGATGGGCGACGTGGTTGCCGGTGTCCACGAGCTCGCCGTCGCCGTCGGATCGCCTGACCCGGCCAATGCTCTCGACCGCCCCGACGAATTCCTCGAAGCCGTCGACTTCTTCCTCGCCAACGTGGACTTGGCTTCGGTCGGGTCCAACAAGCGCGCCTGGCTCAAGACACGGCTCTCGTTCTTCATCGGTGCCTGGTTGACCCAGCAGTACGGCGGCACCTGGTTCTTGCAGGAGGACCCCAAGGCCAAGTTCTACTTGAAGACCGTCGTCGGCGGCTTCGAGAGCGATGCCTCGCTCACGGTCGACCCTTCCGCCATCGCCGCTCGGGTGCTGTCCACGACGCCGCCCGGCAACGTACGCACCGAGCTGGCCAATATTGGTTTGGACACCAACGACACCGCTCCCCAGGTCGACATCGACAGCTTCACCTCGCGCCACGCCGCGCTGATCCCGAAGATTCGGTGCACGTGCGGGAGAGCTATCTGGGACTTCTCCGGCTCCCGCGCTGCCCGGGTCACCTGGGTCACCGAGCCCGAGATCGACGCCCTGGGGCAGGAGCTCGGGCGTCTGCTGGCCCAATGGACAGCGTGTCGCACCGCGGAAGAGCGTCGGCGTTTTGCCGCGGACGTGCTCGGTCTGTTGCCGGGAGAGCCCATCGATGATGCTCGGGCGACCCAGGAAATAGCCGCCCTTGCGATCGCCGGGTTGGGCCGCCACGCGTACGAGTGCGAGGGCTGCGGCCGCGTCTGGATTGCCACGGGTGCGGACGAGTTCGCGCCCTATCAGCCCCAGAGCTCCCATCGCAACGTGTTGACCGGCGCCTCGGCCCGCACGATCGGTCCGCCGCCAGGCAAGAGCTGAGCGCGGCTCGACAACCTGCCGGCCGCGTACTATACCCCTGCCGCCTCGTCCGCCGCACCGCAGCGCGCATCATCGGCCTGCTTCGATGGCGAAGGCAAACGACCCCCGGCGGCAGTCGGCTCATGGAGCGCACGGTGCATGCGCCCCGTCGACCCCGCCCGCTTCCAAGAGATTTCAATCAGCACATGCCATTTTCCGAATTGAACCTGATCGCGCCATTGCTGCGCGCGCTCGATGCCGAGGGCTACCTCGAGCCGACCCCGATTCAGCGCGAGGCGATCCCTCACGTGTTGCTGGGACGCGACCTGCTCGGCTGCGCCCAGACCGGTACCGGCAAGACCGCCGCTTTCGCCCTGCCCATTCTGCAACGCTTCGCGGCTTCCCCCCGCGTGGTCGGACGCCGCCCCATCCGCGCCCTGGTCCTCACACCCACCCGCGAGCTCGCTGCGCAGATCGACGAGAGCTTCGACGCGTACGGCCGCAACCTCGGCCTCGCCCATGCCGTCATCTTCGGCGGCGTCGGCCAGAATCCCCAGGTCGCCGCGCTCCGCAGGGGCATCGACATTCTGGTCGCCACTCCGGGCCGTCTCCTCGACCTCGCTTCCCAGGGCGAAGTCGACCTGCGTCGCCTCGAGGTGTTCGTGCTCGACGAGGCCGACCGCATGCTCGACATGGGCTTTCTGCCCGACGTGCGCAAGGTCATCGCGCTGTTGCCCGCGCGCCGCCAGACGCTGTTCTTCTCGGCGACCATGCCTCCTGACATCGCCGATCTGGCCGCTCGGATTCTGGTCCACCCCGTTCGCGTCGCGGTCACCCCTGTGTCGTCCACCGTCGACAAGATCTCGCAGTCCGTCTTCTTCGTCTCCAAGTCCGACAAGCGGCACCTGCTGGAGTACCTGCTTCGCGACCCCGCCATGGACCGCGTGCTCGTCTTCACCCGCACCAAGCACGGCGCCAACCGTGTCGTTGAGCAGCTCGTTCGCGCTGGCATCACCTCTCTCGCCATCCACGGCAACAAGTCCCAAAACGCTCGCACCAGGGCACTTTCCCAGTTCAAGGACGGCTCCACGCGCGTGCTGGTCGCCACGGATATCGCCGCGCGCGGGCTCGACATCGACAGCATCTCCCATGTGGTCAACTTCGACCTTCCGGAGGTGCCCGAGAGCTACGTCCATCGAATCGGGCGCACCGCGCGGGCTGGGGCCTCGGGCGCAGCATTCTCCTTCTGCGACTCGGACGAGCGCGACCTGCTGCGCGATATCGAACGCTTGATTCGGCTGCGTGTCCCCGTCGTTTCCGACCACCCGTTCGGGGGCGGCGTCGCCATGCTCCCGGCGACCGTGGCGACGCGCGGGTCGGACTCTCCGCAGGGCCGACGTGCCGAGCAGCCTCGCGAAGTCCAACGCAACCGTGGACCGCAATCGATCGCCCTGCCTGCCGCCTCCGCGCGTCCCGCGCGAGAATCTCCCTCCACGTCCTCATCCCGTCATTCCGGCGGAGACCTGCCCCGGCGCACCCGCCACAGGTGGTATTCCACCGCCGGGAGCTGAAACGGCTTCGGCTCACGCGAGCCTCCTGCCACTGCCGCCCCACCTTCGCTCGCGTTCCGCTGCTTGCTGCAGCAACTGATTCACCGGCTTTCTGCAAGCACCGGACGCCGGAGTAACCAAGGCTTGTCCGTTCAGCCGGCATCGGCTTCTCCCGCCCATTCTGCTTGCCCCGCCGTCCGCTCGGGTCACCTCCTGGTGTCCATGCCATCGTGACCGCTCGAGCGGAGCGTTGCCCGTAGCCGCACCGCGCCTTGGTCCTGCCGCCAATGGCCCCGGACGTGGTCCCGGCAGGGCCAAGCCGGGGGACTTTCGCGGCCTGGAACGTCATGGTTCGAACGACATGCTGTTGTCCCGGAATTGACAACGGTGTAGGCTGGCCTTCATTGCGGGATGGGCATCGGGACTGATACCGAGATCGAAGGGAAGCTCCGTCTTGTCCGACCTTTGGGACAAGGATCGTCGGGCGAGGTGTGGCTGGCAAAGCACCTTCGCTTGGGCTCCGAGGTCGCGGTCAAGTTCCTCAACCGTGACGTGTCCCTGCAGCCTACGGCCCGCGAACGCTTCGTTCGGGAGGCCCGCACGATCGCCAAGATCCGCAGCCCGCATGTCGTGCAGGTGCATGACTTCGGATTCCACGACGAGCATGCGTACCTCGTGATGGAGTACCTGGTGGGCGAGACCCTCGAGGCGCGTCTCGAACGAGCCGGTGCGCTGACCGTCGATCAGGTTGCGCGCGTCTGCACCCAGATCGCGAAAGCCCTACAGAAGGCCCACGATGCAGGCCTGATCCATCGCGATATCAAGCCGGCCAACGTGTTTCTCGTCGACTACGGCGACGAAGAGATTGCCAAGGTCGTCGACTTCGGAATCGTCAAGTCGACCGGAGCAAGCCTGACGACGAGCACGGTGCAAACGCTGACACAGACCGGCTCGTTGCTGGGCACGCCCTATTACATGAGCCCCGAGCAGATCCAGGACAGCGGCAACGTGGGCCACCAGGCAGATCTCTGGGCGCTCGGCGTCATCGCCTACGAGAGCTTGTTGGGCCGGCTGCCCTTCACCGGGGCGAACTTCGCGCGGCTCGTCATGGCCATCTGCCGCGACCCGATCCCGGTGCCGTCCTCGATCGCTCCGGTCCCACCCGCGTTCGATGACTGGATTGCTCGTGCCCTGGAACGCGATCCCGCCAAGCGATTCCAGTCCGCCAAGGAACTCGCACGAGAGCTCTGTCAGGCTCTGATCTTCGGCTCCGGTACCGTCTCGATGCCCGACGGCGTCTTGTCTGCGGACCTGCTCTGGTCCGGCGCCTATGCGGCGAGCGCGTTGGGAGCCTCCCGTCCCGGCCGCAGCTCCGATGCGGACTCGCCCCGGGGCGCGAGTTCGGACTCGGATCGTCCGTCGGAACCGGGCGGTGACACGATCCGCATCTCGTCCGAGCCGCCGGTCGCGGCCATTCCGGGCGCCGTCCTCAACAGTGCCATCGTTCGCGCGAACGCCTCGAAGCCCATCAACCCGTCCTCCAGCCAGGATGGCTCTCTGTCCTCGCACGTGGCGGCCGCCGAAGCTTCGGTGCCGCCCAGGCGATCCATCCCGTCGCGCGCCGTGCTCATCGGTGTCGGCGCAGCCGCGCTGCTGGCAACTGGCTGGTTGGCCAGCCGCTTGACCTTGTCTCACGACAGTGCGCCAGCCAAGGCTTCCGCGAGCGACGTGCTGCCGTCTGCCGAGCTTTCCTCCGCCAGCTCCAGCACGCCACCGCCCGCTGCCTCGCCCGCAGCTTCCGCCGTTCCCTCCGCGTCGGTGCCTCCCGCTACCGCTGCCGTCGTGCCGCCATCCCACGACGTTCCGCCCAGAGCCACCCACACGCAGCCGCCTGCCGCCAGCAGCAGCGGCAGTGGCTCCGCCGCGCCGGTCCGTCCCGTCGCCTCGACGCCTTCTCCCGCTGACAAGAACGTCGACCCGCTCGAGGAGCGTCAGTAACGCGCGCCGTTCCTGCGCACTGGCGCAGCTAGCCGCGGATGGTCTCGAGCATCCTGAGCGCCAGCGCGCGTCGGTTCGTGCCGCTCTCCTCGGACGGGCCCACGCACGCCGGACAGCCGTCTTCGCACGTGCAACCCGCGATCAGCTTGTGGGCGCGTTCGAGCAGCTCGTCGGCGCGCTCGTAGATTCGTTCGGCGATCCCCACGCCGCCCGGCACGTGGTCGTACAGAAACACGGTCGGATCGAATCCGGCCCGCGGTCCGTGTCCCGGCTCGCGCTCGGGCAGGCCGTCTTCCCCCGCGTTGTCCCCGAGCGTCTGCCCGATGTCGGTCGGCTCGCACATCAAGGCAAGGCTCGCCACCGCTTCCAGCGCGCGCCCGACACCCCGCAGCGCGTCGATGCCCGCTGCCCTGCCGCCGCCGAGTTGCAGGCACACCGCCTCGGGCACCGTGAGCATGAACGCGGTCGTGTGCATCTGCATGTCCGGCAGGCGCACGTCCCCGAATCCCACGTTTTCGTGCGTGTGGAACTTGATCTTCTTGTAGCCCACCACCTTCTCGATGATGCTGACCTCGCCCCACGCCGCGCTCGCCCGACCGGCCGGCTTGTCGCTCTCCTGATCGATCACGCTCACACGCGTGTACGTCATCGCGTCGGTGTAGTAGTCCGGCTCGACCTTCCGCACGTACGCCTTGTGATTCTCGAAGTCGAGACGCTCGACCTGGTACTGCCCGCCGTCGTGTTGGTAGATCGCCTGCTCGTGCAGCATGGTGTGCGTCGCGCGCCAGTCGAGCTCCGCGATCGTCTTGCCGCGCGCCACGTCGATGATCACGAAGTTGTCCCAGCCGACGCTGCGCAGGGACACGTGGTTCGCGGGGTAGGCGTCTGCCGACCAGTGGAACCTGCCCCCGGCCTCGTGCACCACGCCGTGTCCGGCCAGGAACGACAGCGCGTCCTTCGTGCTGTCTTCGTCCAGCGTGCCGTACCGATCGAAGCTGCCCTCGGCCTGTGGCGTGGGCTTGCACACGAACGGCACCTCGAAGGCCGCGCACTTCAAGTGCTGCACCAGGATCTCGACATTGCCGGGATCGATGCGCGCCTCTTCGGCCGAGGCGCTGAGCAGGAACTCGGGATCGCGAGCCAGGTACTGGTCGATGGGCGCGCTTCGTCCCACCAGGATCGCGGCCGACAGCTCCTGCCGGCGCCCCGCCCGGCCGAAGCGCTGCCACAGAGCGGCCACCGATCCCGGATAGCCCGCACAGATGACGGCCGACAGGTCGCCGATGT
Source organism: Myxococcales bacterium (assembly GCA_021847645.1). Classification (GTDB taxonomy): domain Bacteria; phylum Myxococcota_A; class Polyangia; order Polyangiales; family Polyangiaceae; genus JAJZQG01. Next base: position 12,989 of record JAJZQG010000150.1, read on the forward strand.
CGATGCCCAGCTCCAGCGCGTTGGTCGCCGCGACGCACAGGATGCTGCCCGCGCGCAGCCCGCGCTCGATGGCCCGTCGCTGCTCCGGAAGGTAGCCCCCTCGGTAGGCCATGATCGACTCTTCGGGGACCGTGTCGCCGAGCGAGTCGCGCAGGTACTTGAGCATGATCTCGACCGAGTTGCGGGACTGGCCGAACACCAGGGTGGGCACTCTCGCGCGAACCAGATCCGACGCCAGACGCACGGCGGACTTGATGTAGCTCGCCCGGATCCCGAGCTCCGCATTGACCACCGGCGGGTTGTAGAAGAAGAACCGCCGCGGCCCTCGCGGCGCCCCCGACTCGTCGATCAGCGCCACCTCGCTCGGATCCACGCCCACCAGACGCGCCGCATGCTCCCGCGGATTGCCGATGGTCGCCGTCGCACACAGAAACACCGGGTTCGAGCCGTGAAACGCTGCGATGCGTCGCAGCCGCGCGATCACGTGCGCCATGTGCGAGCCGAACACGCCCCGATAGGTGTGCAGCTCATCCAGAACCACATATCGAAGTGCCTGGAAGGTGCGCGCCCAGTTTGCATGATGCGGCAGGATCCCCGTGTGCAACATGTCCGGGTTCGTCATGATGATCGGCGAGCGCTCCCTGGCCGCCCGTCGCGCGTCTCCCGGCGTGTCGCCGTCGTAGACCACGGCCGGGATCGTCAGCCCGGCATCGGCGATCAGGCGGTGCAAGCTGGTCTCTTGGTCGCGTGACAACGCCTTGGTCGGAAACAGGTAGATCGCCCTTGCATCCGGGTCTCGCGCGATCGCTTGCAGCACCGGCAGGTGGAAGCACAAGCTCTTGCCGCTCGCGGTCGGGGTCGCCACCACCACGCACTTCGCCCCGCCCGAAAACGGTCCGCCCGGATCGGGCCGGCCGCGGGCCAGCGCGTAGGCCCGCGCCTGGTGATCGTAGAGCGCGTCGATGCCTCGCTTCTCGAGCGCCTGCCGAAGCTCGGGCGCCAGATCGGCAGGGATGTCGGTGTAGCTCCCGTCCTTCGGCGCGAACAGGCGGTCGGCCGCCAGGCACGACTCCACCACGTTCGAGTTGAGCCAATCATCGATGACCGAGGGAAGGCCGGTCTTGGTGATCCACGGAGGTTGCGGCATAACGTCTCTCTTGCGGGGCTCGTGACTCCTAGCATCTCTGGTGTGCCCGACACCTTGCCGGATGTCCAGTGGTCCCGACAATCGCTCGGCCGATCGACTGCGGCTCGACACTTCGCGCTGGTGGCACAACGATCTAGAAGAACGTCTCCCACGTTCTGGCACTCTGCCCTGGATTGTCGTAAACCACGTCCCCCGGCCCTGACCGGACACCCCGAATGAGCCAGCCTCCCGAGCCAAAGTCGATGAACACCGACGACGCCCCTGCCATGGCGCCAAGCGCGCCTGCAAGCGATTCTCCCTCCCACGCGGCCTCCGAGCCTCGCGCTCCAGCTGCTGCCGACACGGTCGCGGCGCGTCCGTCCCTCGTGCTGCTCGCCGCGGTGACCACCTCCGCCCTGGCCGCCGACCTGCTGACCAAATGGTGGGCCCTCTCGCGGCTCGAGCGCGTGCTGCCCAACGGCGAGTCGGTCCCGTCCCCCATCGTGGTCAACTCGTGGTTGACCCTGCTGCTCGCCCGAAACCGCGGCGGCGCCTGGGGTCTGCTGCAAACCGCCAGCGAGAGCGTCCGACGTCCCTTCTTCCTGCTCATCTCGGCCGCCGCCATCGCGTTCATCGTCTACCTGTACCGCCGTGTCCACCCGAACCAGCACGCCCTCAAGTGGGGCCTGCCCCTCGTGCTCGGCGGCGCCATCGGAAACCTGGTCGACCGCATCCGCTACGGCTGGGTCGTCGACTTCATCGACTACAGCGCCGGCTGGGTCGAGGGCATGAACAAGCTCCTCGCCCGTCTGTCCCCCTCCCACGGCATCACCAACCACTGGCCTACGTTCAATGTCGCCGATATCGCCATCTGCATCGGCGTCGGCCTCATGGCCATCGACATGTTCACCAGCCGCCGGGCTCCCAAGCGCGCCCCTGCTGCCGCGCCGTCGTCCGACACACCCCACGCTCCGCCATCCTCTCGGCCCCCGGCGTGATGGAGAGCCGCGCACCATGCGCCCTCAGCTCTTCAACTTCGTCGACAGGATCTCCTTTCCGAGCTACTTCGTCCTCCTCGTCACCGGCTTTCTCTTCGCCGCAACCCTCGGCGTTCTCTGGGCACGTCGCATCGGCAGGGATCCGGATGTCATCGTCGACCTCGCCCTCGGCTCCTTGATTGCTGGCGTGGCCGGCGCACGCATCGCCCACGTCTTGTTCGACGGCTACTTCTGGGACTACGTCCACCTGTGCACCGACCCGTCCAAGGTCGACTGGTCCGTGCTGTCGCGCGCCGAGTGCCTCTCGGATCGCTACGAGGGTGTCTGGGACGCCGTGCGAAACGTCTGCCATCCGACCAAGCGCGACTGCTTCGCGTGGGCCGCATTCTGGGCCGGAGGACTGACGTACTACGGCGGGTTCATCGGCGCGTCCGTCGTGGCGTGGTACCAGCTGCGTCGCGACCGGTTCCCGTTCTGGAAGGCCGCCGACATGGCCGGGTTCGCGATCCCCACGGGGCTCGGCTTCGGACGCATGGGTTGCCTGCTCGCCGGCTGCTGCTTTGGCGTGCGCACCAGCGGGCCGTTGGGCCTCGCGTTCCCTCCCAACAGCCCGGCCAGCGAATCGCAGTTCAAGCTCGGCTTGCTCTCCACCAAGATGCACGAGTCGCTGCCCGTGCATCCCACCCAGATCTACGAGTCACTGGCCTCCTTCGGCATCGCAGCCTTCCTGCTGTTGTGGCTCCATGGGCGCAAGCGCTACGACGGGCACGTCTTCGTGTCCTTCGTCGCCCTGTACGCCGTCGCCCGGTTTCTTCTCGAGTTCCTGCGCGCCGACGACCGCGGAGGCATGATCGGCTTCTCGACCTCCCAATGGATCGGTGTGGGCCTGTTGGCGTTTGCCTTCCTCCTTCACCGGCTGCTCTCGCGTCGCGCCGAGTCGTTGGCCACGGAGCCGGTGTCGTCGTAGGCTTTGCCTACGATGCTTTGTCCTTTGCTCTCCGCATCCTGCCGTCTCGCGTTGTTCGCTGCTTTCCCCCTGCTGGGGTCCTCGTTGGGCTGCAGCAGCACCGACACGCATCCGCCCGCGCTCGGGGACTGCGTCGGCGAGGGATGCCTGCCAAACGGTGGAAGCAGCTCCGGCGGTGCGGATGGTGGCGCTGATGTCGCGGTGACGGATGGATCGGGATTGAGCGACGCGCAGACGGCCAGCCTGTCCGGCAGTCTCGTGCTGCTGTCCGACGAGTTCTTCGAGCAGCCGCAGCCGCTGCTCGGCACCGGGACGCTTCATGTCCCCACGCCTACCGGCGACCAGATCATCGCGTACGGAGCGGACGCAGGCGAAGCGTACCAGGCGGACAGCGTGCTGGTCGGGACCAACTGGTTCTCCGTGTTTCCCGCGACGTCACCCGCCGGCACCACGTTGCTCCCCTACTCCACGTGGTCCTTGTTGACCGTCCCGACCAACGGCGCCGACAACTTCGACATTCCGGTAGTCGATCGATCGATGATCTCCGTTATCTATGCCGCGCTCGATACACCCATCGCTGCGCGGACCGATGCCGCGCAGGTCGTGCTGGTCTTCCGGACCGCCGGACAGCGTGTGCCCGGCATCTCCATCACCCAGCACCCGTCCTGCGAAGCGGTCGCGTACGACACCGGTGCCGGCTACTCGACCACGGCGACCGCTACGTCCACGTCCGGCGTGGCCATCCTGGTCAATACGCAAGGGGCGGGAGCGCTGGACTGGACAGCGACCAGCGGCGCGACGGGCTCGTTTTCGGTCGTCTTCGTGCCTGACCAGGCCAGCTTCGTCGCCATCGAAGTGCCGTAGCACTCCCGCAGCCTCTCCGCTTTGACCCGGAGTTCGAGCCCTGCTACTGCCCGGCCATGGCCAAGGAAAATGCCCGCGTCATCGACGGCAAGGCGGTCGCTGCCAAGGTCCGAGCCGAGGTCGCTTGGCGCGCAGCTGCCTTTGCGAGGAAGTTCGGCCGCGCACCCGGCTTGCACGTGATCCTCGTCGGTGACGATCCGGCTTCCCAGGTCTATGTGCGCAACAAGGAAAAGGCGGCGCGTGAAGCGGGGATCGCCGGGGTCGCCCACCGCCTGCCCGCCGACACGCCCGAGGACGACATCGTCGCCCTGGTCCGCAGGCTCAACGCGGACGACACGGTCGACGGCATCCTCGTTCAGCTGCCGCTGCCCGCAGGCAATTCCGAGCAGCGTGTGCTCGACCAGCTCGACCCGGCCAAGGATGTCGACGGGCTGCACCCGGTCAACGCAGGTTTGCTCGTCAGCGGGCGCAAGGCGCTGGTGCCGTGCACGCCGCAGGGCTGCATGCGTCTCATCGCGGAGACGGGTGTGAGCCTGGTGGGCGCGCGCGCCGTGGTGGTGGGCCGCAGCAACCTGGTGGGCAAGCCCGTGGCCCAGTTGCTCCTGCGCGAGCATGCCACCGTGACCATGGCCCACTCCCGTACGCGCGAGCTCGACGCGCTCTGTCGCACGGCGGATGTGCTCGTGGTGGCCGTGGGCAAGGCCCAGTTGATCAAGGGCTCGTGGGTCAAGCCCGGTGCGGTGGTCATCGACGTGGGGATCAACCGCAACGATCAGGGCAAGCTCATCGGCGACGTGGAGTTCGACTCGGCCTGCGAGGTTGCGAGCGCCATCACTCCGGTGCCCGGGGGCGTCGGTCCCATGACGATCGCCTGTCTGCTGAGCAACACCGTCGATGCTGCCGAGAGCCGGCGGAAGCAAGGCTAGCGCCGGGCGCCCGACAAGCAGGCGTCGCGCCCACGGGCGGACAGCCGCGGCTCGTCGAACGGCGTGCCGATGCTGGTTGTACGTGACGTCCGGCTCGCGTCGTGCCAGCCTCCGCCGGATTCCAGCATGAACCCCCTGAGCGAAGTCGGACTGACGTGCCTCCGCGAGATGCGCAAGAACCTGCGCTCCGCGAAGGGAATCGTGATGGGCTTGCTGTTCCTCCTGGGCGGAGGGGCGGCCAGTCTCATCTACATGGCGCTCAAGGCCCTGGCCGACCGGTTCAGCAACGGCCAGCCGGTGCCCGACGAGCAGGTCCAGGCCTTGCGCGAGAAGCTCTGGTCGGGCGTCTGGAACCCGGAGATAGGCGCCTATCTCTCGCATTCGCCCCTGATCTTCGTGGCCCTGTTCAAGGCGACGCTCTGGTTCATCCCGTTCATGACGCTCATGATCGGCTTCGAGCAGATCGCCGGCGACCTGCAGCACCGCACCATCCGCTACACGGCAGTCCGGGCGCGACGCACGTCGATCGTCGCCGGCAAGGCCCTCGCCATCTGGGGCGTGGTGTCCGTGCTCCTGCTCGCCCTGCACATGTTCGTTTGGATCGTCACGCTGCTGCGGGGCGACGCCACCCTGCTGCAGACCCTGTCCTGGGGACCCCGGATGTGGGCGTTCTCCGCCGTGTTCACCGCGGCTTACGCAGGCTCGACGATTTTGGCAAGCTCCCTGACCCGCAGGCCCGTGCTCTCGCTGTTCCTCGGTCTCATCATGTTCTCGTTCGTCTGGGTCATGGACGTCGCCGTCGACGCCGTGCATGCCCTCGACAACGACAAGTACAGATGGTTCGAGAACGTGGGCTTCGCGATCCCTGACTGGTACGAAGTCTGGCTCGTCTCGCCCAGACCCGTCGAGGTCATCGGCGCCATCATCATCCTGCTTGCGTTCGGCGTCGGGACCACCGCACTCGCCGCGTACATCGTGACCAGGAGGGACCTCTGATGACAGAGTCGCTCGCGTACGCGGTCTCGCTCCGCGGCATCACCAAGCGCTTCGGCCCCACCACGGCGCTCAACGACGTCTCGTTCGACATCGAGAGCGGCGCGTGCTTCGGGCTCATCGGCCCCAACGGTGCCGGCAAGACCACTGCCTTTTCGATCGTCGCTGGCTTCCTGCATCCCGATGAAGGCATGGCGGTCGTGCTCGACCACGACGCCCGCGCCACGGACGTGCTCAAGGCGCGGCTGTCGGTGCTCCCGCAGGATGCGTTGCTGCCGAGCCACGAGACGGTCGGCGAGTTCCTGGTTCACCTCGCGCGTCTGCAGGGCATCCCCGCGGGCAAGGCCGAGCACGAAGCCAGGGTCGCGCTCAAGGATGTCGACGGTGCAGACTGGTGGACGCGGCGCTGCGGCAAGCTCTCGCACGGCATGATGAAGCGGGTGGGGCTGGCGCAGGCGTTCCTGGGCAATCCCGAGGTCGTGTTGCTCGACGAGCCGACGGCCGGGCTCGACCCGAAGATCGCGTTCGAGATTCGCACGCTGATCAAGAAGCGCAAGGGCGCCTGCACGCTGATCATCTCGAGCCACAACCTGCACGAGCTCGAGGAGATCTGCGACGCGGCCGCCATCATGGATCACGGGCACGTGGTGGCCAGCGGCTCGATGGAGGAGCTGACCGCTGCGGCCAAGGAGATTCGGATCCTGGTGGCGAGCAGCGCCGTGCCCATGGACAAGCTGCGCGCGATTCCGGGCATCACGCGTGCCGACTTCGACAAGCACGATCGCATCCTGTCGGTGTACTTCGAGGAGTTCCCCGGCGAGGCCGAGGAGATGATCGCGCAGGTGCTCTACGTGTTGCTGCAGGACAACGTCAGGATATCGGGCCTGAGCAAGGGCAAGGGCCTCGAGCGACGGGTCATGGAGTTGACCGACTGAGCCTGTCGGGCGCCAGATCCCGCTCCATCCACACCAGGAACTCCATCGCCGACGAGGGCCTCGAGACCGGGTCCTTGTCCATGGCGGCCGCGATGGCTTCGCCCACGGATTGCGGCAGGTCGGGACGGTATCTGGCCACGGGCGGCGGCGGGGTGGCAATGTGGTCCAGAATCACCCGCGCCGGTGTCGTCGCTTCGAAGGGCAGGTGGCCGGTCATCAGCTCGAAGGCCACGACGCCGAGCGAGTAGATGTCGACGCGGTTGAGCATCTCGGGGCTCGGCCGGTTGCCGAGGATCATTTCCGGAGCCACATAGGCCGGCGTTCCCACCACGCCGTGCTCGCCGCTTGTGTGGGAGTTGTCCATCCAACGCGCCAGCCCGAAATCGGTCAGTGCGACATGCATCCGGGCGCCGACGAGCACGTTGCCGGGCTTGACGTCGCGGTGGACCGTGCCGCCGTCATGGATAGCCTGCAGCCCGTGGCTCAGCTGGGCAATGACGCCGTGGGCTTCTGCGATGCACAGCGGACCGCGATCTTCCATCCAAGCGTGCAGGTCGACGCCTTGTACGTACTCCATGACCAGGTAGAGCCAGTCGCGATACTCCCCGACCGCATAGAGCGCGACGACGTTTTCGTGGCGCACGCGCGCCATGGTCCGCGCCTCGTTGAGCAGGTGAGAGCGCCACTCGACCGTTCCCTCCGAGGGCTCGCCCAGCAGCTTGAGGGCCACGGGACGGTCGAGAAGCTCGTCGTGGGCCAGGTACACCTGCCCCGTCGACCCGGAGCCGAGCATGCGATCGATGCGGAACTGGCTGGCGACGAGCGTGCCCGACGGCAGGGTCGACCGCGAGGGAATCGAAGTGAACCGGGAGCCGGCGTCGGGCAACGTGTCGAACAATTCCGCCGGCGGGGGCGCCGGTGTCGTGCGGGTCTCCTCCTGCTCGCGCACAGGTTGGCGGTGCTTGTCTGGCATGTTTCCCCCCTTGTTCGAACACGCGGCGCTCTGGTCGTGCCGCGCCCTTTCGCCGGTCCGCGCAAGCTACCCGACGCAGTCCGGCTCGATCCCCTCCAACCGATTGGATTGTAGCGACGGCCCCAGTCGCGGCAAGGGCTTTTTCTGCACTGCGTCGAAGACGAGCCGCGGCTTTGTTACCGACGGATCATGCGCGTCGCGCGAGCGAGACCGAGAAGTCGAGAAGGGGCCTACACTCAACCGTTTATCCCGGAAGGACATCGTGGTGCGCCAGGTGTGCGCGGCATGAGCGCTATTGGGAGCATGCGACCATGGAACGATCGCGGGCTTGCAGGCTCCTGAGCACGACCCCCGTCCTGGTGATTGGAGTGGATTGAACGAGGCTCCACCGTGTCGTGGAAACGATTGCGCGGCAAAGTGGGAGTGTGTGTCGTCCCGCGCCGTGGTGGCGGAGCGGGCGTTACCACGAGAGGCTGTGGCGATTGTTGCTGGCGGGGAGGACTGCAGCGGATGGCGGGAGGGGCGCTAGTCCTTGAGCGCCTTGATGCGCTCCACCAGCTCGGGCACGACCGGGAACAGATCGGCGACGAGTCCGTAGTCAGCCACTTGGAAGATGGGCGCTTCCGGATCCTTGTTCACCGCAACGATGACCTTGGACCCCTTCATGCCCGCCAGGTGCTGAATCGCGCCCGAGATGCCGAACGCGAAGTACAGCTTCGGGGCTACGATCTTGCCCGTCTGCCCGACCTGCAGATCGCCCGCGGCATAGCCGGCGTCGCACGCCGCGCGCGTGGCGCCGATCGCCGCGCCGAGCAGATCCGCCAGCGGCGCCAGCACGGCGTTGAACTTGTCCTTCAACGCGCGGCCGCCGGACACCACCACGCTGGCGTCCGTCAGCTCCGGACGCTCGCTCTTGACCTGATCGAACTTGACGAACTCCAAGCGGTCAGCGCCGGCGGACGGCGGCTGTATGGCCACGTCCTGGATCGGCGAGGCACCGCCCGACGCTTCGGCAGCGGCGAACTCGCTCTGGCGAACGGTGACGACCTGGATGGGGGTGGCGATGTGGGCGACGCCGTACGCGTTGCCAGCGTACATGGGCCGGACATACTGCAAGGTGCCACCCTGGGCGTCGAGCGCGGAGATGTCCGCCGCGTAGCCGGCGTCGAGCTTGGCAGCGACGCGGGGCATCAGGTCCTTGCCGTACGCGGTGGCGGTGGCGACGACGACGCCGAAGCCCTTGGCGACCGCGGCGACGGTGGGCGCGTAGTGCTCACACACGTAGAACGGCCCAGCGATCTCGGCAGTGAGCACCTTGGCCGCGCCGAAGCCCGTGAGGTCCGCGGCGGCAGCCTTGGCGCCCGCGCCGATGACCAGGATGCTGAACGACCCGCCCAGCGCCTTGGCGGCGTTGCGCGCGACGGTGGTGGCGCGG
>JAJZQG010000004.1 GCA_021847645.1 Myxococcales bacterium
GGGACCGGCGGCATCGCAGGCTCGGCCACTGGCGGGGCGGCTGGCTCGGCCACTGGCGGGGCGGCTGGCTCGGCCACTGGCGGGGCGGCTGGCTCGGCCACTGGCGGGGCGGCTGGCTCGGCCACTGGCGGGGCGGCTGGCTCGGCCACTGGAGGAACAGGCGGGCTCGACGCTGGCGCCGATGCACCCGGGGACGCGCCGGATGACGTCTCCCCGGACGTTGCTGCGGATGCGGAGCCCGACGCCCCGGTCCCGTGCACGGAGCAGGGTGCGCTGACATGGGCACAGAACGGCCACTGCTACTTCGCCCTGACCGGGCAGGGTCATGACTGGTTCACCCAACGGGACCGGTGCACGAACGCCGGAGCGCATCTGGTCACGATCACCTCGCAGGGAGAGAACGACTTCGTCCAGACGCTGGTCGGCTATCAGGACCGGTGGATTGGCCTCTATAGGGCACAAGCGGGAGATCCATTTACGTGGGTGACCGGGGAGCCATTGGGCTACACGGACTGGGTTGCCGGGGAGCCCAACGAGCCCGGGGAGTCCTGCGGCCGAATCACGAGCGCGACACCGAGCTGGCGGGATCGCGCCTGCAATCAATCGTACGGGGCAATCTGCGAGCGCCCCTGAGGCGGATCAGCCTTTCGGCGCGAGCAGCGCGCGAAGCACCGTCTCGAGCGGTGTCGTGCCCAACACACGCCTGTGTCCGCCCTCGAACGCGACCTGCCCGCGCAGCAAGCCCTCTGTCATTTCGCGGTACATCCCGGCAATCTCCTGCGGCAGGCCGAGCCCCGTCAGCGTGGGCACCATCGCGTCGAGCGGCGCTTCCTGCACCTTGATCGGCTTGCCCACGATCGCGGACAACGCGGCTGCCACGTCGTTCATGCTTCGCGCGGGGCCTCCGAGCTCCACGACCTGGTTCTTGTCCGTTCCTTCGACGAGCAACTGCGCGGCAAGCCGTCCGATGTCGGCGGTGGCGATCATGTCGAAGGCGAAGGCGGCGGGCGTGAAGGAAGGCACGATGCCGTGCTCGATCATGCCCAGCGATCCGCCCAGATTCTCCATGAAGTAGGCGGCACGCAGGAAGGAGAATCGCGTCTTGGCAAGAGCCGCGAACTTCTTTTCCGCGCCGTAGAGGGCGGCGATAGGGCCCGTGCCCGCCGGGTGCTGTGCTCCCACCGACGACAGAAACACGACATGGGGCACCCCGCTTCGGTCGACGGCGGCAGCGAGCGCCGCGGCGGTGTTGTCCTGATACAGGCGGAACCGCGGCGCGCCCATGTTGGGCGGAATGAGCAGATACGCTCCCTGCGTGCCGGCCAGCGCCCGTGCGAGCGCGTCGGCGTTGCCCAGATCGGCGACGGCCACCTCGGCTCCCCTGGCCTTCCAGGCGGATGCCTTGGCCGCGTCTCGAACGATGACCCGAATGCTCTTGCCCTGCGTCAGAAGCGCTTCCGCTGCTGCCTTGCCCGTGTTGCCGGTGACTCCGGCGATGGCGTACGTCATGGTCGAATCCCTCCGTTGCGCCCGGTTGGTGGCGCAGTGGCGGCAATCTGGGGCCGGCGCGCCCCTTCGTCCAGCGGCCGGCCGACGTCAGAACGACGCGACCATGCTGAGCTGTCCGATCAGCGACGGACTCTGCCGGGTCAGGCCGAACGCTTCTTCAAGGTGCTGGTCTGCGCACGGCTTCATCGCGGTACCCACAACTCCTCGGGGCGCGAGTGATAGCCGGTACGCGGCCAGCAGGCGTCGGCCATCGAAGGCGGAAAGAGCGTTGTCTGAAGACGGTACACCGAGCGCACCTCGCCGGCGATCTCGGGGGGCAGCATTTCCCAGCCTCGATCGAGGACGATACTCGCATAGCGTTTCTCGCGGATGGTCCGCAGCAGGTCGTCGCGCAGCCGGTTGCGGATGTCGATGTCGCCGGTTTTGAAGACGTCGGCCATCGCCATCGCGTGAGCCGTGATCTCGGGGTGCCCGGCCTGGCAGGCCGCAAAGCCGCTGCCTGCCGCCCACATCGGCCCTTGCGCCTGGCGCAGTCGCTGGATCATCTCGCGGCCTGCCAGCACATCTCGCGCCGTGGGAAGCGCGCGGCGAACGTCGTATGACAGCACGGCGAACCCGAGGAGCAGGCTGGCGGACGCGAAGGCTCGCAAGGAGGCTGCATGCGGCGGGGCGGCGCGGCGCACCCACGCGTAGCCGAAGCCCGCGACGATCGCGAGCACGGCGTAGCCGGGCATGAGCACGTTGACGAAGCCGTCGCGGTGCAGCAGCGAGGAGTACGAGGTACCCAGGGCCAAGAGCAGCAGCATCGCGTACGAGGCCCATCGTCCCCAGCCGTGCTGGCGAACGGCAGGCGTGACGATCGCAAGCAGCGCGAAGAGCACGGGCACCGCGACCGGTGCCCAGAAGAACTGCAGGAGCAGGGCCGACCAGCGATCCCAGAGCATCGGGTGCTCGGAAGGCGCACCGAACACGTAGTAGCCGAACCACCCGTTGGTCGCGCGGTTCATCCACGCGACGGAGCCGACGGCGACGGCGGCGAAGAGCGTCGAGGCGAGCAGGCCGCGGCGCCAGCTGCCGGCAAGCGCGAACGCCAAGGCGGGAATCGCCAGCACCAGGCCGGTCTGCTTGGTGAAGAACGCCAGGAACAACACGATCGCAGCGCCGACGGCGGATCCGTAGGAGCGTCCGAACCGCGCGAGCCACGTGCCGAGCAGCACCAGGAACACGTACAGGGAGTCGACGCGGGCGACGTCGAACCAGAAGCCGGTGAGCTCGTAGGTAGCGGCGAGCAGGCCAGCGGATGCGAGCGCGGCGAGACGGTCGCCCGTCTCGCGTCGAACGAAGTCGGCGATGAGGGCGAAGGACGCGAGGCTCGAGACGACGGACACGAGGCGCGCGAGGGGCAAGCTCAGGCCGAACACGCGGGCGAGCAGCGCGCACAGCTCGTAGTAGAACGGGGTGTAGATGTAGGGAGTGAATTCGACGGACGGTGCGCGATACAGGGGTTGGCCTGCGAGCAGGACGCGCACGTGGTCGAGCACGGCGCCTTCCATCCATTCGAGCTCGAAGGGGTAGCGAAGGCGCCGGGCGACTGCGAAGATGACGATGGCCAAAGCCAGGGCCGAGGACGCCGCGACGAGTGATTCCAGGAGGCGGTCGGGGCGGTACCAGCGCGGCGCGGTCGCGTCGGACGGCGGCGGGCTCGGTGGGTCCTGGCTGGTCATGCGGCTCGGGGGAAGGTCATACGCCACGCACCGCTTCCTGTCAGGCCTGTCGGAGGGCGGCCGGCAGCGCATGCCCGGAGCACGCGCCCGTGCGCGGGGGTGCAACTGGACGCGGGCAGTGGATTTCGACGTGCGATGGCACCGGTCCTGTTGCTAGGATGCTCGGGAGTGACTGTCAGTCCAGGCGCGATCATCGCAAACAAGTACGAAGTGTCGGGAGCCCCGGTTCGCGGCGGTATGGGCGACGTGCACCCGGCCACGCGGCTGTCCGATCGGCTCCCGGTGGCGGTCAAGCTGCTGCGCGACGAGCTGCGCGATCTGCCCGATGCCCTCGAGAGGTTTCGGCGCGAGGCCATCGCAGCGGAGCGCATCCACAGCGAGCACGTGGCCCAGGTGCTCGACGTCATCGAGGACGCCGCGCTGGGGCTGGTGATCGTGTTCGAGTATCTGGACGGCGAGAGCCTGGAAGACGAGCTCAAGCGCGAGCGCGTGATGACGCTCGATCGGGCGCACCCGGTGGTGTGCGAGATTCTGCAAGGGCTGGCCGACGCCCACGCGGTGCCGGTGGTGCACAGGGATCTGAAGCCGGCCAACATCTTTCTGCAACGCACGCCCGACGGCGGACGCCGCGTCAAGCTGGTGGACTTCGGCATCTCGAAGATCCTTCAGGAATCAGGGTCGGTCGTGCTCACGAAGGCAGGGCAGAACCTCGGCTCGTTCTCGTACATGGCACCGGAGCAGGCGAGCGCACCGTCGACCGTGGATCAGCGCGCGGATCTGTACGCCTGCGGCACGGTGGTCTTTCGCATGCTGACGGGCCAACTGCCGTACCTGGCGACGAGCGTGGGCGAGTTGATCGGCAAGAAGGCGCGTCACCCGGCGCGCAAGCTGGCCGAGGCGCTGCCCGCGGCCCGCGCCTCGTTCTCGCCCCAGCTTGAAGCGTGGGTGGGCAGGCTGCTGGAGCGGAGTCCGAACGCGAGGTTCGCCAACGCATGGGAGGCCCTCGAAGCGTGGGAAGCCCTTGCGCCCGGAGCAGGAAAAACGGAGGGTAAGGTCGGCCAGCCCATGCCAGCCCAACCGCCAGCCCATCGTCCAGTCCCTGCTCCCGCAGCCCCAACTCCGTCGCATCCAGGTGCTCCGCGTCCTTCTCAACCTCCGCTGCGGGCTGCCCCGCCCGGAGGGCTCGCCCGGCCACCCGCAGCGATGCCGCGCCCTGCTGAGCCAGCGCCGCCGGTCAGCCAAGCGCTGCCCCGGGGACCAGCGCCACGAGTCGCCCGCGCCAAGACCATGCTGGGCATGGGCCCGTCGGGGGCCGTCGCACAGCCTCCCGCTGCCCCACCCGAAGAACCCAGGAGACCGCCCTCGGTGCCCACGCGCGTGGAGCGTCCGGCATCCGCTGTCGAGACCCACGCTTCGGGACCTCGACCCGCGGCCGGAAGGCCCGCGCTAGGAGCCGCACCTCGCCATGACATGGCAGGCAGAGCTGCGCCGGTCGCGCCTGCGGGACCGCCCTCGATGCCACGCAGGCCACCGCCGCCGCCCAAGCCGTCCTACGAAGATGAAGAGCCGGATGAGGACGAGTCGCCGACCGCGATGTTCGTGCATCCGTCGCCGATGACCTACAACCCGAACGGCCCGTTGGAAGCCGACACGGTGGAGCTTCCTGGGCCGAAGCCGGCGGCCGGAAGTCCGCCGCAAGCCGCGGCGGTTCCGGCAGCGGGCGCACCGCCGCCCGCCCCGCCTGTCGCTAGCGACGACGACGAGGATTACTCCGAGCCGCCGACAGCGATCCACATGCCGGCATTTCGACCCGAGGAGGTGCCTGGCGCGCCGCGGGTGCCGTCGGAGTTCCGTGGTCCCGGGGCCATGCCCTCGCCCATCGGCGACCCGATTCCGTCGGCTGCCATGACGGCGGGCGTGCAGCCTGCTGCCGCAGGTCCCGCGCCTGCGCCGGCAGTCCAGCAACCGGCCGCGATGGGTGCGTTCACGCCCCCGGGCGTGACATCGCAGGCAGTCGCACCCGCCCCCGCGGCGCCGCAGCAGGCTCCGGCCGTCGCGCAGCCGCAACCGGCACAACAAGTGTCCTACGACTTCGGGCCCTCGGCCTCGCACCCCTCGCGTGTTGCGGCCATGGCGCCCGCGTACGCGCCAACGCCGCCGCCGGTCGATCCGGATGCTGCTCCGCTGTGGCTCAAGGCCATCGCACTCAGCACGGTGGTCTCGGCCCTGACCGTCCTCGCCGTGCTGGGCTGGATGGTCGCGCACCGCTTCTGAGCCGAAGAGGTCGAGTTCACGGAGCCTGGAGCGTGAGCTGCAGATAGCCGTAGTGCTGCAGGTCGGGCCGTCCCCGTCCGGATGATTCCAGAATGTTCTTGGCTCCCTGGCCGGTCAGGAATGCCCCGTAGCCGGCAGCGATCCGCAACGGCGCCCAGGGCGAGTAGTCGATGCCCGCGTCGATCTCCTGTCCCAGATTGCGGTTCGTGTTCTGACCGTCGCGGCCGATGGGAACCAGCGCGGCCGTGCGCCACGAATCGGACGGCTCGGCCAGCGCGACATAGCGCCAGCCGAGCGTCACGCGCGCCTCGGCCAACGGCGTGAACCGCACCAGGCCCGCGCCTTCGATCACATTGGACCACGCGTACAGACCCATCGCCCCGTGCACGCCGCGCACATCCGGCAGGATCGGATCGAATCCCGTGTCGTCGCCGGTCGGCGCGGCGCCGTCGTACTTGCGGCCGCTGGCGTACGCGCCTTGAGCACCGATAGCGGGCTTGCCGGGCAATCCGGACGTGAGCTCCACGCGAGCCACGCCGGCATACGCGCGTATCTTCTCGGTGGTCCCGACGATCGCCTTGCGCCCCAGCTCGTACGCGCCCTCCGCGGACCAGTCGAGGCGCTTGTAGTCTCCCGACAAGCGCAGGCCGCTGACACCCAGGTCGCTCGGAGGAATGCTCCCGTCGACCGGTTCGCGCACGATCCTGCCGAGGTTGTTCCATTCGATCTGCAGCCACGGAGACAGGTGCCAGGCAACGCGAAGACCGTAGAGCTGCGCCCCGGTGCCCTCCCGGGTGCCCTGTGTGCCCCGCCGAAGCTCCGGAGGCGGCGCGCCCGGCGGCGTCAGCATGCTCGCGAACGCGTCGATGTCGAAGGCACCCGCGACCAGCATGCCGCGCACCGCGTCCAGCGACCGGCCCGTAGGCGTCCAGTCGGCGTTCGACAGCAAACGTCCCTCGCCCCACTGCAGCTCCTGGCGTCCGACACGCAGGAACGACGCTTGCGCGCCCATGCCGTGCAGCTCTCCGTACGCGAGGTGGGCAGCCGTGTTGGGCAGCACGTCGCGGCCGTCGGCGCGCATCGGGGGCACGTCGCCCCACGCGCGCGCGTCCTGGATTTGCAGGGCGATGCGAAAGGGGCCGCGATCGGCCGACAGCCCCAGGCGGCTTCGGCTGATGACGTCAAGCTGATCGCGCACCGGCTCGCCGAAGGCGGCTGTGCCCGACGCGGTGTCGTAGCCGGTCGGCATGCCGCCGGTGTCGAAGGGGCGGCGCCGGTACTCGACCAGGGAGCGCAGCTCGAGCGAGGGGCGGAACAGCCAATCGCCCACGGCGACCGCGTCGCTGGCCGTCTCGTCCTCATCGGACATGTCATAGGACTGCGCCTGGGCCGGACGACTGGCCGCGGCAAGGCAGAGCGTCAGGGCGAAGGCCGCCGCGCGGGAGCTCGTGCGGGAGTGGATCATGGCAGTGCGCCAGAGTCTACGAAGGCGGGCGCCCGGGGACAACGACGATGACCCGAAAGCCGCCGTCCCTGTGGCCGAGAGGGTTGCGCCCGGCCGTCCGGGGATGCAACGTCCTGCGGTCATGCACGTTCATCTCATCGCAGTCGCCGGCACGGGCATGGGTGCGCTGGCGGGCTTGTTCAAGGAGCTGGGACACGACGTGTCGGGCTCGGACGTGAGCTTCGATCCGCCCATGGGCCCGGCGCTGCAAGCGTGGGGCATTCGGCTGATGAAGGGCTTCGATCCTGAGCACCTGGAGCCCAAGCCCGACCTGGTGGTGGTGGGCAACGTGTGCCGGCGCGACAACCCGGAAGCCAGGGCGGCGATCGACGGTGGTGTGGCGTACACGGACATCGGGCACGCGATGGGCGATCTGGTGCTCAAGAACACCTCACCGTTGGTGGTGGCCGGCACGCACGGCAAGACGACCACGACCTCGATGTGCACGTGGCTGTTGGACCAGACGGGCTTTGCGCCGGGCTTCCTGGTGGGCGGGCTGCCCAAGAACTTCCCGCACAGCTTTCGCGTGGCTGCAGCCCGGGGACCCAGGCTGCCCGTGGCCGATTCGGCGGGCTTCGCGCCGCCCGCACGCCGCGTTCCCTTCGTTGTCGAGGGCGACGAATACGACACCGCGTTCTTCGAGAAGACGCCCAAGTTCTGGCACTACCGGCCCGAGGTCGCGATCTTGACCTCTATCGAGCACGATCACGTCGACATCTACCCGTCGTTCGACAAGTACCTCGACGCGTTCGCCGGGATGGTTTCGCGCATTCCCGAGCACGGGCTGATCGTCGCGAGCGCCGCGGATCGGCACGTGGTCGACATCGTCTCGAGGCACGCCAGGTGCGAAGTGGCGTGGTACGCGCTGCAGGGCGACGACACCAACGGGCAGGCGGTGCACTGGCTGGGCGCGATCGCGCCAGGCGACGACGGCATGCAGGCGTTCGATCTGTATGCGGGCGGCGTGATGTCCGGGCGGTTCGGGCTGCGCATGGCGGGCGCCTACAACGTGCGCAACGCGGTGGCTGCGATCGCGGCGACCGCGCAAGGCTTTGGGGCGTCGATCGAGCGGATCAAGGAGGCGCTGCCGCGTTTCCAGGGCGTGCGGCGCCGGCAGGATCTGCTGGGCGAGCCGCAGGGCATTCGCGTGTACGACGACTTCGCGCACCACCCGACGGCGGTGGACGAGACGCTGCGCGGTCTGAAGGCGCTTCATCCGCAGGGGCGTCTGATCGCGGTGTTCGAGCCGCGGAGCGCGACCGCGTGCAGGTCGATGCACCAGCAGCAGTACGCACGCGCGTTCGGCGCGGCGGACCAGGTGCTGCTCGCGCCCTTGGGCCGCACTACCGTACCCGAGGGCGAGCGGCTCAATCTCGTGCAGCTGGTCGAGGACCTGAAGCGCGGCGGCGGCCAGGCCCACGCGGCCGCGAGCATCGACGAGATCCTGGCGCGCCTGGTGCACGACGCGCGACCCGGCGACACGATCGCCTTGCTGTCCAACGGCGCGTTTGGTGGGATTCACAAGCGTCTGCTCGAGGCCCTGTCGGCATGACACCCGACGAGTCCCGCGCCTTCGCGCGTGTTGCGCTCGAGGTGGCGACCCGGGCCGGAGAGCTTGCGTTGCAGGGCTTCCGCAAGCCCAAGAACGTCACCCACAAGGGCCAGCACGCCGAGATCGTCACCGAGTACGACTTCGCCGTCGAGCAGGCGATTCGCGACCAGCTTGCCCTACGCACGCCCGACGTGCCGGTGGTCGCCGAGGAGAAGGGCGGCGAGCGAAAGGGCGACCTCATCTGGTACGTCGATCCGATCGACGGCACGACCAACTACGCACACGGTCACCCGTTCTGGGCTGTGTCCATCGGTATGGTGTCGGGCGGCGTGCCGGTGGCCGGCGCTGTCGTGGCGCCGTCGCTGGGCATCGCCTGGCAGGGCTGGACCGGGGGGCCTGCGCTGCGCGACGGCGAGCCCTGCCACGTCTCGAAGACCGACTCGCTCGCCGACTCCTTCCTCGCCACCGGATTCCCCTACGACCGACGCACGAGCAGCGATAACAACTTCGCCCAGTTCGTCGCGCTCAAGCGCGTCGCGATCGGCGTTCGCAGGTGCGGCTCGGCCGCCATCGATCTGTGCCTGGTCGCCGACGGCACCTACGACGGCTACTGGGAGATGAAGCTGCGGCCTTGGGACATCGCCGCCGGCATCGCGATCGTGTGGGCTGCGTCGGGACGGGTGACCGGGTTCGACGGCGGGCCGCCCGAGGTGGAGCGCGGCGAGTTGGTGGCGAGCAACGGGGCGATCCACGATCAACTTCTGCTGGCCCGTGGCAAGGCAATACCATGACCGAATCCAACGACAGCGTGCTGCGCTCCATGACGAACGACGGCGGCTTCCGCGTCATCGTGGCGAGCACGACGGACACGGTGCAGGAGATCGTCGATGCGCAGGGGGCGACGGGAGGCAGCATCCTGCAGGTTGCGAACCTGATGACGGGAACGATCCTGGTGCGCGAGACGATGGCGCCGCAGTATCGCGTGCAAGGCATCGTGCGAGGCGCGGGCAACCAGGGCAGCATCGTGGTCGACGCCCATCCGGACGGCGCGAACCGGGGCCTGTTGAGCCTGCCGGAGGGGGCCCCGCAGATTGCCTTGGGCGAGGGCGCCACGCTGCAGATCATGCGCACCCTGATGAACGGGCAGATCCACCAGGGCTTGGTCTCGTTCGACGGCGTGCGCACGCTGTCCGAAGGGCTGATGAAGTACATGCAGATCAGCGAGCAGGTCACGTCGGTCATCGACGTGGCGTGCCTGGTGGAGCACGAACGGGTGGTTGCGGCGGGGGGCTACCTGGTGCAGCTGCTGCCGGATGTGGCCGAAGGCATGCTGGCGATCATGACGGAGCGGCTGCACCTGTTCGATCCGGTGGAGACACTGCTGCGCAAGGGAAAGCTGTCGCCACGGGAGCTGAGCGCGGAGCTGCTGTACGGCATGCCGCACGGGGAGATGGGCAGCTCGCCGCTGCGCTTCGGCTGCAACTGCAGCCACATGCGCATCGTGGCGAGCCTGTCGACGCTGAGCCGCGGAGAAATCGAGGAGCTCTACAAAAGCGGCGAGACCCTGGAGATCTCGTGCGACTTCTGCGGCAAGGACTACCACGTGTCGCCCGACCAGCTACGCGGCTTGCTCGCGAGCAACTGAGGACGCGGTCTGCCGTCGCGCCTCGGTTGCGTGTCGGTGCGGCCAGCCGCTAGTTGTGCCTGAGTTCGCCGTGCCCCATGTCCACCAGCGCTTCGGTGCGCTGCGGGGTGACGAGCGGCTCGTCGGGCCCCGCGATGGGCCCGATGTCCGTGATCGCGATGGTGCACGACGCGTCCTTCTCGACGGCAGCCAGGTCCAGCCGCAGCTCGACCACGGCCCAGCTCGACGGGTTGATGACGGCGTCGATGATCGGATGCACGTTGCCGTCGGCGGTCTGCACGCTCATGGACAGCAGCTCGTCGAAGGTCAGATAGCGGCCTTGCTCGCGGCCGGCGTCGGCATCGACGCGAAGCACGACGGCCGTGGCGTTGTCTTCCCCGCCCTCCTGCTCGACGGCTTCGATGAGGCGCGCGGCGGCCTCCCGCGGCGTACCGCCAGCGAGAATGCGCCGGATGCGCTTGTCGTCGAGCGTGCCGGTGAGCCCGTCGCTGCACAGCAGAACGGCGTCGCCGGCGGTCAGGGGGATCGGCGCCCGGATGGTGGGAGCGATCTCGGCCTCGGCGCCGACGGAGCGCGACATGATGTGCTTGAGCGTGGGGGCGAAGCCGGTGGCGGCCACGGGGCCTTTGATGTCGGCGATTTCCTGGAAGATGGAGTGGTCGCGCGTGAGCGAGTACAGGTTGGCGCCGCGTAGCAGGTACAGGCGGGCGTCCCCCACGTGCGCCACGTGCAGGCGCCCTTGCGCGATGATGGCCGCCACGCAGGTAGCGCCCATGACGGCGTTGCGGGCCGTGGACTGCTCGCGCACGGCCTGATTGGCGGCGGCGAAGCCGGCTTTCAGCGCCGCCACCGGATCCTCGGTCTCTTGCTCGACGGCGGCGACCAGCGCATCGAGCGTGGTGCGGGCGGCGGTGTCCCCGTGCTCGTGCCCACCCATGCCGTCGGCCACGGCAGCGAGGTAGCCCAGGGGGATCCTGCCCTGGAACGCCGCATCCTCGTTGCGGTCGCGTCCGGAACCGATGAACGATCCCTCACCCGAATAGATGCGCAGCCTGGTCGTGGAAGCGGACATGATGGCCGATCATGGAAGCGTCCGGCGCCTCGCGTCAACGTGCTGTTCGACCCGAGAGGGCAGATGGCTGCAAACGGTGTTGAATCCGCGGTCCCGAAAGGACACATTCGAGACCGGTCGCATCGAGGAGGGCCGCCCATGCCTACCCAGCAGCAAACGCAGGTCGAGAGTCTCGGGGAGCGCAAGATCCCCTCGCCGTTGAACCTGTCCACCATTCCGAACGACGAGATCGCCGACTACGTGCCGGACGACGCGCGCGTGCTGCTGCGCATCGAGCGATCGGGCCAGGCCCAGTGGGACACGTCGGCCAGCTTCGAGAAGGCGGGGCCGCGGCAGATGATCTACTTCGACCCGGCGGTGACCCGTGCAGGGATCGTGACCTGCGGAGGGCTGTGCCCGGGCTTGAACAACGTGATTCGAGGCATCGTGCTGCAGCTGTTCCACAAGTACGGTGTCCGGAAGATCGTCGGCTTCCGCTACGGCTACCACGGCCTCGGGGCCAACCCCAAGCACCCGCCCATCGATCTGGGGCCGGATCAGGTCCGGCACATCCACCGCGACGGCGGCAGCGTGCTGGGCATGGCGCGGGGCGGCGTGCCCGTGGCGGAGATGGTCGACACGCTCGAGCGGCTGGACCTGCAGATCCTGTTCGCGATCGGGGGCGACGGCACGCTGCGCGGTGCGCAGGCCATCCACGAGGAGATCAAGCGTCGGGGGCTCAAGATCGCGGTCGTGGGAGTCCCCAAGACGATCGACAACGACGTGGCGTACGTCGACAAGACGTTCGGGT
This sequence comes from Myxococcales bacterium, assembly GCA_021847645.1. Lineage (GTDB taxonomy): Bacteria > Myxococcota_A > Polyangia > Polyangiales > Polyangiaceae > JAJZQG01. The sequence continues at coordinate 12,071 of JAJZQG010000004.1, forward strand.
TCGACACCGCTGTGGAGGTCGCGCGGCTGGCGTTGAACGGCGCTCACACCGAGGCGCAGGCCGCGGAGAACGGCGTGGGGCTGGTCAAGCTGATGGGGCGCGATTCGGGCTTCATCGCGGCCGCGGCCACGCTCGCGAGCCTCGAGGTCAACTACTGTCTGGTGCCCGAGATCCACTTTGAGCTGGAGGGCGAGCACGGCCTGTTCCATCACCTCGACCAGCGACTGGAGGCGCGCGGACACGCCGTGATCGTGATCGCCGAGGGCTGCGCCCGCCGCTTCGCCGCCCCGTACCAACTCGAACGTGACGCCTCGGGCAACGTGGCCTACGCCAAGTCCGAGATCGACGCCGGCCTGTTCTTGAAAGATGCGATCGGCGCCCACTTCACGAAGCTCGGCCGCACCGTCACGCTCAAGTACATCGACCCGAGCTACATGATCCGCAGCGTGCCGGCCAACGCCAACGACAGCATCTTCTGCGACGTGCTGGCACGTCACGCGACGCACGCCGCCATGGCAGGCAAGACCGGCCTGGTCATTGGCCGATGGCACAACGTGTTCACCCACGTGCCGCTCGCGCTCGCCACCTCGGAGCGCAAAGTCATCGACACCGACAGTGGGCTGTGGCTGTCGGTGACCGAGGCCACCGGGCAGCCCGACCTGTCGAACGTACCGCTGAGCGGCCGCGACGAGCGCTGGCACCGCCAGACGTGAGCCTGCCGCACCCCTCGCCGCACACGTCCTGTCGTTTCCGTTGCCCTTGCCGTCGTGGTCGCCGACTTGCGAGGTCGCGCGCAGGCGCGAGCCTTGGCCGTGACGATCAGAAGCGTGGGTTCCCTCCGCGGTCGGGACTTGTTACAGCCAGGCGACCTTGGCTCGGAGGACATCATGGCAGACCTCGAACGGATCGGCGTTGCGGTGGACAGGGAGCTTCTCGAACGGTTCGACAAGCTGCTCGAGCATGTCGGTCACACCAACCGGTCGGAGGCCATCCGGGATCTGATCCGCGATCGGCTGGTGGAAGAGGAGTCGTACGGCGGCAAGGGCGAGGCCGTTGGCACGCTGACCCTCGTGTACGACCATACCAAGCGCGACTTGTCGGACAAGCTGGTGTCCACGGGCCACGAGCACCACGACGCGATCCTCGCGTCGATGCACCTGCACCTGGACGAGACCTACTGCCTGGAGGTCATGGCGGTGCGAGGACGTCCGGCGGTGCTGCGACGGTTGGCCGACCACCTGCTGGGCATGAAGGGCGTGAAGCACGGCAAGCTGGTGATCAGCTCGGCGGAGTTCTGAGCAGGCGTATCGGTGGCGAGTCGAGCCTCCAGCCACCTCACATGCTAAGGTTCCGTCACTTGGGCGAGGGCCGTCGCACCCGGAGCCCAACATGCGCGCCCGTTGAAGCGAATCTCGGCGAAGGAGTCGGACAGGTGAACACGAGGCACTCGATCGGATGGGGGCTGGGCATCGCTTTGCTGGTCGCGGGTTGCTCCGCGGGCGGCAACAGCGCGGATCCGAGCACCGTCACGCCGGCTGGCGCGGGCGGAGGGACCGCAGGCGCGGGCGGAGGCGCGTCGGACTCCGGCGCAGGCGCGTACTTCGACGCGGGCAACGCATCGGACGGGAGCGGCGGCGGCGACTTCGTCAACGACCCGACGACGTGCTCGGAGGCTGCGGCGAATCGATCGTACATCGGCTGCGACTACTGGCCCACGGTCACGGCGAACAACGTCTGGAGCATCTTCGACTTTGCCGTCGTGGTGTCCAACGTGGGCAACGATCCCGCAGATGTGACCGTCACCGGGCCGGGCAATGTGAATATCCAGCAGCAGGTCCAGCCGGGAACCCTGCAGACCATCTACCTGCCTTGGGTGCCGGCGCTCAAGGGGCCGGACTTCGACACGTGCACCAGTGCACAGCCTCTGGCGAACACCATTCTGGCACAGAAGAGCGCGTACCATCTGGTGGCCAGTCGGCCCATCATGGTCTATCAATTCAACGCTCTCGAGTACAAGGGAGCGGGTGGCCCGCCCGGCAAGAACTGGGGCGCGTGTCCGGGCAACCAGATCTGCTCGTCCTACGGGCAGGCGGTGGGTTGCTTCTCGTTCTCGAACGACGCCTCGCTGCTGCTGCCGAGCACGGCGATGACAGGCGCTTACCGGGTTGCGGGGGCTTCCGCGTGGGACAACAACGGTGCACCGTTCATGCCCACCTACGTGGCCATCACCGCGACGCAAGACGGCACGACGGTCCAATTCAAGGCGAAGGGGCGAGTCATGAGCGGCGGCGGGATGCCCACGCTGCAAGCAGGGGGGAGCGCCAGCGTGACGCTCCAGCAGGGCGACGTGCTGGAAGTGATCGGCGGCAACGCGGTGGGCGACGATCTGAGCGGCTCGTTGGTGCTTGCGGACAAGCCTGTCCAGACGATTACCGGAATGCCGTGCAGGAACGTGCCGAGCGGCCAACCGGCCTGTGACCATGTGGAGGAATCCGTGTTCCCGGCCGAGACGTTGGGCCGGGAGTACTTCGTGACGTTGCCCGCGAACCCCCAAGGCGGTGCTCCTCCGGGGCAGTGGGTGCGGATCATCGGCAACGTCGACGGCACCACGATCACCTTCGATCCGCCGATCTCCGCTCCGGGGGTAAGCAATGGTCAGGCAACGCTGCAGGCGGGCAGCGTCCTGGACCTCGGTATCCAGACCGTCGACTTCAAGGTCTCTTCGCCCGACAAGGAGTTCATTGTCGCTACGTTCCTGCAAGGCGCCTCGGTCGTCGATCCGCCCCCCAACCCGATGGTTCCGTACCAATCCAAAGGAGATCCGTCGCAGAGCTTCATGACGGCCACCGAACAGTTCCGCGACTTGTACATCTTCCTGGCCCCCAACGACTACGACCTCAACTTCGTCAATGTCGTCGCGCCGCCCGGCGCCCAGCTCACGCTCGACGGGCAGAACGTCGATATGGGCCAGTTCCGTGCGATTGGAGCTTCGGGCTTCGGTGTGGGGCGTCTTGCGCTGTCACCAGCAGGCGCGCACCGGCTGGAGTCGAGCCTGCCAGTCGGCATTCAGGTGTATGGCTATGGCAGCTACACGACATACCAGTACCCGGGCGGGTTGAACCTCAAGACCATCGCGCCTCCGCCCCTCAAGTAGCGTCGGACGACGCGCCGCGGGCGTCCTCCAGGGCCTGCCGAAGCCGCCTCGTACCTTCCTCCCCGCCGTGCTATGCCCGGGCGCTGCACTGCACGCCATGATCGTCGTCGTCACGCCGCCGCCTCTCAAGCCCTCCGAGCCGGGATTGTCCGGCGGCGCTGCCGCATCCGTGCTCCACAGCCTCGGGACCGACGTCCGCTGGGTGGATGCGTCGCTCGCGTGGCATCGGTTCGTGATGGATCCGGGCCAATCGCAGGCGATCCTGCAACGATTGAAGTCAGCGCCGGGTCTGTCCGCGCTGGCGCGCTCTGCCGTACGGGCGGGGGCACGGCCCGCACCGCTCCAGCGCGTCGAGACCTATCAAGACCGTAGCGTCTACACCTCGGCGGTCAACGACCTGGAAAACGCCCTGCGCCTGGCCGCCCTGCCGTTCGACGGCCTGCGGCTGGGCATTGGCATGTTCGCGGTGGACACTCCGCACCGTCGCCTCGAGTCCTCGGCGACGCTGGCGTGGCTGTCCTCGACGCGCGGGCCTTTCGACGACTACTACATCCAAGAGCTGATTCCCTCGTTGGAACGCGAGCACGCGACGGCCGTGGCGGTATCGCTGACATTCCAGCAGCAGGCACCAGCCGCGTTCCGTCTGGCGGCCTTGCTGCAGGAGCGCATGCCCGACGCGATTCGGGTGCTGGGAGGGCCGCTCGTCGCATGCTGGCGCGCCGTCGGCTTCCCGCTCGACAAGGAGCCATTCTCGCTGTTCCACCGGGTCGTGACGGGTACGGCGCAGGATCTTGCGGAGCTGGCTCGCGTGGCTGACCGCGACACGACCGTTGGGACGCGCGTGGCAGCCCGATCGCTGCAGGCAGGCCTCGCCGCGTCGCCTCCAGAGGGCGCGGCAGGCCCCGTCGAGCCGCTTGTGTGGGAATCTCCCCTGTCCGTGCCGCTGGACCAGGCCCCGTGGCACGACTACCTCTCTCCCACGCCGACCGTACCGGTCGCTCTGGGCCGCGGGTGCTATTGGCGCCGCTGCACCTTCTGCCCCGATCACCTGCACGACAAGCACGTACCCTGTCATGTCGACAGGCTGAGCGATTGGCTTCACCAGGTGGCGCGCAGATTCCCGCGCGGCGCCATGCTTCACCTGACGGACTCCGCGTTGCCCGTCGGCCACCTGCGGCACATCGCATCGGTGATTCGGCGCGACGGGCTCGCGCTCGCGTGGCACGGGTTCGTGCGCGTGGAGCCGGAGCTGGCGGAGGGGGACGTGGTGCGGGAGCTGGCTGCGGGAGGTTGCGCCATGCTCCAGCTCGGTGTGGAATCGGGGTCGCCGGGCATCCTGCGCAAGCTGGGCAAGGGGGCATCGCCCGAGCTGGCGCGTCGCGTACTGCGAACCTGCGCGGCGGCGGGCGTTCGCACGCACGTCTACCTGCTGTTCGGGGTGCCGGGGGAGACGGACGGCGATCGCCAGCAAACGCTGTCGCTGGTGCGCGAGGAGGCGGGCTCGATCCACGCGATCAACGCCGCGCTGCTCAACCTGCCCAAGGGCAGCCCGATGCACGCGCACGCGGCGCGATTCGGCATTACGGAGCTGGTGCCCTTCGGCTCCGACACCGATCTTTCCTTGTACGACGACTTCCGCTGTGGCCCGTCGCACCCGAGGCGGGAGGCGAGGCGATGGCTGGCGCACGCGTTCTTCAAGGACGCGGCCGTCCGGTCGATCCAGGGCCGGCTGCGCGCGCCATTCAAGGCCAACCACCTGTGCTTTCTCGACCAAGGGCCTACCCAGGGATGATCGTTCCATGACTTCGTGCGGCGGCGGCGGCGTTGACGCGCCCGCGTGCGCACGCCATCATGCCCGCATGGGTCGTCGCGGATTGTCGATTCTTGGCGCTGCAGCGGTGGCGCTCGTGCTGCTCGTCGCGGGCTCGGCCGTGGGCGCGTACCTGTACGCGCAGAGCGCGCTGGCCAACGTGTTGGTGACGCTCGACCGGGTGACCGTCAGCACCAGCTCGCCCGCGGGGGGCAGCGGGCCGCTCGATCTGCTCGCCCGCGGCCTGTCCACGAATCTCGTCCTCGACGAGACGTTCGAGGTCGACAACCGCAATGCCATCGGCGCTACGGTGGAGTCCATCGACTACCACGTAAGGTTGAACGGGCGCGACGTGGGCACGGGACGCGCCCCGGAGTCCGGCACGACGGTGATCGCGGGCAACTCGAAGCAAGCGATCGTGGCACGCACGAGCTTGCCGGTGACGGGGCTGCTGGCGGCGGGTGTGGAGAGCCTGGCCCAGGGGCAGGCGAAGATCGACGTGGTGGGAACGGCCCGGATCAAGGTGCTGGTGTTCACGGTCGAGCGGCAATTCGAGCTCACGCCGCAGAAGCTCGACGGCGAGCGGCTCGACCAGGTGCTCACCGGCGGGAAGTAGGCGCTCGTTCAACCGTGGGGCGTGAGGCGGGGGAATCTCAGAACAGGAACCCGAAGGAGATCTCGCCCCAGGGCTTGGCGTCGGACAGGGTGTAGAACGGACGGGTGTTCTTGGTGTGGATCATGCCGCCGACCACGCCCGCGATGCGGAACGGGCCGTTGGTGCGGTAGCCCAGGCCCACGCCGCCGAATCCGATGAAGCGGAAGGGCTCAAAGGAGTAGTCGACGACCTGTCCGTTGGCGGCGCGGGTGGAGGCCTCGATGGTATAGCGCGTAAGGCCGAGGCCCACGTCGACGATGGGCGACAGGTGCCGCATGAACCACAGCCGGCCGCGGACCGGGAGGGTCATCGCCTTGTAGCTGCCGCTGGCCTGTCCCTGGGAGACGTCGGCCTTGAGGTCACCTTGCTTGTAGCCCAGCCCGCCGCTGAGCTCGAGCCAGCAGCGCGGTTGCCAGGCGAATTCGGCGTTGATGTAGCTGTTGGGACCGAGGGCGTTGAGGTGCAGTCCCACCAGGTCGGTCGGGCACACGTCGGCCGGCGGCAAAGGCGGCTCCTGCTTCGGGGGGGGCGGGGGCGGCTCGGGCTGCGGCTCGGGCTGGGGCGCGTTGTCGCATTGCTCGGCCATGGTCTCGCGGCCGGCCACGACCGTGAAGACCGAGCGACGGTTCTTGGCCCAGGCCTCCTCGCAGGGAGCCTTGTCGACCGGTGTCTTGTTGTTGCACTGATCGGGCTCGGTGACCTTGGGCTTGTCTTCTCCATAGCCCACGGAGGTGACCCGGTCCTTGGATATGCCGTTCTCGATGAGCCATTGCCGCACGGCGGCGGCGCGGCGCTTGGACAGGGCGCGGTTGTAGTCGGCCGAGCCGCGCGAGTCGGTATGGCCCTCGATCTGGATCTTCACGTCCGGGTTCTTCTGGAGAAAGTCTCGCAGGTAGCCCAGCGCCTTGAAGGTGCTGTCGCCCTCGAGCCGGTCCGCGTTGTAGGCGAAGTCGATGGTGCCCTCGTACTCGAGCTCGCTGCCGCAAAAGCGCACCGGAGCCGGGGCGAGCATCTTCGGCTTCTTGGTGGGCGGAGCCTCGGTGGTGGTGGCCGATCCGCCCTGCGCCTGCCCCTGGGCACTGCCCTCGAGCTGGCCGCCCGCGTTCGCCTTGGCCTCTCCGCCGAACGCGACGTGCCCTCCGGCGCCTCCGTGCGCCTTGCACGCGGGCAGGGCGAGGGCAACGAGCAGGGCCGGTAGCCCGAAGCGCAAGGCGGAGACGTCCGCCCACGCATGCGTGGAAACAAGGGAAGAGCCGCTCATGAGATCGGGTCGCAGCGTATCGCGGCCGGCGGCCGCGGGGAAGAGACTTGATGGCGCCGCGCCGGAGCCCGGCGAGCAGCGTGGTCCGGGTGCGCCGATCGGAGCGCGCGCGTCTTGCGTCCGACGCGCACGTGGGGCATGGCGCTACGCCATGAAGATCGTCCGCCTGCAGCCGATTCGTCGCGCCCAGCCCCGCTGCGCCAGCTTCCACGACGAGCTGACCATCCGGGCCTTCGAGCGCGAGATGCGCGTTCACCGGGCCCATGCCGAGCCGTGGGTCATCACGCCGCTCGACGCGAGGATCGACGGCGCGTACCGTGTCGCCGGCTCCCGGGGCACGAACTACTACGTGGATATCGTGGACGGCGGCGGAACGCACGACACCTGCTCGTGCCCAGACTTTCTCACGAACCGGATCGGCACCTGCAAGCACCTGGAAGCGGTGCGGCGCGCGTTGGCGAACGTCAAGTCGATGGCTGCCCAGTTCCGGGCGTTGCCCCGGAGTCCGTCGTATTCCGTGATCACGGTCGCGACCGATCCGGAGATTGCGCTCGTGGCGGCTGGCAAGTGGTCGTCTAGACAGTTGGCTGCCTATGGTCTTCGCCGCGAGGTTGGTGTGGTCCACACGGGTCTGGACGGCGCTCTGCGGGCGGGGTGGAACGACTCCGGCGTGCGGGTGGTGCATGCGGCGATTCCGGCCGCCGAGCGACTTCGGTCGGCGCGCGTCCTAGTGCGCAGGCGCGCGGACGTGTCGCGGGCGTTCGCCTCGGGCCAGCTCGGCAGCGACGTTCTGGCCCAGCCGCTGTTTCCGTACCAGCGCACCGGGGTCGAGCACCTGGTATCGGCCGGGCGCGCGCTGCTGGCCGACGACATGGGCCTCGGTAAGACGGTCCAGGCCGTTGCTGCGTGCGAGATCCTGCGTCGGCGCGGCGAGGCGCAGCGCGTGCTCATCGTGACGCCGGCGTCGCTCAAGGACCAGTGGGCGCGGGAGATTCACCGCTATGCCGGTCAGACCGCGGTCATCGTAAGCGGCAACCCGGCCCGGCGGCGCGAGGCGTTCTTGTCCGATGCGCCGTACAAGATTCTCAACTACGAGCTCACCTGGCGGGAGCTGGAGCAGCTGCAGGCCCTGGACGCCGACGTGCTCGTGCTCGACGAGGCCCAGCGCGCCAAGAACTTCCGCACGAAGACGGCGAACACGCTGCGGGAGATTCCGTCGAAGTTCCTGTTCGTGCTCACCGGCACGCCGGTCGAGAACCGCCTGGACGATCTGTATTCTCTGCTGCAGTTGGCGGACCCGAGCTTGCTGGGTCCGCTTTGGAGCTTCAACCTGCAATACCACCGCCAGGACGACAAGGGGCGTGTCGTGGGGTACAAGGATCTGTCGGGGCTTCGGGAGAAGATCGCCCCGGTGGTGATGCGCCGGCGCAAGGAGGAAGTCCTGCTGCAGCTTCCGCCGTTGACCGAGCAGACGCGCTATACGGCATTGACGAAGGAGCAGCGGGACTTGGACGACGAATACCGGTCCAAGGCGGTTCGCATGATGAAGATCGCGGACCGCCGGCCCTTGACGCGCGAGGAGCAGCAGATCCTGATGGCGCTGCTGCTCAAGGCGCGGCAGGCGTGCGATGCGCTGGAGCTGTGCGATCCGGAGCGGGGGCAGAAGGCCTCTCCCAAGCTCGACGAGTTCGAGGCGCTGGTCGGAGAGATTGTCGCGCAAGGCACGTCGAAAATCCTGGTGTTCTCCGAGTGGGTGGAGATGCTGCGGCTGGCGGGCGAGCGGCTCGACGCCCTGCAGATTCCCTACGAAACGCTGCACGGGGGCATCCCCACGGAGCGTCGCCCGGCCTTGCTGCAGAAGTTCCGCGACGACCCGAATCTGCGGGTGCTGTTGTCGTCGGACGCGGGCGGTGTGGGGCTGAACCTGCAGGTGGCCTCCTACGTGATTCACCTGGATCTGCCGTGGAATCCTGGCAAGCTCGACCAGCGCACGGCGCGGGCGCACCGTCTGGGCCAAACGCGCGGCGTGTCCGTCACGTACCTGTGCTCGGAAGAGGGCATCGAGCGCGGCATCGAAGGCACGCTGGCGGGAAAGCGCGCGGTGCGAGAGGCTGCGCTCGATCCGTCGAGCAGCGTGGACGAGCTCGAGGCGCCGAGCTTCTCGGTGTTTCTGCGTCAGCTTCGGGAGGTCTTCGACAAGCTCGCGCAGCCGGGCGAAGACGTCGAGGAGGTCGAGACGCCGGAGCAAATCCCCGCGCCTTCGCCAGCGCTGCCAGCGCTGCCAGCCAGCGAGCAGCGCGATGCGTCGCCGGTCGTGCCCGCGCCGGCGGTGGCGCCCGCAACGGTGGCTGAGCCGACAACCGCGCCGGAGCAGCAGCCAGCGCCGTCGCCGACCGGCCCGCGCACGGAGCGCAGGGCTCGCGCGGCCGACCGGCTGCGCCTGGCCGAGCTGGTGCTGCGCGAGGGATTTCATGCCGACGCGGTGAGGGCGTCGTACGACGCGCTGGCGACAGCGATTCGGGCGATGATCGAGGGGCCGGTAGGGCCGAGCCACGACGCGCTGGTCGCGATGATGTACCGGGAGTTGCTGCCGTCGGGGCGATTGCCGGTGGCGGCGCACGGGGCCTTGGCGCAGCTGCGGGATCTGACCTTGCTCGACGAGCACGGGGTGGAGGTGGACGCGGAGGTAGCTGGTCGGGCGGTGACGGAAGCGCGGGAGTGGGTGGGGCGGCTGGGGTCGGACGTTTCGCTTGACACAGGCGGGGGCGCCGTGTAAGAGGCGAGGCTCTTACTTCGCGGTCCGGTGTCCTTCGGGGCGTCGGGCAGCATAGGCGCGTAGCTCAGTTGGTCTAGAGCACTACCTTGACACGGTAGGGGTCGGTGGTTCGAACCCACTCGCGCCTACGAAGAGAATCTAAGAAATACGGCCGTTTGACGAAGAACGTCAGCCGGCCTTTTTCGTCGGAGCACCACCTGGGACCCCCGGAGCACCACCGGGAGCACCACCTGTATTCGGGCCCGTGTCGACGACTGGCGACGACACGAGATGGAGCACCCGACCGATGCTCTCGCGTTGCTCGACCGGGCTCACGGTCGAATAGTGGTCCTTCATGCGGTCGGTGAGGTGACCCGAGATGCTCTTGGTCACCAGCGACTCGACCTTGGCCGCTCGCGCCATGTCGTTGAATGTCCGGCGAAGCCCTCGCGGCGTGAAGCTCTGCCCGAGCCCCATCATGCGGCGCACCTCGGCGAACGGCTTGCGAAGACAGGCTTCGGACCGGAATCCGCCGTCGCTCCGGGGGAAGAGAAGGTCAGACGCCTGCTGCTCGTCCGTGACGAGCTGCGTCGAGACGTGCCAGCGCAGGACCTCCATGAGCTCGGGCGGCGCGTTGATTCGCTGGCGTAGCCCGGTCTTCGTGGTCTCCATGACCTCTTCGCCGAGGGTGTGCGATCGACGTACCAGAATCACGCCGTCATCCCAGCGGATGTCGGGCGTCGGCCCCTTGCGGCGCAGGGGGCGCATCGAAGACGGCCGCAGGCCCGTCGCGAAGCCCAGGTACGTCATTGCGTAGTAGCGTGGGAACTCCTCGCGCATCATCGTGAGGAACTGCCGGGCTTCCTCCACGTTCAGCGCATTCGGCTCTTCCTCGGTGTAGGTCGCATGCTCCGAGGTATCGAACATCCGGACCCCGTCTGTCGGGTCCTGGGAGAGCCCCAGCTCCCGGCGGGCGGCCTTGAAGATGACCCGGAGGATGGCGAGCCAACCGTTCGCCGTGGTCGGCTCGTAGTCGCCGGCCGTAATCAGGCCCGCGATGCCGACCTGCCACTCCTCGATGTGGCTCACCCGGATCTGATCCATGAAAAGCTCGCCGAATCCCTGTACGCCCCGCGTACCTCCGATGAGGTGGCGCAGGGTGTACCCCCAACGCTCACGCCCTCTTGCGCTCTTGATCTCCCTCTTCGCGGCCTTGCGTTCGAGCAATGAGACCGCGAAGTCGGCGAAGCGCGTCCTCGGACGCTCGGCCGAGAGGAGCCCCGCCTTGATGCGGACCTTCTCCTCGCTGAGCCATGTGAACGCGGCCGCCTCGTCGACATCCGCCATCACCCGCTTGATTTCCCGCATCCTCCCCGTGGCGGGGTCGATGACGCGGGCTCGTACCAGATATCCTCCCTCCTTTCGCTTCCAGACCCCGGGGAGCTTCGTCGGAGCCACCCAGTTCTTCCAACGTTTCACCCACTTCTTGCTGCTGTCCATGATGTGCACCTGTTTCGTCTGAAGGCGCACCTGGACGATCCGCGGGAAGCATAGCAGGTGGCGCACCGGCGACAAACGCATCCAAGTCCTCGACGCGGAACATCCAGGTGCCGGCGCCGCCGCGCCTCCCGACCGATCGGAGGCGGCCTTCGAGCCGCGCCTTGCGGATCGCTCCGGTCGTGCTGTAGCCGCAATACGCGGCGGCCTGGCTCGTCGTGAGGTAGGCGTGCATCGTCATCCTTCCCATTCGGCGGAGTCGATCGTCGGCCGAGGCTCGGCGACGAGGCCGCTCTCGCAGGCCGTTCCCCCGCGAGGACCGGGCTACGACCGGCTCGCGCCGTTCAGACCGCGTCGTTGTCGCGGAAGACGTCGATCGCCGGAGCCTTGCCCTCCGGCGTGACGATTGCTGTCCGCGCGACGCGCTCGAGCAACGCGCGGCATTGCTCGTGGTCGCACGGGTTGTCGCCCGTCGCCGTGAACGAGACGCTGGCGACGTTCAGCTTGTCCTCCCCGTTGCCCTTGGGCCTCGAGAACTCGCCGACGATCTCGAACTCGACCGATCCCCGAGCCTCGAGCGCGCAGGATGCCGCGCGCACCGCAACCGAGAACGCCGCGCGTCTGCCCTCGCCGATCCGACCGTGAATCCGGAATCTGACCTGCTGCATGATCGGTCTCCCTTCACATCAGTAATGTCCTCCGGTGGCTATCCTGTTGCGGACACGCGCGGCGATCTAGGCGGCCAGCGCCGACACCGTCGCGCTTCTTCGACTTGACGGTTCAGGCCTCGAGCGAAGCCGCGCGTCACAGGATGTCTGCGGCGTGTTCGGACTGACATGGCCGAACGCACCGCGGACTCGCGTTATCCACATCGGATCAGTCGACTACACGTCGCGTGGCCAATAGCGGAGGAACGCGGCACCGTCGATGCCGCTTTCGGCGCCGGTCCTCTGGTGCCCGTGCCGGTCAACCGACCCCGGCGCGCCGCGTCCTCCTGGATGGGATGATTCTGCCTGCCGTCAGCTCGTGGTCGCTCTTGACCTGCGCGGGTACATCTTGCGCCGAACGAGATCGAGCTTCTCGATCTCCTCGGGCGAGTAGTTCCGTGCGAAGCTCCAGATCCCTTTACGCACCCGGACGAACTGGTCAGACCGCTGCAGCACCTGTCGCACCTTGTCGCGCGCGTGCTTTCGGCCCGTGGACTTGGGGTGGCGCTCCACCACCGCGTACATCGCGGCGAGGGAGGCCGTCCCGCCGAGGGCTTCGAGCGCGCGCAGGACGATGGTGTCCCAGGTCTCGGTCATGATCGCGTTCGCCCAGAGCGTGGCCGGGTCTGGGGCGTGTTCCGTCGCTCGCATATGGTTCAAGCCGGGGTCGGCCCGAACACGGGCGAGAAGGAACCGGTGCCGCAGGCGTCACGACTGGTCCGTCATCCCGTCCTCCTTGACTCGCGCCGGCTAGCGGCGCGCTGGTCTCGCATGTCGTGGAACCCGTGTTCCTCGGAATGATCATGTCCGGCGGGAGAGCGGTTGTTGCGAGTCGGCAAGCGCCAAGCCGGTGCCCTTTCCGCGCGGCGAGGTGACGACACTTCGTGCGATGCGGGGGCGAGAGGTAGCCTACTCGCTGTCCTCAATGGGGGCGCTGCTACCGCGCTAGCCGTTGAAGAACCGGTCCACTTGCTTGAGCATCTTGAGCCCCGTCGGGCCGCAGTACTCCCCGACCAGCCGCTCGAAGTAATCGGGCGACACGAAGGGAACGGGCGTGGCGTACCAACCCGGAGAATCACGCTGGCTGTCGGCGCGAAACACGAGCACCAAGGTTTCCGGCTCACCCCGATCGTTCGCTCGCATTGCCCAGACCTGCTCGCCGCAGGGAAATTCCGGGTCATCCAACGCAAGTGGAGACACCAGACGCTCGAGAAACGTCCTGCCGAACTCCTCCATAGCGGCCTCGTCCAGGCGAAGTTCGGCACGAGGATTCTGGTCGGATCGGAGTGAATCAAACAGCGCCTTATTCTCCTCGTCGTCGAGCGGGTAGATCACCGCCCACCCCTCCGTGTCCAATTCGGTAGGGTTGACGGGCCGCGTCTTCGCACGGAAACTCGCAGCGAGATCCTCCCCGATGCGATCTCCGAGCCTATGAAGTCGGTCAGGCCGGAGACGCATAAGCGTGCGGCGAACGCGGCCGATCGTCGTGTGCGGAGTGAGAAGCCCAGCGTATCGCCCGGATGGCTGTGGCCGGAAATGGAACGTGAGGTGCCTGCCGTCGCGGGACTTCTGAGCGATGACGCACCGGTTCTCGTTGATGTCGACGACAAGATGCCCGAACAAATCAATGCGCATGACGAACTCTCCTTGGGATGAGCATGAAGCCTCGGGCCAACGAAAGGCCGTGGGGGAGTTCGTGCTCGTCAAGAGTAGCGAGCGACGACGTTGTGTCAAGCCCGTGTGAGAGGGGAACCCTGGCCCAATCAGTCCGGCGATCGCCCCGCGTATCGGCGGAAGGCGGCGATGAGCTGACCGATGTCCTCTGCTCTAAGCTCCACGACCCAGGTCGGCTCCTTTTCGCGCTTCTGATCGCTCATCGCGTAGTTCTTGAGCACCAGACCCTCGATTTGACCGTTGTCGTCGGGGAATGTGACCATGCTCGCGTGGGCGAGGGTGTGCCGCAGGTACTTGAGCACCCGGTATCGAGTGCCGCCCGGCACGTACTGCAGGATGTTCAGCCGGGCGGCGATCTCCGTGCACAGTTCGTCGGCGGATCGGTCGACGGGCGGCGGATGGTCCGCGCCCTCTTCTGCGTCGAGCGGCTTGACGTGTTCCCATGCAATCGCCGCGCATAGGAGCAGGACCGCGCGTCCGAGCGTAACCTCCAACCCCAGGTCACGCGCGGCACCTGCGAGCTCCTCATAGGCCTTGCAGCCGTTGCGGAGCGGATGCATCGTCAGGTCCGTATAGTCGCCCATCGGTCCCTCCCCGTGTTGTCCGAGCGCAGGTGGCCTACTTCTCCTCGAACGCAGCCGCGGGCAGGTACTTCGCGTACGTCTGCTTCAAGTACTCGAGCCCCGCGTCGTGATCCGCCATGTACTTCAGGCGTTCCTCGAAGAACCGTAGCCTGGAGCGTGCCGCTTCGAGAATCTCGCCCCAAGTCTTCACCCAGACCGTCGCCCGAAGCGTGTCAAATCGGGTGAGCAGGCCGTCGGGCCTGTCCGACTGCCCGTGCACCTTGTCGCGGATCACGTCATCCATGTCGTTCGAGATGGCCCAGAACGACCAGCGGGTGTTCGTGGAGTGGAACCGCTCATCCTTCGCGATTGCCTGCGCGTACCGTTCGATCTGGGTCGCGACAGCCCCGTCGATCGCTACACTCGGGCGCTTGAGCTCCACGACGAGGTGTTCGCGCTCGTCCCCGTTCCGCAGCACGCGCGAGAACATCGCGTCCACGATGGCGACCGAGCCCTTGGCGTCGAGCACTGGGGCCAGATCCTCGTCGTCCGACCGACCGATGTACTTCTTGTGCCTTCGAAGCACCTCGGTCAGGCTCTGATCGTCCACCGCGAGGGTGTACTCCTCACCAAACAGCCACGTGTGGTGGACGAGGATTCGGTGAAGTCCGCGCCGCTCGAGAAGCGCCTTCTTAAGCTCCTTGTCGAAGAGGATCTTGTCGAGTCCGGCGAGGAAATCGAGGCGGGTGCGCACTGTCTGGGTCGAGTCGATGATGGCGGCGAGCGACGTCCGATCGACGAGATCTGCGAGTTCGGCTTGTTTTTCCGCCGGAAGGTCGACCACGGCGCGGAGGATTTTCTGCAAGCTGCCGGGCCCGCGCTCGAGCGCCTGGCGCACCATCTGCATGGTGAACGCCTTCGTCTTCGTGTCCGTTCTGTCGAACCCCGGCAGGTGAGCGTCGATGTTGATCGCGACGACGTCGAACACCTGGCGCTCGACCCGTTCGACCGGGTCTGCGGGCGGCCCCTCGTACGGATAGGCGCCCTCCTCCTTCAAGCGCTCGATCACGCTCTTGTGCAGTTCGACCGCCCGAAGCCGGAAGTGCTCGCGCATCCGCTCCTGCGCCGTGTCGATGAGCCGCATGAATGAGGGACTCATGTCAACGAGCGCGAGGCGGTTGCCAGCCTCGGCTGCTCGAAACGCATCGCTGCGGAGGAACGCGGTGAAATGGAACCCCGGCGCCTTGATGCCCGCCTGGCGCTCGGCGAGGGTGAACCCGGCGCCGTCGCACAGGAGCAGAAGCCTGTCGAACGGCCGTGTCCACTCGATGATCGTGAGCCTGGCCTCGATGGGCTCGCCGGTCTCGTCGGCAACCCCAGTGAGGTCGTAGTCGGCGGTGTGGGCGATGAGGGACGTGGGGTCAAGCGGCAGGCTGTCGACCGTGATGCTGACGTCCGGGTATGCCCGGAGGTACAGGGCGAAGATGCGGGTCAGCGCGTCGGCGGTCGCCTTCAGACGTAGGCGCCCCGCGAGCTCCTGGTCCAGTCCGACGATCGAGACCTCCGTCCCTGTCCGTTGTCTCTTGGTCGGCTGCGGCTCGCCGACCTCGAACTTGCGAAGGCTCCCGCGCTCCGCGCGGATCTCGAATTCGCGGATTTCGCCATCCGCCCCGAAGGTCGTGTTCCAGGTGACGGCATTGCCAAAGCGGAATCCAGCGTATCGACCGACGCCCGCCCTGCCGTGAAGGCGTCGCTTCCGGACGCGCGAGGTAGTCGTGGCGGACTTCCACGAGCCGCCGAGGCGGCCGAAGTACGCCTGGGCGTCTTCCGGCGTGATTCCGTGCCCGTCGTCCGCAACCCGGATGGCGTCGATGACCAATAGGGGTCCGGCCCCGCGCGTGTCGAAACGAACATCAATCCGGGTGGCGTCTGCGTCCACCCCGTTCCAGATTAGCTCGGCCAGCGCCGCGGTCGGAGGCAGATTGCGGACGAGGCGTTCGTAGTGGTCCTGCTGAACTTCAACGTCGATCGTCGTCATGAGCCGTTCCCGTAGCTGGCCGTCGTCGCTTGCGATGGCGGTACTCTACAGCCCGATCGTGCGCGATGACAGTCTGGATCCACCCGCACTGTTCGCCCTCCGCGCGATTCAGCCCCTGCAACGCGCTCGCCCCGGTGCAGTAGCCGAGACCGCGTGCTATTCCATTGCTCGACGAGGCTCCGACAGCCCTGAGACCTTCCAGGTCGCTGGAGCATGGGACGAGGCCCCGCTTCTTCCCGGCGGTCGATCTTCTACGGTGGTCGGCGATGATGCTCTGCAAGCACCACTTCTTGTACGAACGGCGGATCCCCGGCTCTAACGGAGCGGTCTGGCTTCATGATGAGGAGCGGTGCGGGTTTCTGATGTCGCTTCCCGAGCCGCACCTCACGGCGGCCCGGGAGATGATGTCGCTGGCCGCCGACGGGGGCTCTACACCCATCCGATGCGACTTCCGCGGCCAGCCCCCGTGCCCATACTACGAGCCGTAGTCGTCCCCGTTGGGGCACTTTTGGAAAGGCGGCACCGCGCAGAGACCCGCCGCCCCCTCGTCGACTCGCCGCGTCCGGTCCCGCCGACCGGCTACGTCCAAATCCACCGCGCCCAAGCGTCGTCGGCTACCACCCGAAGGACCTCGAACGGACCCTCGAACTTCACGAATGCGTGCGCGGACTGCTGCTCGACTGCAACTCGCACCGGGGCGACGGCAAGGTCAACGGCGTCGACCAGACCCTTCACTCGCCCAAGGAGCGTTTCTGCGTCGAAGTACGCTTCGAGGCGCGCCTCGCCTCCCCTTTTAGGGGCGGCGAAGCTCACGAAGTCGGCGTGCCTCACCCATTCCAGAAGGTCACGAAGGCCAGCCACGGCATCGAGGCGAGTACAGACCTCCTGCCGAGTCTGTTCGTCCGACGCGGGTGGCCGCCCAGGAATCTCGAACGAAGGCCCTCGCTTGCGAACGTACACGCGCAGAACACGTAGGACATTGCGGCCGAGGGGAGTGACCTCGGGGATAGGCTTCCCAGCGCCACCGGCCCCTGCCAAGGGTTCCGGGTTCAGTCGCAGGCAGCCGGACGATACCAGCACGTCACCGTTGGGCATTCGTTTCCAGAGCTGATAGACCTCGTCGCGCTCGCGGTGCCCGCCCGCGTTCCCGATCAGCTCGAAGCCGAAGAGAGCGCGGACGTCGGCGGGATCGAGCTGACGTAGCGTTCTCTCGACCCTCGCCTTCTGCTCGATCGTCAACGTCGGGTCCACGATGCCGGCATCCGCCGCTGCGAGCATCTCCCTCCGCTCCGCAATGGCCTCGCGAATCGACTCATACACGAAGTTGTCCCACACCCGATACAACTGCGGGTCGTCCGCTTGGACGTCGATTTTCGAGCCGAGGTCCGCGATTCGAGCCCCGAGATCCACCACCGTCTCCTCGAGCCAGAACAGTTTCCGCACGACGTGATCGCGCCGCTCGAGCTCCCACGCATCGCGGAGTCGGGCATCGTTCGATTCCAGGAACTGCGTCATCGCGGCGACGAGCCGTTTGACTCCGAACCTGAACAGGGCTCCGCCCGCGAGTTTCGCAACGACAATCTCGGCTCCGCTCATGGACGAGCTTGTACCACGCCGTCGCGGGTGTGTGGCATGACCCCGATTTCGTTGACACCTCGACACACCCGATTTGGGTGGAATCTGGCACGGGACATGGCGCCCCGAGGCGCGCGTCGCATCACCAGAGTGCGTATTCCGGCCCACCTGGGCGCTCAGTCCGACGGCACCTGGGCACGCGTTCCGACCACCTGGGCACCCGTTCCGACCAACCTGGGCGCTCGAGCCCAGGTCGGAGCGTAGCGACGAGCTCCCGTCTTGGTGTCGGAGCGAAGCGACGCTCGGGTGGTCAGCCCCTGTCACTTCGCCGTATTGGTTCCGCCGTCACCCAGTCCTTTCGTCTTCCTGATGGAGGGTCCTTTGATCGACAGCACGTGCGCGTTGTGCACCACGCGGTCGCAGATGGCGTCCGCGACGGTAGGGTCTTCCAGCGACTCGTGCCAACTTTTAGTAGGTAGTTGAGAGGTGATGACCGTCGAGGATTTGTCGTACCGATCCTCGAGCACCTCGAGCAGGTCTCGACGCTCGGAGTCCTTGAGCGGAGCGATGAGGAAGTCGTCCAAGACCAGCACGTGGGTCTGCGCGAGCCGGTTGAGGGTGGTGACGTAGGAGCCGTCGGCACGCGCCACCGCGAGTTCTTGCAGCAGTCGGGGGACGCGGGTGCGCAAGGCGCGGAAGCCCGCGCGGCACGCGGCGTGGGCCAGAGCGGCGCCCAGGTAGCTCTTGCCCGTGCCGGTGGATCCAACCACGATGACGTTCTGCTTGGCGCGTACCCAGCCGCAGCCCGCCAGTGCACGCATGGCGCTCTTGTCGACCCCGCGTCCCGGTGTGCAGTAGACGTCCTCCATGCACGCGCTCATGCCGAGCTTGGCCTGCTTGATGCGCCCGGCCAGGCGACGGTTCTGACGGTCCGTCCACTCCCGGTCGACGATCAGCGCGATACTGTCTTCGAAGGACATGGCGGCGAAGCCGGGCTGTTCTGCCATCTCCCGCAGCGATTGCGCCATGACCTTGAGGTTGAGTTGAAGAAGCTTCTGGATGGTCTCTTCGAGAATCATACACACCTCTATTCGCTTGGCGCGCTCCGATATCGAATACCACGTAAGCCATCAATCAATTCGTATACCGATTCACGTGCAAGTCGACGATCGGTAGCTGCAGTTCGGCATCTTCCTGACGAATGTCATCTGGCGGGTAGTGTTCCGAGATGGCAGTCGGCGACAGTGGCTCCGTCGGAGTGTGCCCCGATGACGCCTTGTCATGCGCGGGTGGACTGGCCATCTCTATCTGGCAGTCGGCGATCATGGACTCGTGCTGCTCGCCCCGATCGTAGTAGCTGCCTCCGCGAATGTTCTCGTGTACAACGGGCTTGGTCGTCGGCTCTTGGGAGGCGGCAATCTTCTCGAGACCATTCTTCAATATCGCCTCGACGCACTTGCGCGTCGGTGCCCCGATCTCGAGCGCTCGTCGACACGCCGCCTCCATTCGATCATGACCGAAGCGCTTGCCCATGCGGAACAACGCCAGGCACGAGCGATACCCGACCTCCGGGTGAGCGTACTGCGCCAGCAACTTGCGCGTCAGCTCCTGGCTGTGCGGCCCGATCGTGCCCGCCCATCGGATCATGCGCTCTGGCGGCCATTCGCCGTAGTCCTGGTGCGACTTGGGCCGGTGCTCCTTGCAGGTAGTTGCCGTGCCTCGCGGGCCGTAGCTGCGAGAGTGGCAGGCGACGCGTTGCCCGCCGTGGAAGGCCTCGACGCTGGTGCGCGTGGCGCGGAATTCCACCTTGTGACATGCCAGCGCACACGGCACGGAGTAGAGCCGGTGGTCGTACTCGAAGTGGTAGTCGATGTTGACGCCGACCTGGCCCCACTCCGCCAGCTCGTAGCGCCGGGCCGGCAGCTGCCTCATCGCCGGCCGGTCGATGCTCTCGAAGGCCGATCGTCGACAGCCCTCGAGCTTCTTGAAGGGGCGGGTGTTCAAGTCCTCGAGCAACTCGGCGATCGCCGAGTTCAGCTCCTCGAGGCTGAAAAAGGTGCGGTTGCGCAGCCGCGCCAGAATCCAGCGCTGCGCTACCAGCACTCCTCCCTCGACCTTCGCCTTGTCCTTGGGCTTTCGCGGACGCGCCGGGATCAACCCGATGCCGTAGTGCTGCGCCATCTCGATGTACGTCGCTGTCATTCCCGGGTCGTAGCGATCGGGCCGGGCGACCGCGCTCCGCAGCTGATCGGGCACGACGATCGCCGGCACGCAGCCGAAGTACTCGAAGCCCCGCACGTGCGAGCCCACGAAGTCGGGCAACGTCTGCGTGCGCGTGACCTCCGCGTAGGTGTAGTTGCTGGCCCCCAACACCATGACGAACAGCTCGACCTGCTGCACTTCGCCCGAGCTTGGATCGACGATCACCGGCTTCTTGCCGGAATAGTCGACGAACGCCTTGTCGCCGGCCAGATGCACCTGCCGCATTGACGGGTGCAGCCGCTTGACGAAGCCCCGATACAGCTCGCAGAACTGGCTGTATTGGTAGGCCCGCTTGCCGTCGGCGGCCCGGCTGACGGCTTGCTGGTACTCGAGCCACAACAGCTGCAACGTGACCCCAGGACGCTTGAGCTCCTTGTGCACCCACTGCATGTCGATCGGCGCCCTGGCCGCGGGCTCGTTGCGGTTGATGAGCTTGAACAGCCGGGCCTCCAGCTCGGCGTCGCTCAGCGTCTGCGCCGTCTCCCAGTCCAGCCCCGCCTCGCGCGCCCGGCACAGGTACTCGCCTACCGCGCCTTTCGACATCCCGACCGCAGCCGCGATCTCGCGCTGGCTGCACCGGCTCACGCTCCTGAGTCTGAGAACTTCCTTGATTTGTCGCATCGAATGTCGCTCCGACATGGCCTGCTCGCGCCCCGGGGGCTGTCGAGAGGCTCAGTTTCGTCACGACCATCCGCGCGCTTCCGCTCCGACAAGCACGCCGCGGGACCAGCCCGCGACGATCTCAACCTGGGACGTGGCGCCATAAGCGCCATCGCCGCCCGCTTCGTCAACCACGCCGCCCCCGGCTGCCCAGGTGCTCCGGAACGGCGCCCAGGTGCTCCGGAACGGCGCCCAGGTGCTCCGGAACGGCGCCCAGGTGCTCCGGAACGGCGCCCAGGTGCTCCGGAACGGCGCCCAGGTGCTCCGGAACGCTGCCCAGGTCACGCCGGAATGGGTGCCCAGGTCAAATCGGAATCAGTGCCCAGGTGCGTCCGGAATACGCAACCAGAGCCCGTGATGGTCGGCAATGTTCGCAGCGCTACGCTTCGGCTTGGGCGCGTTCGGCCACGTGCACACGCATCGCCCTTGATGGTGGGGATTTCGCGCCGCTTCCGGGCGTGATCACCTGTCAAGCAAATCGGGGTCACGCCACTTTTTTTGAGGGCCCTGGGCCCGTTCCTCCCGTCAGGTTCGGGCTTGGGCTCGGGATGCTGGTGCACCGCGAGGCTCGTCGTCTAGCCGAGGAGTTTCCGAAGTCTGGTGGCGCGGTCGATCATGACCGTCGCCGGCTCCCCCGTTCCGCCTCGGCTCACCTTGGCGCGTGCGTACCGCTCGCGGAGCTCCGCGGCCTGCGTCTCCAGGTGCTCGGCGAGCTGCAGTGCCTCGGCTCGGATCGCCTGGCGCAGGACATCTGCCGGCATGAGGCGGTTGATTTCAGCCATGAGCTTGAGCGCTTCGGCCTCAGGCTCGGTCAGGCGGACTTCGAATCGGACGTTCTTGAGTTCGGGTGACATACGTACAACGTACGTGCGGTGAACGTGCACGTCAACCCCCTCGCCAACGTCACCCGAACGGTTCGGCGGATCGCGGAGCGCCGGCACGCTGAAGCACATGCAGCCGATCGGCACGTTGACCGACCGCCGCCTGCACATGCCACTTGACGGCGGACAATCCGAACGCATCCAATTCGCTGAACAACTGCGAGGCGCAGGAAGGAGACCCAATGGAAGCCGTGAGCATGACTTGTCCGAGCTGCGGCGTAGCGATAAGCGCAGAGTGGTACTTCGGGGTGTTCGGTCCGTTGAGCCCGCCAGGGGGCGGCCCGGCCCCCCTCTCGCGGGCGAAGTCCATGCTCACGTATCGGTACTTGGTTTGTCCCGCGTGCCGCGAGCACGTCGTCCGGATATGCGAACGGGTCTTTCGTCCCCCGGTAGCCGTGCAGGGCGTTCCGGAGGTGGAGGAGAGGGACCTTGGAGTCTGTTATCCGCGGGCGTCGGGCCGCAAGCCGCTGCCGAACGAGGTGACGAATCCAAACCTGAGGCAGGACTACCAGGAAGCCGCGTTGGTCCTGCGGGACAGCCCTCGGGCTAGCGCCGCGCTCAGCCGTCGGTGCCTGCAGTTCATGCTCCGCCAGTACGGGGGCGTGAAGCCAGGGAGTCTTGCGAGCGAAATCCTCGAGGTGTTGCCGAGGCTGCCTGGCTACATCGGTCCCATGCTCGAGGCGGTTCGGCTGGCGGGGAATCTTGCTGCACATCCCATGTTCGACAAGGCGACCGGGATCGTCGTGGACGTGGAGCCGGACGAGGCGGAGCATCTTCTCGACCTTCTGGACCTGCTCATCGACCACTACATCGTCGCTCCCGCAAAGGGACACGCGGTGCAAGCGAAGATCAACGGGAAGTACAAGAACGCGAAGAAATAGGGCTCGCCAACGCGCACTCGACGCGGAAGCCCCGGCCGAGCCGCACAAGTAGCTTCGGAGGTAGAGGGACATGGCATATGTGCGTTGCTGGAAAGTGAAGCGTCAGGATATCGGGTGCCTTGAATTCGACGGTGGAAGGGCCGAGAACTTCGACAACGTCGACACCTATGTTGACCGCCTCGAAAAGCCCAACGTGTCATTGGTCGCCGCCTCAGATGGCGGGTTGTTGCTGTTCGTCGTTGCGGAGCGCCTTAAGGATCTCAAGCCCGCGCCCTACATCGCCGGCCAGCACGGTCGAAGCAAGCGGGCCTGACTACCTTCCGCCGATCAACCCCGTGGCCGACGTGCCAGCGCTCTTCACCAGGTGCACGACCGCACCGCGCAGCTCGCCCTGCGCGTGTGAATGTTTGCGGGGCGTCGTCGGCGTCACCGGATTCGACCACGACGATTGTCCCGCCAGCGCCTTCGCAGACCCAGACAACGGACGGATCGATCGGCACCAGCACACGCGCGCCCGACGACAGGGCACGAGCCCGACGACGGCGTGAGCATCAACTCAAGGGCCGAAACGCCGCCGTGCGGCCGTCGCCCGCAGGCTTGAAATCGGCCTCATCCAAGCCGTTACCCCGCCGTTCGGCACGGCGTGGTGGCACGGCGCAAGTGTGCGGCCACCGGCAACCAACAAGCGCCGGAAGTCCGGCAACCGGCACCACGGTCGCCCAGGTGCCGAGCTGAGCTTCGGATGCGAGGCGCCAAAGCAGCCTGGCCCGGGAATCGGCGTCCGCGACGACAAGCAGTGCGGCGAATCGCTGACCGGCCCCTCCCACGTGAAATCGCGCCCACGCCTCGAGCTTGCCGCGCAACGTCGTCGAAGTCTCAGTCCCCAAGTCCACCTCGACGGCGAAGCTGGAACTTCGACCGTCAGCCTCAACAACCCCGACTGCGTCCGGCACCAACCTGGCCGCTCGGAAGGCCGGCTCTCGCGCCAGATCCTCCTCGAACCTGAAGTCGACCAGCCGCGAGCTGCCCGTATGCTCGGCTGCCAGGAATGCGACGAACACGTCGCGGATCGCGAGCGCGTGGGCGAGCTTCGAAATGCGCGGGAGCCGCGCCGGCTTGGGCGGACCGTCCGGGAACGCCCCCTTGGTCTCGAGGAGCGCCATCCCCTTCGGCGCCAGGGTGAAGACATCCTCGCGATGCAGAGCCTCGCCCTGGCGATGAGACCGGACGAGGCCGTGGTCCAGCAGCGCTCTCATCCGTCGCTGCGCCCGGCGCCTGGTCTTGAAGAACAGCGTCTCGATCTGCCCGGTCCGCAGGATTCCGGCCCAGGCCAGGGTCTCGAGGACGGCGAGGTCCCGTTCGCTTCCGACCACGGACATCGCCGCGGGGTTCGGTTTCCCGCGGATAGCTCTCGCTCTCGTCATGACGACTCCCAGGGGAGCGGGATCGAGACACCGCACGTGCCACACGGGAACCAGGATGCCCCAGCTCCACACAACGGGCACTCGCCGACCCAGCCATGATAGACGCCGTGGCACGCGCCGCACTCGAAGCGGCCTCGCGTGAGGTTCGGGTGCCCATTCGGGCAGCGGATCTCGTCCGAGAGCATCGCCCGCGTGCCCCGAGCGAGGCGTGGCAGCCCCAGCGTCCAGCGCAGGACGACGTACAGGCCGTACGTCGCGTACAACGGCACGAGCAGTAACCAGAGCGCTGCACGGCCCGCCGTGATCTTGCTCGATCCGGTCTTCGACATCGCTTGTCCTCCAACGTCGCGTTCGGGGGCGGGCGGAAGCGAGAGACCGACACGCGATGACGGTACGCGAAGCGTCGCATCCAGCGTGCACACCGGGCTCTCGACCCGCCCGCCCCCTCCCGCCTCAGGTCGTCGCGGGAGACGGCGGAACGGTCGTCAGGCGTTGGTGGACATCGTCGAGGTCGCAACACGTGCCACGACCATGTCGGCGGCGTCCCCGATGCTCAACGATTGCTGCTCGTCCCAAGTAAGGCCGAGCTCCTGCACCTCCGGCACCTCGCTCCAGTCGGACACCGGCCCGTCGATGAAGAACCTGCCCTGGAGTGCTTCCGCTTCGGCCCAGACGAAGGGCGCGGCCGAGTTGGGGTCGCCCGAGATCTCGAGCACCCGCTCGCGTTCGCGGTTCAGCCAATCGCGCTGCAGCTCGACCTTCCCGCCTCGGATCCAGACCGCGCCCGGAAGCACGAAGCCGCCCTCGTCGCGCAACTCGAGGAGAAGCTCCGGGTGGCAGGCCGAGATGTGCCGGAGCGAGGCAACGACCAGATGTGCGTTCCAGAGGCTATCGCGCACCTTGGTCGAGCCGGCTGCGTACGCATCCTCGATCCTGGCCGCCTGGGGAGCCTGCACCTGGAGGATGCGGGCGTCGGGCTGGACCTGCTTCGGAGGACCTATCTGGACGAACGGGAAGGCGAACGGCCCGCGGTCGGGCTGCCGGACGGGAGCGAGGTTCAAGCCCTCGTGAGTCCAGCTCAAGCGGCGGTTCAGCTCCGCCTGGACGTCCACGATCGCCTTCCAGACCTTCGGCGACGGCAGCGTCCGCTTCGAGATCGCGTAGTGCAGATGGTAGAAGTTCGACATACCGGTTGAGGGTTCGTGAGTAAGGGAGCCCGGTGTGCTGACGCAGGACGCGCGCGCTCGCCGGTACTGCCTCGCCTTGTCTTCCTCGTACCATCCGCTGCCGCGATCGACCTCCTTCAGCGGCGACCCTCGGCGCCGCGGGTGTTCGATGTTCGGGAGGGAGATGACCGAGTCCGCCAGAACGCGCCATGTGTGTCGTTGCGCCGTAGACCTTGCCATCGTGAGTCCCTCGTCCGGATCATGCCGCGAGAGTCAGAGGATGTTGCGAACCAGGGCGGGCATTCGTCGCCTTGCCGGCGCGACGGTAGCGGTGGTAACTTGTTGCTGTGCTGTAACCAACCGCCTGTATGAAGGGACCCGAGTCCGGTGACTTCTCCCATTCGGGAGAGGTGCTTGAACTAGAAAAGGTGCGAAGATGTAGGGAATGGATGATGACCGCGGAGAGGGCGTGGTTCCGTCGTGGTTCGAAGCTTCAGACACTCATCGAGCGGCTACGGCAGGGGTCATCAGAAGACCGCGAGCTTGCGATCACGATCAGAGATGCTGTCGACGCGGGCTACCAGCAGTTGGGCGAGCTCTACCGCGAAGCGGTTGGCATGAGTGATCAGGAATGGGAGGCGGCGAAGAGGACCTTTTGAGACCAATTGACACGGAGGGATCGATGTCGAACGCCAGCGCTGGCGCGCCCCAACACAAGACTGGCTACACATGGGACGAACTCGAGGAAATGGCTGGTTCGAGCGAGTACCCGTTCAGAAAGACAGCAGTCGAAACCGCGCAAGAGCGCGTCGAGGAAATTCTGGATCTTTTTGACACCGCCGAGAGGAGAGACTTCAAGTCTGCGACCGAAGCGCTGTGCGAGCGTCTGGACTATGATCTAGCGCATCGAAAGGCACTCCTCGCAGCCATTCGTCTTCGCAACGACTTCGCGCATCCGCGGAAGGCTAGCGACTCGGTTGGAGACGAGTCTTTTTGTCGAGCTTCTGTCGCGGAGTATCGGTATTTCGTCCGATCAGTTGCTGAACGGCTCGCGACATTGGCGGAAATACAGCTCGCCCGGCTGCACGCGACACCGACGGGAGTCGGCTTGTCGCCAGAGGATGCGTTGAAGGCGATTCTGGCTCCCGTGCTCAATCAGGATGGTCGAGACGCCGCTACTGTCCTTGCGAGGAACGGCGCGATGCGCGATGACCTGTACTCCAAGATAAGGGAGTGGTACCCGGGAGCCGAGGCAGCGAGAGTGCACGACCAAGTAGCCGAGTTTCTGGCGTCGGATGACGATCTGCGACTGCTGTCTTCCTCGCGCGACGTCGGAGAACTGGAAGCCAACCTGCTAGTCATCCGACGGCGGAACCCACTCCGGGACTCGCGCTTCGAGACCAGGACCGCCTTGAATGAGATGAGTACGGGGTTGCAGGGGCTTACTGATCGCATCAATGCGTTCCGAATGCGTCGCAACAAGTAGTGGTGAAGTCCGGCGAAGTCGGAGTCGACTTCGCGGGGCTCGCCGGAGCACTCGTCCTCGTTCCCCACATTTGCCGCGATCAAGCACTCTCTTCACCGCCTGCGCCTCGGCCTTCGCGGCGCTACCGTGAACTCGGTCGCGCCGTCCTCCGCTCCCGCCTGCGGCGGTCTGGCTGCCGCTCCCGCCCGCACTCTTCGCTCGAGCTCGTGGATCGGGATGGCGAGCGCGCCGTCCCGGAGGCGCCTTGTGGTCTCGGCCGGCCGCATCGGCGCGACCTGCGGGTCGACATCAATCGCACGCGCGAGCACTGCTGGATACGGTCGCAGCCGGTTCCAGAGGTAGAAGACGCGGTTTGGCAGGCGCGTCACCTCGGTCACGAGCGCATCCAGCTCCTCTCTCGGCGAAAGGAAGGGCGACTTCGGCGCCGCTTCCCAAGGTGCTGACGCAGGCCGGGGCCTGCGTCCCGTGACCGGCAGCATCTCCGACATCGCGTGGGCGTCGGCCGAAGACGACCTGAACAGGAGCTGCAGCTGGGTATTCGTCGCGACCACCTTCGGCAGCGAAGGCGAGACGCGCGTCGCGCCCGCTAGCGTCTGCGACACCAGCCAGAGCGACACGCCTCGCGACCGGGCCATCGACAGCACGCGCTCGTAGTGGTCGGCGACATCGCCTCCGGCGGCCAGGCCCTCTTGCCACTCGTCGACGAAGATCGCGACCGGACGTCGGGCTTCGGCCGGCCGTCGTTGGAATACGCCCCTGGTAACCTTCAGCGTGAACATCCCGGCCCAGAAGCGACCGAGGTCCTCGCATCCCAAGGGCGGCGAGCCAACGTCGACGATGACGATCTTCGAGCCGAGCATCGCGTGGAAGGACGGCGCGCCCGACGAGCCGAGCATGAGTCGGGTCGACGGAAGGCGCAGTAGTCGGTTCAACCTCGCCCGCACGCCGTCCAAGGAGGCGGCGGGGAGTCTGGTCCCTCCTCCGAAGAACGCGCGGACTTGCTCTGACGGCGACTCGGCAGCGGCGGAGGCGAGGGTTGCGGGGTCCGCGAGAAGGTGAGCGACGTCGGGGAGCGATAGTTGCTTCAGCACGCCGAGAAGAAGCAGGTGGTAGACGAGGTCGTCCTGCTTGACCCCGAGTTCCGCTCCCCCGAGGCGGTTCACGAGCGTCGTCACCTCGAACGCCACATCCTCCGGCGCAACGCCTGACTCCGCCTGAAGGATTTGGAACGGCACGAGCGCCGTGGTCGAGAAGGGATTGACGATGACCAGCTGATCGAGAAGCCGGTTCGCCTGCGCGCTCGGTAGCGAGTCGACCAGTTCGCCGATGAGGGCGACCGTGAGTTCGGCCATCTCACTCTTGTGGTCGACGACCCACAGGCCGAGCGAGGACGGTTCGCGGGCAATCGTCTGAAGCAGCGCCTTCATGACCGCCCCGACGACCCTGGTCTTGCCCGCGCCCGTTCCGCCGAGCACCAAAGCATGTCCGCTGCCGAGCACGTCGGCGCGAGGCAGGATAACGGGCACCTGGTCGTCGTGAACAGCCGCGCCGATCCGGACGACGCCCTCTCGGGTGGCGAGCTGCCGCATGTCCTGTCGGAACCGTGGGTCGAGCCGGTCCGAACGCGAGGCTGCCCGCACGGCATCGGCTTCGGCGTGATACGCGGCTTCCCGGTCATTCGCGCCACCAAGGCCCCTGATGAGACTGGTCCAGAACCCCATCGCGCACATCATCTCCGTAGTAGTGACCCGGCTGGCGCGGTATTGCGTGGCCCGCGGATTCCGAGGGGCCCCGCGGACCGCCTCGGAATCAATGCAGCGGCCAGCGCACTCCTCGCGGAAGGCTGTTCACTGGTAGCCCTGTCGAACATGGCACCAACCTCCGCACTATGACTATCAACTCATCTCCATTCATTACCCCTTCGCGGCACAGGAGGTTCCACACCGCGAGCGGGTGCCCGTCCCGCGCATGAACCAATGCGTGCTGGCACGGGTGCTGGAGTCGACAGAGCGCCCCACACTGGACCAAACCGTCGAGCGTTTCGCCGACGGTCTGAAATCCGCGCACGAGCGCTTCGACCACGGAGGAATCCCCGGGTAGCTTGAACTTCACTCTGAGAAACGAGCGATCCATGTCGAGCTCCTTGCCTGGCGCCGCTGCGCCACTCAAATGCCATTGTTGTCGCCCTCGTCGCCGAAGTCCGCCCCGCCGTGATGGTCCGCGGCGGGACCGAAGACGAACTCCTCCTCGGCTTGGTGTTGCGGCGGTGGCGGCGGGGGCGCGGCCGGACGACGCGGCAGCCCCCGCGCTCGCTCGAGGTACTGGGCGCGGCGCTCTCGCTCCACGGCCCCTCGAGACCAGCTCACGTAGCCAATGGCGGCCAGCCCGAGGATGAGGAGCGGCGGCAGCACGCTCCATACGTCGATCGTAGGGATTGCAGGTAGCCGGGTGCTGGCCATCCGGCCGATCTCCGGGCACGAGCTGAACAGAACGGCCACGATGAGGAGCACAAGCCCCCAGCGTCCGGCGGACTCGACGTCCCGGGGGAACCCGAGCCGCTTGAACAGCACGCGACCCAGTGCATAGAGGAACAGAGCTGCAACGACGATGGTGATGAAGAACATCTCGCTACCTCCCAAGCCACGCTCAATCGTGACCTGTTGAATGTGAGTCAGTGGCGGCGTCGTATGCGGAAGCCTCACGCGGGCCGCTGTCGGCCCCACCCGAGTCCGTCGGGGCGTCGGCTCCAGCGTCGGAAGTCCCCGCCGGGCGGTGCGCGGGAAGACGCACACGCCGAGGTAAGTGAGGAGCGACCGTCGCCCCGCTCGCCTCAACCCCAGTCCCCGCTACATCGGAATCTCCCGCGTCCGGGTCGCCTTCCCCAGCGTCGAGGAAGCGGTCGAAGCCGCACGCGAGCTGACTCGCGGGGGGAGCTTCGGACGGCGGCTTCGACGAGGTTCGATCGCCCTCGAGCGAGTCGACTCGCGCGCACAGTGCGGCGACGTCGGCTGTCGCTTCGCCAGCCGCCCGGTAAGCCACGAAACTACCCACGGCCGAGGCAACAAGCGCGAGGGAAAGCACGATCGCCGCAGCGATCGCGCCCGCGTCCTCGACAAAGCGCACGCGGACCGGCCCCTCAGTCCGGCGAAGCGATTCCTCTCTTACCGTCGGGCGAGCTTCACTTGCAGGAGAGTTGGTTGCCCGCGCAACAGGATTGTGCCCCACGAGCCGAAGCTTTTCGGCACCAGGGCCGCGGTACACGGCAATCCGCGCTGGATCCCAGGGGTCCACGACGATCCCGAGCGAATGCGGCCGAGTCCACGACCGCTGGTTCTCCAGGTCCTTTGCCGAGAATCGCGCCCCGCACCGCACGTGCCCATGCGCCCACCCAACTATCGAACAGTCCGGGTACAGAGTCCGTGCGAGGGTCCGGGTCCCGGCTTCCGACTGCGGGCTCGTCTCCACGTACCCGGGCCGGGCCAGAGCATCGTCGTCCAAGACCGCGCCGCGGACAGCCACGTACCGTCCGCTCCCGTCCTCGCCGATCCGGCCGACGAGGATGGCGAGCCATTCGCTCGGGTCCGCACGCCGGCCGTATTCGACCATGCGTTCCACGACTTCGAAGGGAATGCGCGCTTCGAACCCGTCCTCCCCAACGAATGCCAAGGGCCGTCGATCGAGCTTGTCGCGGTCGATCCTGGGGATTCTCTCCTCGACCGTGCCCAACGGGACGAAGTCGTCCGTCATGTCGGCCCCTGCGCGGTTGTGAGCTAGACTCATCGGTTGCTTACCTCGTGCGAATGGGAGTGAAGGCGTCCCCAAGGACATCCTCGATCGCGATCCGCCGCTGCGTGCTCGGGCTGGACGGAGCGAAGCCTGATAGTGTCTCGTCACACGACACCGGCGAAAAGGAGCAGTCCGGCTCGGGCATGCCGTGCGTGAGATGGGTCGGAAGCACCGGATACGCGAGATCGGGGTGAAGGGGCTTGCGCTTCAGCACCCTCCTCCAGTGGTTGATGGCGGCGGAGTTCCACCCGCCGTACTCGAGCCCGCGCTCGGTCTCGTCGAAGTTCAGGATGCGCATGACGTGAACGATGAGGTCCGCGAGCAGCATCTTCCCGCGCGCGTCTCTCCAAATCTCGCCGATGCAGACGGTAGCCTCGTTCGGGTGCACGTGCGGAGACCACGGCGTCGGTCGGCTGACCGCCGCCGTCCAGGGCGCGGTATACGGATAGTTGCCGCCTGCGAGCAGGTCGAAGTGGACCGTGACTTTGGGCGTGGTTTCCGCGGCCGACACGAGTACGGGAAAGGAGTAGTCGACGACGTACACTGTCGCCTGCCGCTCTCCCGTGTTCGAAGCATCGAGCCGCCGGCCCGCGCGCCAATCGTCGTCCGAGGCGTACGCCCGGATCTCCCCGAGCGCCGGGGACCGGAGTTCGGACACGACCTCCAGGTCATACTGGAGGCGGCTCGCGAGCTCGGCGGCATCCAGTTTCATTGTCAGCCTCCCGCCCCGGCATTCGTGAGCAGAACGGCGATCTGGTCGCCCTCGCCCACTCCTTCCCCGATGAGGGATGCACTGGGTGGGAGCTGCCTTCCGGTCTTGACGTGCTGCAGGGCGTACGCCTGCAACGCGCTCGGCGCCTCCAGGAAGGCCGCCTTGATCATCCCGGCGATGGCCGTCTGCCCCGTGGCGGCGGGGCCGATGTCGGCCGGGAACTCCCGTGAGTCCCGCGGATGGAGGAAGATCACTCGCACTTTGCCGTTCTCTGCCATGGTGGTTCTCCGCTGTTTTGGCGACTCGCGTCGCCGGCTCTTCTCGAGGAGTCACGCGGGGTCGACCGTGACCAGCGGCTCGAACTCCTCGTCGTCTCTGCTTACCGTAATGGCCTGCGGAGCAAGATTGTTGCGCGCGTTTCGCGTCTTCGTGATGAAGAGGTCGTCCGGTCCGCCGGCCAGGTGGAAGGCTTGCGACTTTCGAGTAGCGGCGTCCTCGATTTCGAACACCGCCCCGGAAGACAACCCCAAGCGCTTGCATTGTAGTTGAGCGATCCGGTCGCTTCGCGCGACTCTGCTCGTGATAACGGGAAGAACTGGCTCGGAGCTCCGTTCGGTCTTGCAAGCCTTGCAGCGGGGCGGACTGGACAGGGTCCAGACCGGGCGCTGGATGCTGACTCGGCTGCCGCACGCGACACACGGCGCCTCGACCATGAAGGGTAGCGGGAGGCGCAAGACCGGATCCGCGATGCCGTGTCCGGATGCCGCCGCGAGTAGCAGCTGCGCTGAGTCGTTCGTCGTCACGGACAGTGGCTGGACCTCGCCGAGAAGCCTGTGCCCTCCCGGGCACTGCGGGTCAGCCACCAGTTCTAGCACGGTGCTCTTGCCCGTACGGATGTCCAGGTGGAGAACCTTGCCGCCGAGCGGGAACTCGCCGTGCAGGGCCATGATTGCCGCTTCCGCGGCCAGACTCCCGAACACCGCCGCGACGGTCTGAGTGGCCGGGGCGATGCCCGCCGCGATGGCGGCCTCGGCGTACAGAGCGCACGATGCCGATCCATGCTGGACCTCGGGATGAAGACATCGCCAGCAAGGCTCGCCCGTAGTGCGGTTCGGGAAGACGGAGACCTGGCCGTTCGGCGCCAGGAAACCGACCTCGACAAGAGGAATGCCGAGAAGGCGCGTCGCGTCGGCCAGGAAGGCGCGCAGCGAGAGGGAATCCACTGCCGCGATGACGACGCCGGCACCCTCGAAGGCGCCCAGCCCTAGCGCCTCGACCGGCGCGATCGCGTATCGCGCCTTGAAGTCCTCGGCGTATGAGACCTCGACCGCCGAAAGGGCGACCTCCCTGGCCTTGAAACGTCGCCGACTGCCTTGCATCCGCTCGGGCCTGAAGAGAGGTGAGCGGGTCAGGTTTGACGGCTCGATTGTGTCGTAGTCGATGATGGCGATATCAGTGCAGCCTGACAGCGCCAGTGTCTGAACGATGTTGTTCCCCGCCGCGCCTGCTCCGACTACTACCACTCTCGTGCTCAGCGTTGCAGGGTCGTACCCTGCAAGCTTCTCTCGGGACAGCCAATCACCCGCGATCGTCGTATTCTCGAACATGCATGTCTCCTTTCGCGCGCGAACCGCGCGCCCACTCACGCCAGCTCTTGCTTCGCCAAGCGGCATCCGGCGAGTCGGGATGCCCACCGCCAAGCGGCCACTATCGGTCAATCACCCAAGGTCGATATGCTCATGAAAGCCAAAGCGATGCACACGAATCAGTGATTGTGGACGCCTTCAGTCTTGGGCCGGCCACACACCCGGCAGCGCCGCACCGGCGGCTTGCCGTTGACCCTGTTGGGCAATCCCGCGGGTTTGAACACGTCGTCGTCGATATCGGGCAACTCCCACATGCGCAGCGGCTCGAACCCGTCGTCGTGCGCCTGTGGTGCCACTGGGTAGAAGTCGAGATCCGCTGGCGGCAGGCCGGGCCGTTCATACCCCGGCCCGGATGCCGAACCGGGCGCCGGTCCCAAACTCCGGGCCGCATGGGCCGACCGCGCGGCCAGCACCAGGAAGAAGGCCAGCATGAGGGCCAGGATGCCGAATCCGAGGGCGATGCCCGTGATGACCACGCTCACTTCTTGCCCCCACCGCCGAATATGGCAGCCAGAACGCCGAGCACGAGCAGCCCGGCGATGGCGTCGTCAGTCTTGCACTTGTGTTTTCGGTGCTTCTTGTGCTTCTTGCCGTCCTGTTCCCCGGGAAGCGCGGGCCTGGCCGGTCGCCGGACGACGTCCACGCACAACGGCGGCTCTTCGACGACGATCGTGGGCAGTGGGTCGGTGGGCAGCACCACCGACTGAAGCGCCGGCGGCTGGGTCTTGGTGGACGGGAGCGGATCAGGAGGCAGTGGCGGTGGTGATGGTGGAGCCGTCTTGCGGCCGACCGGCACCACTAGCCCGAGCACCGCCCCGGTCAGCAGCATCACCATCACGAACAGCCCGCACGCGCCCAGGATCAGCCCGTCGACACTTTGCATCGGCCTTCCTCCACGACGGTTCCATGCCGGCCAGGTCTTCCGCGGTCGCGCAAGAAAATCGTTGCAACCCCCGTCCACCCGCGAGCATTATGGAAGCAGGCGGGATGGCTCCCGTCGCTGGAGGTGAACGAGGAAGTCTTCTCCCAACCAAGGACCCTTCGGAAGCGGCGCGTAGCGCGGTGATCGTTCGTTTCGAGGCGCAGACGCACGGAGCGTCGGCGAATGCCGCGAAGGGGCTAGGGAGATGCCGAACGACCGACTCACGAGAGAGCAAGCGCGAGAAGTATGGGCACGGGCTCAAGCCCAGATGCCTGGGTGGATAGCGAACAGGATACGGACCATGCCGACGAGAGCGATGCGTGGCGAGGGGCCGCGACCGACGCGCGAGAAGCGCTGGGGCCGCTCTTTGAGCCCCGACAAGGCCAAAGAGATCATCGCCGACGACCTCGACCTGCAGCTCCGCATCCATGCGAAAGCCAGGAAGGAGTTCTTCCGCTGCGTCTCCCACGGCAAGGTGGACGCGCACCGGGGGCTCGGCTTCCTGAAGCACGTGACCTGGCAGCAGAGCGGCAAGCTCATCCGACCGCGGCTCGCAGAGCTGCTCCGCACGGTCTACATCGACCCCGAGAAGGGGTCGCTGGACGAGCTGCCGAGCGGGGGCGATCTCCAAGACGAGCTCCTGGTCCAGGAGCAATACATGCTGCGGATGCGGGACGAGCTTGCACGGCTTGACCCCGCGGATCGCGAGCTCATCATGGTCGCAAAGACCGGCCACGGCGGCTCTTACAAGAACCTGGCCGAAAGGCGTGGGACCACGGTGAGCGCCCTGAAGACCCGGGCCTGCCGGCTCTGGCGAGAGTTTCGGCTCCGGGTCCTCGGCGAGGAGGACGAATCATGGGCGAAGCCCGGAGGGCAGGACGGCGGAGAGGACTCAGACCTCCTCTGTCCGATCCAGCCTTGACAGAATCTAGAAAAGGCGATATCGTGACCTCTTCCCTCATGGGGGAGGCGCCAATTCGCCCTTTTCCCAACGATTCGAAGCCTCTTCTCGAGGATTCGAAGTGGCTTTCCCTCGTCGAACTACTGTCAGGGCTGCGCCCGGAAGACTTCGATGCCGCCGTCATGGCGGTTCGGCTCCGACGGCGGTTCGAGGAAGGGAACCGGCGCGAGACCTCCGGAATCGGTCCGGCGGCTGCGCAACAAGGTCACGACACGGCTCGGCGGGACGCTTGGCACAAGCGCGCTCCCGCGTCTTCCAGCGGGACTCCCGCTGGGAGGAAACAACATGACACGGAATGCCGAACCTCGAGCAGACAGGGAGACGTCGGTCGAGGAAAATGACGTCCCTCGGCTGATTCCCAAAGCTGCGGCGGGCGGGGACGTTGTGCTCCCACCCGAGCTGCACAGGCGGACCCGCCCGGTTCCCCGGGCGTCCGGCGCCATCCCGCACCCCGGTGACCACTGGTCGGGCGCTCCTCTCGCCTAGGACTAGTCCGAAGATGTGGATCGCTCCCCGAACCTACGGTAGCCTCACAAGCTACCGTTTCTGTTTGCGGAAAGGCAGTCGGCCTGGCTCATGAATGACCCATGCCTCCGTTGGCACGCATACTCCTATCGCGACGTCACCACTTCGAGCAGGGTCTCCGGCCACGATCCGTCGCCCTCGCTCCTCGTGTCCGCCTACGAACTCGCGAGCGCATACGGCGTTGGGACGGTCGTACGGGGCACGACCCGTGACGGTAAGTTCAGTATTCGTACGTTCGAGGTTCCCGCAGCGTGCGTGGACCAACGATCCGATTACCACCTAACTATCCTGAAGGCCCACGGTCTTTCGCCGGTGCGCCTGCACGAATACGCTCCTCTGATCGGTCCATGTGACGACGGCACGCTGCGAATCGTGCGTGCTACAATCCGCACTATTCTCTTCGAGGACGCTATCATCGAGAGTCAGCTGCCCGTCGCGACCGCCAAGCCCGCCCTGTTTTCGAGCCTCGCTCGCGGTACCATCTGCCGCTTGGATGGCTCCTCATTGGTCTTGGTCATATCGTCGATGGGCTTCCACGAGCGCTACAGCGCCGCCACATTCATCGGGGTACCGTTGTTCTTCTTGCCGTTCATCCCACTGGCTCATTCCCCTTGGCCGACGATCCCCACCATACTGGACGACAGTGAGGTGACGCTCTCTGCGCAGATCCCTCTCCTTTCGACGTACGAGTTCGCGCCGGGAGACGACATCGCCGTGTGCGGCTATGCCACCAGTCAAGGGCTCGCGTTTGTCGACTCGTTCGTCCACGCATGGTTGGGCTTGTCAAGTGACCAAGAGTGCAAGCATGAGTACCACAAGCAAGCATAGCGAGATGGGGTTCTTCCCATCTTCGGGACAACTGTCTGGGCCGGTTGTGCACGACGGCGTTGAAGCTGGACCTACTCTTATCCGATTGCCCGAGCCAACGGCGCACGCCTCGACAGCGCCGACCAAGCGGTATGGATTCGGCGAGTGGGCGGCCACCGCGAATCACCTGGACGAACCGGACAGACTCGAGATTCCGCTTCAGGTGTACGTCGGAACTCAGAACGGCCGGGCCAAAATCGGCATCATGGGAACCCGCGCGTGCACCAAGGTCGATGTCATTCTTGCTGCCTTGGTTGAGCCTAGTGGTAAAGGGCGGAGGGGAGAACCCAAGTACGCCGCAATTGAGGAGCTGTTCAGGGACTTTTCCACGCCGGTGTATCCAGACGGTGCTCTTCTCGACCTTGGCGAACACGCCAGACTCGCGCGGCGAGCCGTCGTGCTTATCTGTTCGTGCGGCGTTAGAACAATGAAGCGTTGGTTCACGCTGTGAGGAGGAGCGACGACTGCACCTCACTTGCGCAATGGTGCGCGGCGTGCGGCGCGGCGGTCATCCTTGCCCACGAGGCGGTCAGCAGTCGGCGAGTCGACCTGCAATCAATGGCAGGCGCACGCTTGAAGGACAGCCTTCCGCGAGGGACGCTTAGGAGGAAGGTGGCCGAGGACTTGCTCGGGAGGGGCCCCCTTCATCCAGAACTGGAGGGCGCGCTGAAGTGGCACCTCGAAGCTGGTGCTCAACCCCCCTGCGGCGAAGTAGGAGAGACACTGATTCCGCTTGTAGTTCGCGAGCCGTCGGAGGTTGGCCTCTTGCGGAGACTCACTGTCATCAAGGGAACCTGCGGCGGTCTGATCGCGCAACCGTGGCTCTCCCTCTGGCAGGGAGGCATCACAGAGGTCGTGAGCTGGTACGAGTTGCAGGGACACACGCTTGACAGACTCCTGTTCACACTTCCTCGGCTCAACGGTCAAGAAGACTCCGGTTTTCTGGTTCGTAGCGACGATCGCTCATTTCAACTCGGCCTTGCCATCGCCCTTCTCTCGCGTAGCAGGTCCCTCCGCGTGCCAGCGGACGTCGTTGCAACCGGTGCGGTGAGCAAGGAGGGCGTCGTTGGTAATGTGGAACCTACGGACCTCAAGCAGAAAGTCCTCGCGGCGTGGCGGGATTGGGGACCCGCGCGGAGGATGCTGGTCCCCGCCGCGCAGAAAGGGACGGTCGAGGACTACGTCAGCGAGCTCGGACTGCAAGGAGAATTGCGAGTATGCGGTATTGAAACGGTGACCGCCGCTGCCGACCTGCTGTGGCCGGGGGCTCGGTCAGGTGTGTCTAGCCTGAGGTGTCCTGTGCCAGGTCTGGAGCTTTCGGAAGCCCGGGGCGCAATGTCGCCGGTTCTCTCGCGAACCGACGCAGGCCCCCAGCCGGCCCGTCGAACTCGCACAGTTCTTGCCGCAAGCGCTGCCGCCCTGGCTGGTCTTGCCTCGGCTATCGTAGTGCCACAAGCACTCCGTCGGCCACCGCTGTGCGGGCAGGGCCACGCGGACTGCGACGGCAATCCCGACAACGGCTGCGAAGTCGCGCTGTGGAGCGATCCTCGGCATTGCGGCAACTGCACCACGGTGTGCGCATCAAGCAACGCCAGCGCTGCTTGCTCGGGCGGAGTTTGCCTGCTGTCCTGCACCCCGCACTTCAAGGACTGCGACGGCTTGCCTGCGAATGGTTGCGAAGCAGACGTTAGTAAGGATTCCAAGAATTGCGGGACATGCTCGCATGACTGCAGGGGCGGCGGATGCAACGACGGCCGATGTCAGTCGGTCGTGCTGGCGATGAACCAGAATCGACCTAGCGATTTGGCGGTCAACACGTCGTCGGCCTTCTGGCGCAACGATGGTGACAAGAGCCTCAACTCCGTTGGCAAGGCTGGGGTGGGACCGTCTGCCATAGTCATAAAGCCGTTCGAAGACTGGTCGTTTGCCGTGGACGACGAGGCTGTCTATTGGGTAGAGAATCGTCGCGGCACGGTGTCGCGATTGTCGCTTCGCGATCCGACGGACATCAAGGTCATCGCGACGAACGAAAAGCGCCCGCTCCGCATCAGGGAGGACGGCGACTCCCTCTATTGGTGGGCCGAACGGACGATTCGCAGAGTTCCGAAGGCCGGTGGCGCGGTGATGACCCTTGCGGACGTGCAGGACGGCGACATCGTTTTCGACCTCAGCGTGGCGACCGATTACGTGTACTGGGCAACTCTCCCGCTTGCAGTCGCCGGCGGCAGTGAGCGCGGACATGGAACGATCCACCGCGTAGCTAAGGATGGCGGCAGCGCGGAAGCGATTCCGGTCAGCGTGCTGTGCCCGTTCAGTCTTGCGGCAGCCGATAGTGCCGTCTACTGGTACGAGGCGTGCGTGGGCGACGTAGGCTGGGTGAGAAGGGCGAGTCGCGCGAGCTCGGGTGTTTGGGATGTACGCGACTCATTCGGGTTTCTGAGTGCTGGTGTTACGTCGCTCGCCGCTGACGGGACAGGACTGTACGCAACAGCCGCCGATAACTCCGTGTGGTTCTGGGATGGCATCCGTACGGTCGGGGACAAGCTCGCGACCGGACAGGCAAGTCCAGGCGGAATCGCGCTCGACCGAGAGTCCGTGTATTGGGTGAACCGCGATAGCGGAACTGTGATGAAGCTGGCCCGATAGGGACCGAAACGGAAACAAGAAGGGCAGATAGGTACCGAGATGCATACAGGGGGGAGTGCCTGGGCCGACATCAAGCGCGCTGCGGTCGCTAGTCGATTCCTGTTCATCGCCCTTTCAACCATGGCTGCTGTGATACTTCCTATCGCCGAAAGTGCGCTGGTGAACCGGTGGACGTCGCTGAGCGGGGAAGCGGCTACCGCGGCATCGGCGTCATCGGTCATGGTTGCCCTCGCGTGCATCGCCGTGAGCCATCTCGCACTTGTGGTCGGGTTGATTTGGCTCGGGAGGGTCTCCGGCCCAGCGGCAGCCGTCGAGGCGATGGATCTTGGCGAAAGGCTGCAGCGCGTTGAGGCGGAGTTGCGCCGGAGAGACGAAGCTTACCGCATGGTCCGCCTCTGTTTTGTGCGCATGAACGAGGGAACGTGTGCTCTGTCGGGTGACGGTCCCGAGCAACTCTGTGCGGCGGATTTCGCCGATCGGTTGAAGCTGGTTCTAGGCCCCGTGCTGGAAAACGTCAGCACGGTTCTGGGAGTGAGCGGCGTCAAGTTCACGCTTGAGGTCTATCTGCACAACTGGCAGCTCCCCATGGGCGGCGGGCCGAAGGGCCGCCATGGCTACGCCTTGGAGTTCTTCCACAGTCCGCAGATAGCGCCCGGCGCGCCGCTCGAACTGGGCGAGTGCGCGATCGCTCCCCAGGCCTTCTACTCGGGCGTTCCGACCTGCAAACGCGTTGGCGGCGACAAGGACGTGTTCTACGCGGATGGGAAGCGGAAGCCCAAGGTGTACTTCGAACGGTACGCGTCGGTTCCAATCGCACAGGCCTGCTCGCCGGACTCGGTCGGCATCCTCGTCTTGACTTCCGAGCAGCATGAGAGTTTCGCGGGCGACGTGTGCGAGACGCTGGCTTTCATCGCGTCGCTGATTTCTCGCTATCTTTTCAGCTATCGCGAGTGCATTCATGCGAAGTTCGGCTTCTTCGATCGAGCGGAGGTCCTCTTGAGTCGGGTTCTGGCCCAATGCACCGAATCCGTCGTTGTCGAGTCGTCGGACGCTCAGCTCCGAGTCCAGGAGGACGGCACCCAGCCGTTTGTCGCGGAATCCACCGACGGAACTCGACGAGAGATCTCGCGCGAACTACTGGTGCAGCACATCCGTTCCCTTGAGGGAGAAGCGACGATGGAGCTTGTACTCGCTCGCGCTGCCATCAAGGGAGATACGAACGCGGCGAAGTTCATGCAGTGTTTGCTGCATCCTGACCGCATGGGCCTCAGCGCACTACCCGCGGACTCGCCTCTCGCGGCAAGTCCATAGATCGATGGCAGGTGCCGGGCCGGCCGCCCCACCGACGCATTCGGGGCTACTCTCGCGCGAAGCGCCTCGCCGCTCATGCGAGTCTTTGGTTCCTTTCCCAGTCGATTCCCCCGACTTCGTCCAACCCGCATTGGTCGTCAAGTCGATTTTCATCGGGCTCGGAAGCCCGCGGAATCGCTCCATCTTCGAGGGATTGGGCCGGGACGAGAGCCGGCGGGATGGCGATCGCGAGCTTCTGGACCGCGTCGCGGCGGCGCGCGTCGACCAAGTGCAGGTAGCGCCGGGTCGTGTTCAAGTCCTGGTGACGTAGCAGCTCCCCGACCGTCGAGACGTCGACGCCCATCGTGAGCGCCAAGGTCGCGGCCGAGTGTCGCAGCGTGTGCGGGGTGAGGCGCTTCGCGGTCCCCATCCGAATTCGAAGGTCCGAAATCAGGTGCTCGACCGATCGGATCGAGAGCCGCGTGCCACGCGAGGAGACGAAGAGAGCCTTCTCGTTTTCCACCGATATCCTGTTACGGATAGCCAGCCAGGCCAGGACGAGAGCGGCTGTCGGAGCGTTGAGCGGCAGGTCGTGGATGGTCCCGCCCTTCCCGCGCACAGAGAGTAGCGTCGCGCTTTGGGCGTCCACCTGATCCAAGTCGAGAGCGACAAGTTCGTGCACGCGCAGTCCAAGCTGGGACAGCAGCGCGAGGACGGCAAGAGCGCGAGCGCGCCGCATTCCGTTCGCGATCTCGGATGCCACGAAGAAAAGGCGCCTCAGCTCGAAGACGGACAGCACGGGCGGGTCGTGCGGCGGTTCCCGGACGAACGGCACGCCGTCGGTCGGGTCCGTTCGCCAAATGCCCTCCCGTCTCGCGAAAGCGGAGTAGGCACGGAGCGCCGCGAGCTCCTGGTTGCGCGTCGCCGCTGATCGCCGGCCGCCGTCCTTGCGTGGTCGCGAGAGGAAGACTTCGATGCTGCGGGCGATCGGTTCGGTGCCGGAGGACCCGGACCGCGTGAGGAAGCTCTGGAAGTCGTCAAGCACGTCCGCGTACGTGCGGACGGTGCGCGGAGAGCGTCGGTCGCGCAGGTGGGCGGAGAAGGCTTCGGTCTCGGGTCGCATACCGCTGGAGCATCACGAGGATCAGCGTACACCCGGAAGGGGAAACGGCCCACCACGTGGCGTTTCCGTGACGCCGCGCCATTCTCGACGCCCGAACCAGCGCTGCCTGCCTGATTGATCCCTGTGGGGGTACTGATCAGCGTGGCTGTCAGTACTCATCTGGGAGAACTTGCCGTTCGTGTCTGTTGGTCCAAGGACTTGTGATCTGAGGGAACCGGTCGTGAGCAAGCGCCCCCCTTCCGAAGACGATCTCGGCGTACCGAACCGACCGAGGGCGGCTTCGAACGCCCGGCCCGTCGCACCGGGGAGCGGTTCCGACCCGAAAACGGTTCCGCCCCCGTCCAGAGTCCGGCGACGGCGGAGGCTCGATATGGAGTCCTCGTCCAGTCCGATGCCGGATGCCGCCGAGTGGGGAGCGGACTCGCTAATGACCTGGGTCGCCCGGATGCGCGACGCTTTCGTGGCCCGGGACCACGAGGCGGCCCTCGTGGCCGCGCAGCGAGTACTGGCGCTCGATTCGGCAAGCGAAGAGGCCCGTGTCATCGCCGCAAAGTGCCGCGGGACCGTCGAAGAGGTGCTGGTGGCGGTGCTTGGCGGTCCGAACGCGACCTACGAAATCGCGGCCAAGGGCGTGCTCGCCCGCGCCCTCGAAAGCGACCGCCGGACCGGCATCCTGGCGGTCATGATCCGGAGCGACTTCTCGCTCGCCGAGATCCTGGAGGCGTGCGGCGAGCTGCGCCTGGAGGCACTGCGAGTCATGGACGAGCTGGTCCGCAACGGCACCGTGGCACTTCGGCGGTAGCCGAGCCCTGACGCCTGGGCCATTCTGGACCGCCCGCAGCCGCCTGTCGGAAGAGCGCCGCGGATCGTCGATTCGCTGTCTCCGGCGCCACGAGGCTCATCGTTGGACAACTCGGAGGTCTTGATCGCCATGCCCGCGCCTCCGTTCCGGGGCGACATGGTGGCCGCGAGGCAGCCCCCGATTGTCTTGCGATTCCGGCGGTGCTTTACGCGCGCGAGACCGTCGCGGCTGCCACCAATCACGGGAGTTGAGGATCACGCGCGGACCGACGGGCTGCGGGGCATCTCGTCGGTCCGACCCGTTCGTGAAAACGCGATGGTGGTGCAGTCACTTCCGGGAGAGGTCTGGGTCATTGCAGTTCCCGTGCGCCTCTTCGGTGTCGCCGATCGCGCCGATCGCCCGATTGATTTCATCAATGAGCACCTCGGGCACGAACGGCTTCCGAAGGAACGCGAGTGCGCCCTGGCGCAAAGCTTCATCGATTCGCCGGGACAGCGCGCCCCCGGACCAAAGGATGGCTCTCACCTGGGGGTTCACCAACTGGAGCCGTCGGAACGTCTCAATCCCGTCCATTCCCGGCATCTCGATATCGACCAGCACCGCGTCGATCGCCGCATGAAGCACGCGGTAAAATGCGAGTCCTTCCTCGCCGTCCTGCGCCAGGAGGACGTCGAATCCGTGTACCTCCAGAGTCGCGGATACGACCCGGCGCACGTCCTCGCTGTCGTCGATCACGAGCACTCGGCCGCGGTATGTCCCGACCTTCGGTCGGATGGAACTATCGTTGCCGCGCCGCTCGGGCTGCTGACTTCCCTCCAGGCGCTCCGCTTCCGGGGTGTCGAAGCGTTTCCTCATAGTGGCCGTGCTCGCCCGTCACGATGAACGCCCCCGACCCGACCGTGCGCTTTTCGGGCGGCCGAGGAGGGGTTCGCGAGGAGTGGACCATATCCCAAGCGGAGCCCGAGAAACAGCGTCAATCGCCCACTCCGCTCGACTCGACTGTAATGACGCGAAGCGTCTCGATGGACGCAGGGGCGCTTTGGATCGCCTGGAGCTTCGCGAGAGCGGTAGCATGCCAAATCAAAGCGGAACCGCGAGTGCGGCGCCCCCGGGTCGACGGGCCGACCGCTAACGGGCGGCCGGGAGCACTACGCGGAACAGGCTGCCGAGTCCCGGCGCGGACTCGAAGCCGACCTCGCCGCCCATCGCTTTCACGATCCGCTGGCTGACGTGAAGCCCGAGCCCCGTGCCGCCTTTGTCCGCGCGTCCAGTGAAGTAGGGGTCGAAGATGTGCTGGCCGACCTTTGGCGCGATGCCGCGACCGGTGTCCTCGACTTCGAAAACCGCCCGTCCCAAGTCGTCCGCGCTCGCCCGAACGCTGATTACGTTCGCGTTCGGGCTTCCCTCGTCGATC
The DNA here is from genome assembly GCA_021847645.1 of Myxococcales bacterium. GTDB lineage: Bacteria > Myxococcota_A > Polyangia > Polyangiales > Polyangiaceae > JAJZQG01. The sequence goes on from JAJZQG010000004.1 coordinate 55,214, forward strand.
GCGTCGACCGCGTTCAGGAGCAGGTTCAGGAATACGCAGGTAAGCTCGTGCAGTGATCCTCTGACCGATGGTGTCGGTCCGACCAGCTGCACGAGCTGCGCGCGTCGGGCGATGCGCGCAGCAGTGAAGCGGACCGCCGTGTCCAGGGCCTGCCTCGGATCGAAGGACTCGTCGCTCCGATCGACCGGCCGCCCGAACGAGCGCAGTTCGTGCACGATCGCGCTCATGTGGCGGACGCCCAGGCGCATGTCACGCAGCTGCGCCGAGACGTCGGCGGGCGGGACCTGGTCTCCCCGCGCTCGGGCCGCCTCCGCGCGTTCGACGATCTCAAGGGTCATGTCGAGCCAGCCGAGCACGTTGCTGATCTCGTGGACCGCGACCATGGCGACCGATGTGAAGGCGGGAAGCTCGGGACTGGCCGACATCTCGTCGGCGGCGCGAGGCACCTCACCGGACTGCGCCTCCTCAGCAGCGAACTCCAAGCGGGTCTCCGAACGCCGCTCGCCCGAGAGAGGCGGGGCGGTTGGGGTCTGATTGGTCGCATCGCGGTCGACCATTACATGCTCCAGTCGTTGTCGGGGATTGAACGCCCGCGCGCGGGTCGCGGGGCAGCCAGAACACTCAACCATCGCCCCGATCGACTCGCACAGTCAACGGTCTATTCAGCGGTCCGACGAGTGCAGCGAGACCTCGTCGCCGCGAGGTCCCGCAGCCGGCCGACGACGATTCCGGCGTGCACCGCACCCTGGTTCGCCTCCTCACTGCCGCAGGCGCGGAAGTGACCGATGCTGTGGACCCGCCGACCGCTTTTGTTGCCTGCCGGTTTGGTGACCGGGTACTTGGATCACTGAGGGCCTGCCGTCTGTTCACGCAGGACGCTCTCGGCATTGGGACTCGAATGATGTCGCGCGGTGGTTCGGGAGAGGATTCACGAGCGAGCGATGAGCCCGCGCCGCGATTGACCGCTCGGCCCACAGCCAAAGGCGTCCGGCCTGACGACGGCGGGGACCATCGGTCGCGCTCGGCAGAGCGAGCGCTGCTTGCCTGGCTGCAGCGCGAGGACGAGGAACCTCCGAGCGGCGTCGACGAGCAGACGCTTCAAGGGATGAGGGTCGGCTTCGACGCATCGGGTCGGTACGGCGCCACCTTCGAGGACAGCACCGTGGCGAGAGAGCGTCGCGCTAGGCGGCTGCTGCGCCAGTACGCCGCGGGCGACCACGCGGCCGCTCTTGCCACCGCCGAGAGGATGCTAAGGGATGACCCCGAGGATCGGGACGCGGCGGGGTATGCTGCCGTGTGTCGTGCGCGTCTCGAGGCAACGCACGTCGAGGCGCTTGGCGGGCGCATGGCGGTGCTCCGGCTCAGCGCTGCGGGCCCGATCCCGAAGGCCCTCGAGGACGACCCACGGACAGCTCTGCTGGCCGAGCTTCTGCAGCGCGGCATTCCTATTGGCGAGATACTGGACCTTCACAGCGCACGCCGGCTCGACATTCTCCTGGTCATCGTCAAGCTTGCTTCCACGGGTGCCTTGGCAAGGCGCTGACGAGGCGAGCGCCGATCATTGAGCGCTGCACGCCTACTTGTGCAGGCGTCGGAGCCGACGAATGCCGAGTATGCCCCGACTTTCCCGGTCGAGCCGTCGGTTGAGCCACGTCGCGTGCTCGTCGTCGCGTACCCGGTCCGCGCGGGCCACTGCAGCCAGGAAAGAGATCAGAGCGAACCGAAATGGCATTCTCGCTACGCTGCGGCGAGATGTCCGGGGCGGGCGGGAGAAACCATCCCCGGGCGGGCCAGCCTCCTTGACCGACCTGCGTGCCGGGCTTACCCCTGACCACAAGTTCGCGGGGCCCGATCGTCCGATTGTGTCTCCGCTCTGGGAACGTCGAACGTGCGGGGAAGGAGAACGGCCATGCCTGTCGGTGAAGCCGCCGGTGGCGAGCACCGTGTACTAGCCCAGGGCGAGGCAAGTGCTGATGTCCACGATGTCGAATTCGAAGGACCAGTGGCGCTGCGTACGCCGGTCCCACTGTGGCTTCGCGTCGCGTTCGTGGCGTGGGGTTCCATCTGCGAGATCGGCTCGCGCGTCTCGATAGCGAGTGCGGCCAAGCGAGCAGCGCCGCCCCGGTCAGAGTACGGTCCGACGGCGGAGAACTGAGCTCGGCTTGCCGCGCATCGAGGTGAGCCATCAGCGAACATGACGTCCGCCTCGGTCGCTCTCACCCTCGGGACGTCCGGAACAGATGATCCTGCCATCGGGAACGTGGCGCGCTCGAGATGAGGCGCTTGACGCGTGGCTCCGCGGTGCAGGATGATCCGAACGCTGTCCGGGCAGAGAGCCAGCGCGGCTGGGGCGGGAGGGAGGAATGGCTCATCAGATGGCGCAAGCTCGCGCACGTTCGCGCGGAAGCGGCAAATGCGCGCACGTCAGCGAAGTCGGCGGCACGGCAGATCCGAGGAAGGGACCGCTCACCGGGGCACCGACGGCATCCGCCGACCCGCGGCGCGCTCAGGGGAGCACGGAGGCAGACTCGCGCCCGTGCGATGGGCCGTCGAGTGAAACGGTTCCTCGCGAGGTGGTCGAGGACTCCGGGGAGGCGGGACCCGTCGGCTGCGTGTGTCTCGACAGCGAAGCGGTCGTCCGCTCGGTCAATGCAGCCGCGGCAGCGCTCTTGGGGGTGGAGCCCGGGCAGCCTCTAGGACGACCGTTTTCGACCTTCGTCATCGACGACGCGAGCGGGCGTCTCACCAATGGCCAGCTCGAGCTGATTGCGACGGGATCGGCACGCGTGCACCACGTGCGCCTTCACGACGGCCGTGGGACCGAGGTGTCAGCGACTGCTGTTGCGCTCGCGGATCGCAGCGCCATGAGGGGCGATATCCGGTATCGGATCATCCTGATGCCGCGAGACTATGACGGCGCGCCGCAGAGTGCGCTTCTTGCCGAAAGGGACGAAGCCTGCACGAACCACGATGCCGATGTCGAACGTCTTCGATTGGGCGTGCAGGCGCTAGCGGAGCAGTTGGTCGGCGAGCGCTTGCGGGTGAGCCAACTCGTACGCTCGAACGTCCAGCAGGCGCTCCTACCTCTCTTGATGCGCCTGCGCGAGCGTTGCGAGCGGGACCAGGGCCCCGTTTTCGATGCGCTCGAGCGCGGGCTTCGCGACCTCGAATCGGGGTTCGCGACCAGACTCGCCGAAGGCGGCTTCGGTCTGACCAGTCGCGAGCTGGAGATCTGTCACATGTTGCGCGAAGGGCTCAGTTCGAAGGAGATTTCTCAATCGCTGTCGCTCTCTCCGCAGAGCGTCGATACGCACCGACGCAACATTCGAAGGAAGCTGCGGCTGACCAATCAGTCGCAGCCGCTGGCAGACCGATTGCGGCAGCTCGATGTGGAAGAGCTGTCAAGCGCCTGATCGAGCCCACAGCCAGCGGCGCGGATCCACCGAGTGCGGATGGAAGAGTGGCGCGCACCTCGTGCGACCGGGAGGGTTCTGCCGCGCGATGGCGCTTCGTGACGCGCAGGCGCCGACTGCCCGCCAGCGACGAGAGCGGAGTCAGCCGTACAGGTCAAAGGTGCCTGCAAGCGGCGAGCGATTCGTCCCGTACGCACCCCGTTGAAATCGGCCGGCAATCGGCATCGAAGGCGATCTCGGCGACCTCGATGTTGGTACGATGGAGAGGGATTCGCGAGACACGGTGAAGGCGTGAACGCGATGCGGGGGGCAGGATGTTGGCGACGGGGGCGAAGGTGCGCGACGAGCAGAAGCCATCATGCGACGAGCTTGGGTCACCGCTCGCGGCGCGAACCGACTCGTTCCTTGAGGAAGACGGCACGCGGCCGAGAGCGTACCGCATCATCGCGGTCGATGGGGACCTCGGCAGATCAAGCGGGGAGTGGTCGTGCACTGACGGTGTCGGGGCATGTGCCTCCTCCACTGTTGCGCTGATGCACACGCGACGCCAGCACGGGCTGCTGGCCGTCTCGCGATCGCCCTGGAAAGAGCCGTGCGTCTTTCTATCCCATCTCGATGTCACCCTTCAGCTCGGCGAGTCCTCGATCTCGCTCGCGACGCACCGCTTTCCCGGAATCGAGCCGACCCGCGGCTACGAGCGCCTCGCATCGTTCGCGCAAGATCCGCTTCCCCGGTGGGTGTTCCGAGGGCCGGGATGGGAGCTCGAGCGCGTGCTGGGTTTGGTGCGTGGCGCCAGTGCGGTCGTGTTGCGACATGCTTGGCGCGGAGCCCGGCCGGTGGTCCTCGAAGCGCGTCCGCTGCTCGCGATGCGTCCGGCGTCCGAGCTCACCCGCGAGCACGGAGGCTTCGTGCACAGCGCGCGGCTGCACGCGAACGATGTGGTCGTGCATCCGGTGCGCGCCCTGCCGCCCGTCGTGTTCCGCCATGAAGGTAGGTTCGTGGGCTCGCCTGACTGGTGGCGACGCTTCGAGTATCGGGGCGAGCAGGGGCCTGGGGAGGCGCAAGAGGACCTGTGGACACCTGGGGTGTTCCGCGTCGAACTGCAGCCCGGCGCCGCGACGCACCTGGTCTGTGGGGTCGGCGCTGTACCCGCGGAGCGACCCGAAGTCCTGCTCCAGCAGATCCTCGACGCCATCCGGTCAGATCGCTCTTGCCAGGTCGGCGGCGCGCACGAGCGCGAACGCCAGAAGCACAGCGCCGCCATCGAGGATGATCAGAGCTTGAGGGCGGCTGCACCCACTGAATGAGCGCGTGAGGGGATCTCGATGAACACACCAACCACCGATGAGCATCAATCCGCTACGAGAGCAGCGGCGTCCCAGCTGCGTCCGGCCGCGCGGTCGGCGCAACTCGACAGCCCGACACCATCTGTGCTTCGAACCAATCCGCCGGCGTCCGCGCCGAGCACCATGGGCACGATCCGGCCGGGATCGGCGTCGGTCCAGCCGGTCCGGCTGGCGGAGCTGGACGGGAGCGATGAAGCAAGGGCAGCAGCCACCGCGCGGCAGCCAAGCGCGGAAGCCCTGGTCGCGCAGCTCGGAGGACTTGCATCCGTTTTCGAGGTCCCGGCGGACGACCCCTGCGTGCGGGCGCTCAAGCACGACCCGCGCACCGCGGTGCTCATCGCGTTGATCGAATCCGAGTTCACGCTGGGCGAGATCCTGGACATGTGCGGCAACCTGTGGGTGGAGGCGCTGGACGTTCTTGGCGATCTCGTGCGCGGCGGAGCCATCAGGGCCCGCTAGCGGCCACAGGTCGCGATGGACGCGGACGCTTTGCGCGATCATCTTCGAACGAATCTGGGCTCCGGCATGATGGGGTTCACCGTCGCATCCGCACGCGGAGCTGGCGGCGAGTCCTTGCGGGCATCGTGGCACTCTTCGCCAGCGACGAGTCGATGGCGGGCCGGCGACCCCATCGTGGCCGGAACGACCCTGCCGCCGCACTGGGCTGCGTCCCGCTACGGTGCCTCGCCCTCCGAGTCTGTTGCTGGACGGGTTGAATTGGGTCTGATAGCGACCACGGTCCACGACCGCGGCTCGCCGTCAGCCTCCACGTACGACCCTTCGAACCGCCAGACGTCGGGCCCGTTGGACACCAGAAGCATGCTCACATCGACGATGGTCTCGGCAGAGCCGGGATTGTGGCGGCGGATTCTTCCGAGGAACCGGCCGCCCGTGCGCTCGATAAGGAGCATCACGCAGTCGGCGCGATCCTCCTCCCATTGCACCGCGAGCCGCCGGCTGCCGTCGAGAATCCCGAGCACCGCACGACGGTGGTCCACGCGGACGCCGTTCGGGTACAAGTGGTGGCTCGCGAGCAGGATTGCCATGCGTCCCTTGTTCGATCCGTCTCCGCCTCAGGATACCGCGTATTCCGGCGCGCGTGGTTCCCAGGGGACGCGCTGGTTCGAAAGCCTGGCCGCTCGGGGCGTTCCCGCACGTCCGCACCCGACCCGTAGCAAGGCTCGTGACATGCGCGTCCACACGACTGCCAGCGAACTTTCCCGACCTCTCGGACAGCGCGACGGCGCCGTCTCGATACCATGGGTGCTCGAGGAGGGGCCATTGGCACCCGATCCGGTCAGTCGTGAGGGGGGTTGAGCTCATTCGGATACGCAGCGAAGCTGGGATGGCACGCGGGGGCGCGCGGTCTTTCGGGTGAGCGTGGCTGGCCGGATCGGGGAGGCGGCGGCAGCAGCCGCGCGGAGAGCCCCGTTGCTGTTGAAGCGGGTCGGGCTCGCCCGCAGGGGGATGGACTTGCACCGACGGAATCGAGCGGTCAGGCGCGAGGTTCGACAGGCTTGCGGCCCTCAGAGCCGCCACCGTCAGATCGTGTGGTGGGCAGCAGGAATCACTACGCGAAATAGGCTGCCCAAGCCGGGCGCGGACTCGAAGCCGATCTCGCCGCCCATCGCGCGCACGATCCGTCGGCTCACGTGAAGCCCAAGACCGGTGCCACCTCGCTCGGCGCGTCCCGTAAAGTAAGCGTCGAAGACGTGCTCCCCGACCTCTGGTGCGATGCCGCGACCGCTGTCCTCGACCTCGAACGAGGCCCATCCGCGCTCATCCGTGCTTGAGCTGACGTTGATCACGTTTGCCTCGGGACTTCTCTCTTCGATCGCTTCCGCCGCGTTCAGGAGCAGGTTGAGGAACACGCAGGTGAGCTCATGTTGCGAGCCTCTCACCAGCGGCGTCCGCCCGATGCCGAGTCGCAGGCGAGCACGTCGGGCGATACGCGCTTCGGAGAAGCGAATGGCGGCCGCCAAGGCTTGTGCCGGGTCGAACTCCGCCGGTTCTGCGCTCGCAGTGCGGCCGAACGACCGCAGTTGCTGCACGATGGAGCTCATGTGCTTCACGCCCAGGCGAGCGTCGCGAATCGTGGGGCTGAGATCCGCCGGCGAGATCATGTCACCGCGCGCGCGGCCCTCCTCTGCACGTTCAACGATCTCCAGGGTCATCTCAAGCCAACCGAGCACGTTGCTGATCTCATGAACCGCGACCAAGGCGAGCGAGGTGAAGGCTGGAAGCTCGGCGTCCGGCCGTGCGCCAGCATCGTCATCGCTCGCGTTCTGGTTGGCCTGCTTCGGCGCGGGGTCCGAATGCGTCACCGACGGCCGTTCGCCCGAGGGGGGCGGCTCGGTATTGAGCTGATTGGTCGCGTCGCGCTCGACCATTTCGTGCACCACAGTTCCTCGGGGATTCGCCGGCCGGGAAGGAAACCACACGTAGACCAGAATGCTCAACGATCGCTCGCCGAGCGGCGGCTGGTCAACGGCTACCATTCGGCGCACCGCGGAAAGTGGCGTCCGGTGACTGCGCTGTCCGCGACATACGGCCATTCGGACGTTTGGGTCGGAAGCCCCATCGGCCGGGACGGGGCGTCCGCTTCGCCTCCCGGATTCTGACCAGATGCGGCGGCAAAACGGGATGATCATGGCGCCCGCGGCGCTATGATCCCGACAAGGAGCGGGAGCATTGAGCGCCGAGAGCGGGGGCGAAGCGCGGTCAGGGCCGGACCGAAGAGTGCTCGTCGTCGACGACGACCCGTCGGTGCGAAGCGTCATCTGCCGCATTCTCAGCCGTGCGGGAACGTCGGTGACTGCCGCATCCGACGGACACGAAGCCATCGATGCGCTGTCCGCGGGTCCTTTCGACGTCGTGCTGACGGACGCTTTCATGCCGGGCATGGGCGGCATCGCATTGCTTCGCGCGCTTCGCGAGCGAGACCAAGATGTCGCCGTCCTGCTTGTCACCGGTTCGGAGGAGACTGGCCTGAAGGACCAAGCTCTCGGCCTGGGAGTCTTCGCGTGCCTCGAAAAGCCTCTCCGAGCCAGGGATCTGGTGGCCGCAGTCGACCGCGCGGCGGAGAGCACTCGACTCGCGAGGCAAACGCGCAGGGCGACGCATGCGAGTGGCCCCGATCGAAGGTAGAGGTCGCCGTCGAGGCGCCGGGTCGATACGGCGCTACGTTCGAGGACAGCGGACTGGCGAAAGCGTGACGCGCTCGGCGGCTTCCGTGGCAGTGGGCCGCCCGCGACCACGCCGACGCCGCCGAAAGGATGCTCTCGGATGACCCCGACGACCGGGGCGCGGCGCGGCATGGCGACGTGCGTCGTGCGCGCCTTGAGTCGACTCACGTCGATGCGCTCGGGCTAGGAAACCAACCGCACGAACTCCTCGGCGCGCTTCATCAGCACCTCGAGCAGTTCGACCGCCTCGGCCAGGGCCTCGTCGTCCATGGTCGAGATCTCCTCCTTGCGGAAGACGAGCCGCCCCGTGTCTGGGTCGCGGAGGCTGCGCACGCAAAGCCGGAGCGCGGCAAGCGGTGCCGGCGTCGGGGGACGCCCACGGCCGCTCTTATTGCGCTCGCGGTCCTTGCGCACGATCTCGCGGACCTTCTGGACCGACAAGTTGGCCTCGACGGCCTTGGCGGCGACTTGCTCGACTTTCTCCGGCACGCGTAGCTTCAACAACTCGACGCGGTGGCTCGGCGGCAGCTCGAGGAACTTGGCCCCCTTGGGCAGCTGCCGCGAGAGCACGGCGATCTGCAGGGCATTCACGAGGAACGTGCGCCGAACGGGCAGCTCCATCGTGCCGCACCGCTGCTCGAGCAACCTGATGGACGCGTGCTTGGCGTGGCTTGCCGAGCGGTACAGCGCGGGGTTGTCGTCATAGAATTCGCGCAGCAGGTATTCGCCGACCTCAGCCATCCCGTGCGCTACGGTCCGCGCCAGTATCGCCCGGATATCTCCGGCGGCCCGAGCGACCAGCGACTTGTCTTCCTGCCGCGCGCACGACGGGAGCTTGAGCTCCGCAGTGGTGACCCCGCCGCGCTCCGTGGCGCCATCGGCCTCGGCAGCCGGCGTATTGACAGTGCGCCCGCAGAGCGGATGCGCCTCGGATCCTGGCACCGTGACGAGCGCCAGGCTGCTCTTCGAATGGGCGTTGCGGCTCATTGGTGCGCCTCCAGGGGCGACTTGCACGGCAGCATCGAGTACCTCCCACGGGCCACGGCTAGAACCGCGACCCAATCGTGTGTGCCAGTGTCGTTTGATGCGCAATTCGCGTTCCCAGACTGCGGTGATCGGTGTCCCGGCTGGCGGGCACCTCTCGGAAGTACAGCAGAACGCATCGTCCAAGAATTGGGCGCTGAGGGTCGTACGAGCCGCGGGGCACGTCTGCCTGGAGCAGCGACCCATAGGCTTCCATCCTCGCGTATGGCGGGTGATGACGAGGAACCGGGGCCCGTGTCTCGGAACTGGGACGCCGAGGGCGTGCTTGCGGTTCCGTGGAGCGGGAGCGTCCGAGTCCGCCGGGCGACAGCACTCGCGCGACGAGCCTTGTTCAGGCGTGGGGCCCGACCATGCGCAAGCAGCGCCTGCCCCGTGGGGGGCTGGTACCCGATCTGACCATGGTGAAGGGATCGGAACACGGTGCTCCCGGCCACAAGCAGGCATCATGCCATCGGCGCCGAGACATCGGCCACGCCGCGTTTTCCGGAGCGTTCTCTCGCTTGGATCTCATCGGCGTCGGGGCACTTCCGTCCCACGGGTGCGATCGCTCGCCGGAGAGTGTCCCGGCATCGGGACGCTTCTGGACGCCGTCGAGCTGATGTATGAAGCGGCTCGACGCGCTCGGGTGCGCGTCGTCGGGCTGGCAATGGGCACTCGCGGCAACGCACGGTCATTCCGCATCCTCGTGGTCGATGACACGGCCATGGTCACGCGCATGCTCACGACCCTCTTTCGTCAGGCGGGGTGGACGACCGAGTGCGCGGAGACGCTTCATGGGGCGCTGGCTGCGCTGCGCGGGGACAGTTTCGACCTGGTCGTGCTCGATATGGTGCTGTCCGATGCCTCAGGTGCCGAGGGAGTCACAGAAGTCCGCCGCGCGGCCCCATCCACGCCAATCGTGATGCTCACCGGCCATGCATCGATTGCCTCGGCGGTGGCCTGTATCAAGGCCGGCGCCGTGGACTTCGTGCAGAAGCCGATCGATGACAGAGAGGCGTTTGTGCGCCTGGTGGGGCTCCATCTCGCGCGAGGCGCGCGGGCTGCCGACCAGCAGGGCACCGGTCCTGTCATCGTCCGCGGCTCGGCGGTCATGCAGGCCATGCTCGATGATGCCGACCGTTTCGCCGCGCAGAGCTTTCCGGTGCTCATCCTGGGCGAGACCGGGACGGGCAAGGAGCTCGTTGCGCGGCGCATTCACGCTCGGAGCCAGCGAAGCCAGCTGCCGATGCTGGCCGTCAACTGCGCATCGTTGTCCGGCACGCTGGCCGACAGTGTGCTGTTCGGGCACGTCCGAGGCGCGTTCACCGGAGCGACACGCGACCACGCGGGCCTATTCGAGCAGGCAAACGGCGCGACGCTCCTTCTCGACGAGGTCGGCGAGCTTCCGGCAGCCGAGCAGGCCAAGCTGCTGCGCGTTCTGGATGACGGCATCGTGCGCCGGATTGGCGCGTCCTCCGAGCGCAGGGTCGACGTGCGGATCATCGCCGCCACCAACTGCGAGCCGCACGAGGCGGTCCGCAGGGGGACATTTCGTCGAGATCTGCTGCATAGGCTATCGGTTGCGGCGCTGGAGGTGCCGCCGCTGCGCGACCGGTTGGCGGATATTCCCCTTCTCGTCGAGCACACGCTTCGGCACGCCGCTGATGGCGGCAGCGGACCTCGCGCCGTTTCGCAAGATGTGCTGCGCGCCTTCGAGCGCTACGCCTGGCCCGGCAATGTGCGGGAGCTTATCAACGTGCTTCTCTCGGCGTCCGCGCGGTGCAAACAGGAACGGATCGAGCTCGGCGACCTGCTAGCCGCCGTTGCCGCGCAGGCGCTGTCCGGTTCGAGGGACGAGCCCCCCGGTCCGACCTTCCGCGAGTACGAGCGCCTGGCTCTTCTGCACGCCCTTGAGAAGACCCGGGGCAACGTCGTGCAGGCTGCGCGCGTTCTCGGCGTGTCGCGATCGGCGCTCTACAGGAGGATGGCCCGTCTCGGCGTCAAGGGAGAGGTGCAACCGCAGAGCGGGCTGGACGACGAGGACACCGATTGACATGCCCACCAGCGGTGCTCGCGCGTCGCGGACCACGACCCGCACGCACCGCAAGCCAGCGCGCCGCCTTGCCTTGGGGATCTCGTGCCCAGGACACCCCGGGCCTCTTCTCATATTCGCGACGGCAGCCCCGGGACGAGTGGTCGCGATCGTCGCGTGTCGACGCTGTCCTAACGCATCCCCCAGGGCGTCCGTGGGGGGCGCCGATCGCCATCTCGCGCGTCAGCACGGGAGGTCTCGCCCCGTCGTCGGCTACGACTGGCGGGGTGCCCCCCCCTCACGCGATGGCCCGGGAACTCCTTGGTGCCAGCACATCGAAGCCCGCCATGCCGTCGACCGGACGGACCGCCGCTTGCCTTCTCTCGCGCCGAGCGCAGGGCGTTTGGGCGCCGTCGCGCCTTGCTGGCAATAAGCACGCGCGATATCGTACGGGCTTGGGCGTATGGCGCCAGGCTAGGAGGGTGGCATGCTGAAGAGCGTCAAGGTTCCTCCCGCGTTCGTACCGCTTTTTGAGAAGGCGGAGGCGTACGTGGAGAAGCTGTTTTCCGAACTCGAGAGACGCCCCGATCGGGGTACGGTGCGAGTGGGGGGCCAGCGCTACGTGCTGGTGAGGTGCGAGAGCCTCTACCTGAACTGGTTCGAAGCGATGGCGAATTCCTTCGGCGAGGACCAGGCGCGCGAGTTCTTGTACAACACGGCTCGCGAGATCGGCCGGAGCGACTCGGCCGACTTCTCCGCCCGCCGCGGTGTGTCCGACGGGGTCGAGAGGCTCTCGTCGGGACCGGTGCACTTCGCCCACGCGGGGTGGGCTTTCGTCGAGTTGCTGGACGACTGCGCACCCGCGATGGATCAGTCCTTCTATCTGCACTACTACCACCCGAACACCTTCGAGTCCGAGACGCTCTCGAGCAAGGGCAGGAGAGTCGAGTCTCCCGCATGCTTCTTCAGCGCGGGCTACTCCGCCGGATGGTGCAGCGATGCTTTCAAGGTCGAAGTCCACGCGCGCGAGATCCGATGCGTCGCCAGGGGTGACGAGCACTGCGAGTTCGTGATGGCGCCGGCCAGCAGGCTCGACGAGTGCGTGCGCCGCGCCAATGCCAAGGGCGCCGCGTAGGGCAGATGCCAATCATGCTGGAAAGGTCGCATCCGTGGGCCTGAAGCAAGGAGCTGCGGGGCTCAAGCTGCCGCCGGGCGTCAAGCTGAGCCCGTTCGGGCTCAAGGTCTTCGCTGTGCTCGGGGCCCACACGTCGTTCGCTTGGCCGATCATCAAGACACAATGCGCCAAGGTCGGCGTGGACCCAGCGACGATGACTGCACGAGACCTCGGCGAGATCATCGGCAGCATCTCCGCCGCATTGGAGCAGTGGACCAACCCGCAAGAGGTGCAACTCGCCGTGCGCGAGCTGCGCGCGCTGTGCACCCAGAATGTTGAGCTCCCGGCGGACGCGATGCTGAGCGACGTGGGGCTCGAGGTGTTCGACGTCCTGAAGCGGTACAGCGTGTTCGCGTGGCCGGTCATCAAGACGGTATGCGGCAGGCACGGTGTCAACCCGGCGGGCCTCGCGCGCTCCGACCTCGCTGCACTGATCACACCGTTGTGCAAGGCGCTGGAGAGCTGGACGTCGCCAGAAAAGGCGGAGCTGGCTCGGCACGAACTGGAGGGGTTGCTCCACCGGCCGGGCTGAACGATTGGCGCGCCGATGGTGACGCTGTTGCTTCCGGGCGGTCCCTGGCGCGATCGTGGGTGACGAAGTCGTCAAGGCAAGCTGCGCGACCGCGCGGTGCGACCGCGGCCTACGGGCGTCCTTTCGCTGGGCAGTAGGGGACGATCGCCGGCCCACTGCCGGTATCGGCGCCAGGCGGGCGCACGCCGGCCATGACGCGAGCGCGACTGGGCTATGCCGCACTCCGCATGCGCTCAGACGGACCGACGCACGACGGAGTGGGATGGCTTTGGACCTGCTCGACCGGTGGGTTGACCGCATTTCGCTGCCGCGGTGACCGTCCCGAACTTCTGCGTGTGTAACGGGTTCCCCAACAGCCACGCCATCACGAGTCGGTGCCCGCCCCGACGGCGCGGTTGAGCACGATGGCCAGTTCTTCGGGCGCGAACGGCTTTCGCAGGAACGCTAGCGCGCCCTCGCGCAGGCCTGCTTCGACGCGATCGTTTCGGCCGGAGCCGGAGACGAGCACGACCCTGACGGCTTGGTTGACTGCCCTGAGGGCCCGGAAGGCGTCGAGCCCGTCCATTCCGGGCATCCTCATGTCCATGAGGACGAGGTCGAATGGGATCGGCGCGTCGCAGTACATCGAGACCGCCTCCTCGCCGCTTTCCGCCTCGAGCACGTCCCATCCCTCCGCGTGTAGAAGCAAGCCCGTCGTCGCCCTGACCGCCGCGTTGTCGTCAACCAAGAGCAAGAGTCGCCGCGCTTCGACGGAATCGGTCGCCCCGCTACGGCGCAATCCGCGCCGCTCTCGAACACCCGGAAGCTTGTTCATGCCCACCTGCCTTCGCCCGCCGCCATGGCGCCGAGTCGGATCCTACCAAGGTGGTCAACCGAACGACGTTTGACCACCTTCAGCGCGAGACGGTTGCCTACCACTTTATCCAAACACGGGGAATGGAGAACAAGCGACGGACTGCCCTTCAGTGGGGACGTGTTCCGAGGAGAGACCTCGCGTTCGCGCAGCGATCCGCGGTCGGGTCGTGTCGCTGCCCGCCGGGGAATAGGTTCGCATCCGCGCGCCGGGCGCGGGAGCTCAACCGCCGCCGTTCCGGAAACGTCCCAAGGTGACCATACGGAATACGGAGAGGAGACGTGTCTCCGTTCCCTCTCCTAACCTCTCGATTACATGCGAACTTCCAAATGAGTTCCGACGTCCGAACTCATTGGGCGCGGCATCGAGCCGGTCATCCGGGCGGACGGTCCTCGGCTTCGGGCATCAGCCCAAGCCGGTCAGCGCCTCAAGCGCTTCTCGGAGTTCGCCTACGGCACCCTTGGTCACGAACGCCGCGGCACCGGCCCCGATCGCGGCCTCCCGCAGATCCTCGTGGCTCGAGTAGACGATGGTGCGGATGTGGGCGGTGGCGTCCGATGCCGCGAGCCGATCGAGGAACCGCACGCCGTCGATCCCGGGCATCCCGATGTCGAGTATCAGGGCATCGGGCTGCGCGGCCCCGACCGCGACCAACGCGTCGAGCGGGTCGCCGAACAGGGATAGGTCGAAGCGGCGGGCGAGGACGCGACGTAGCGCGGCCAGCGCGTTCGGGTCTTCCTCCACGGCGATGATCTTGGGCCTGCCGGTGCTGATGGCCTCGGGGATCGGGTAGCCGAACCGGCGCAAGAATTCGACGATGTCGGCTCGCCTGAAACGCAGGTGCCTGCCCTTCGTGCGGAAGTGGCGGATGTTGCCGCGATCGGCCCAATTGTGGATGGTCTTCAGGTCCACCTGGCAGAAGTGGGCCATGTCGCTCGCGGTGAACAACTCGAGGCTGAAAGGAGGCTCGGGCATCTGGTGGGTCCTTGAGTCTGTGCGGGTGCACGGTACCAAGTCTCAGCAGGACGGGCGAGAAATCGACCGTGGCACGGTGAGACAGGTCGACGTGATGGCTCCGCCGACCAGTCGCACGCTCGATCGGGCGGATTCGCCAACAGGCACCCCAGTCGTTCTGACGCAATTTACTGCAGGAAAGAAAGGTATGTACATTCCTGCGGGTGGGAGATAGATAGACTCCTCCACTCCCGAGGCGCCCTCTGCAGTTGCTCCTCGTCAACCAAGGGCGACCACGAACACACACGAAATGAGGTGGCGATGTCGCTCATGGGAAAGACCCATCCTATTGCGGTAGTGGCAGTCTCGGTCAGTCTACTGAGTGCGGGTCGGGTCAGGGCGGATCCGCCCCCGATTCCGCCCGCCACTCCGGCCCCAGCGGTGAGGGCTGATGACCAGAGCGCACCTGTCGCGCTTGACGCCAGAGTAGTCCAGGCGCAGGCGAAGGCGGAGGTGGCAAAGGCACAGGCCGAGAAGGCTGTTGCAGAAGAGAAAGCCACGGCCGAAAAAGAGCAGCGGACGGCTGCTCAGCAGCAACTCGACGATGCTCGCGCAGGCAAACTCATCCGATACGGCGTGACGGCGGGCCTCTCTATTGTGGCTCAGACAGGGTCGCCGGCCGACGGCACTGGCGGTGCCAGGCAGCGCAGCTTCGACCTCACCACCATGCCTTACCTTGTGTTGGCGCCGGCCTATTGGTTCAAGAAGGACCAGGCGGCGACCTACTGTGCGTCGAGCTACGTAGATGCCGACGAAGCTGCCGCCCTCGCCGCAGCATTCGAACGCGCGAAGAAGATTGCCCGCCTCGGTCTCGACCGACGGACGCAACTTGATCTCGAAAGCGACAACAAGGAGACGAGGGACGCGGCGGAAGCCAAGCTAGACAGTGCCGCGCGGGAGTTGTTTGACCCCCGAACTCGCCCAACGTGCTGGCCGACGCGCTTCGGTGTGTATGTCGGCAGGCCCGCTGACTTCACCTCGAATGTGCGAGTAGCCGCTGGCGCGCCTGAGTCGAAGCAGACCGTTTCGCCCACGGTCTCGGCAGGATTGGCCTTCATCCCGAACGCCTACATCACCGTCCTTGTCGGCGCTTCGCATGAGCGCATTACTGTGCCGGCCGATTCCGCAAGCGGAACTCCAGAAGTACAGCGTCGCTTCGTCGCGTTCACGATCGGCCTGGGTGGCAACTTGGACCTGTTGGGCGCCATCTTCAACTAGGTTCAACGAGGACCGGCGCCCGTTCCTACGAGGCGTTTTGGGGCGGTGTCGCGGTCTGGTCGAGCGTTGGGCAACGCGCCTGAGTGAGCTGAGAGAGTCAGGCTCGCGTCACGTAGATGCACCCGTAGGCGGCACCTCGCGGGGAATCCTGCGCGATACCGTGGCGTTTCGTCGCCCATGATCCGACACGGACGCGCCGACGCGCGCTGGCGACTTCGTCCAATGCGGGTTGGCCGCAAACTCGGCGCGGCGCTCATCTCTCCATCTCGATGATCCACCCGATGGGGCGCCAACGAGGGACGGCCCCATGGACAATCAGAAGTCGACCCACCGCGCCTTGACCGGCGCGGCTTTCGTTCCATCCGAGGACGGCGACGCGAGGCCGATGGCGACCAACGCCGCGCCCGACCTGTCTGGTGCCGCCAAGGCGCACACGGGAGTGCTGCTCGCCCTCGCATTCCTCGGCTTGGTCGGGCTTGCCGCGTGCGGCAGCGGCGACGGTTCTTCGTCGGTCGAACCGGGTGGCGCGGGCGGGACTATCGCCGGTGGGTCCGGCGGCTCTCCCGGAGCCACGGGCGGGACCGACGCGGGCGGCTCGAGTGGACTCGGAGGGTCTGCCGGCGCGACCCAGACCGACGCATCGAGTTCGGCGGGAACCGGAGGCACGGGGGCCAGGGGAGCTTTGGACGCAAGCGCTGACGCCGACTCCTCCGAAGACGCGGATGCCGGGGACACCTCCGACGCGATCGATTCCGACGTCGGAACGGATTCGTCCGACGGCGCGGCCGCCGACGCTTGCTCGCCTGTCCCCGAGGTTTGCGACGGGTTGGACCAGGACTGCGACGGCGTTGCCGACAACGGCGATCCGGGTGGCGGAGTCGATTGCGATACTGGAATGCACGGCGTCTGCGCTGCCGGAATCACCCACTGTCAGTCCGGCAGCATCGTCTGCGTCCAGAAGGTCTCGCCTTCGCCCGAAACATGCGACGGGCTCGACAACGACTGCGATGGCGAGGTCGATGAAGGGAACCCCGGAGGTGGGCAATCCTGCACAACATCGCTTCCCGGTCCCTGCGCGGTGGGGATCACCTCCTGCGTCGCTGGAGCGCTCGCGTGCCTGCCCAATCCCAAGCCCGAGACCTGCGACGGCCAGGACAACGACTGCGACGGAGTCGTCGACAACGGCGACCCGGGAGGCGGTGCGGCGTGCTCGACCGGGCAACCAGGAGTCTGCTCCGCGGGCATCCGGCACTGCGTGGCCGGACAACTGAGCTGCGTCGCAAAGGTCGCTCCTTCTGCCGAGGTCTGCGATGGCCAGGACAACGACTGCAACGGGGCGCCAGACGACGGCGACCCGGGTGGAGGAGTCGCTTGTTCCACGGGCAAGCCCGGCCCTTGTGCCGCCGGGACGACCCATTGCGTGGCAGGCTCGATCGTCTGCGAGCAGAACGTCCAGCCCGCCTCCGAGACCTGCAACAACGTGGACGACGACTGCAACGGCATCGTGGACGACAACGCTGGCGGCGGGTCGTGCGATACCGGCTTGTCCGGGAACTGTTGGAGCGGTTGGTATCAATGCGTCTCCGGGGCGCTCGTATGCCAGCCCATCCATCCGCCCGTGCAGGAGGTCTGCAACGGCCAGGACGACGACTGCGACGGCCTGAACGACGGGAGCGATCCGGATCTGAACGGCCAGCCGTGCGACACCGGCAAACCCGGAGTCTGCTCCGCCGGCTTGAGCAAGTGCCAATACGTCGCGTATGGCAGCAAATTCGTCGAGCAGTGCCTTCAGACCGCATGGCCGTCGTGGGAGATCTGCAACGGGCTTGATGACGACTGCAACGGTGCGGTGGACGACAACTGCGTCCCCTGCCCGAATGGCAAGAAGCCCGAGGTCTGCAACGGCATCGACGACAACTGCAACGGCGAGATAGATGACGGGGCGCCTTGCGCGTCGGGCAGCGTGTGTGCCGGTGGCGCTTGCCGATACCTGGACTCGAGCTGCTCTGTCTCCCACTTCGGCGGCCACAGCTACGCCTTCTGCATGGGCCCGAAGGACTGGAACTCGGCGGCGTCCTCGTGTCAGGGCGGGTATCTGGTGACGATCGGCTCGGCCGCGGAAGACAGCTTCGTCAGCGGCCTTGCCTCGCAGCACGGACTGGACACCTGGATCGGGCTGCGCCGCTTCTCCCCGACCTGCGCCTGGAATTGGTCGGACGGTGAGACATTCGCATATTCGAATTGGGGCACCGGACAGCCCGACGGCTCGTGCGGCGATCAGGACTGCGTGCAGTATTGGGGCGGCGCGAGCTACCGCTGGGACAACATGTGGTGCGACTACGGCCGCGCATACGTCTGCGAGTGGGACCAGTAGACGGGGGCCGGCGAAAGCATGGCGAGCCGCGCGACGGTCGCGCTGCCCGGCCGCGCTCATGACCTTGAACGTGGAGGTGAAGGGATGATTCGACTGATGCGGTTGAGGATGGGACTCTTGGTCGGTAACTTCGCGCTCGTCGCGATGCTGGTCTCCGGCTGCAGTGCGAAGGCCGAGAAGAACTGCGGGGATAGCTGCTCGGACGACAGCGAGTGCGTCTCCGGGCACAAGTGCCTGACGGTCTCGGGCTCCAAGCAGTGCGTGCCCGAGGAGTGCCAGGGATGCGGCTCGCAGAGCACCTGCGTCTACTCCTCGCCGACGGACGGCAAGTGTTCCTTCCTGCAATGCAACTGAAAGGGGAAGCGATGATCGGTAACGCAATGAAGATCGCGCGCCGGCTGGCGCTGGTCGCGGGCATCGGCTCGCTCGCGGTGGCTGGCTGCGCCGAGATGATGCAACAGATCCAACAAGACCAGCTCATGCACGGGAAGGCGGCCGAGAAGGCCGAGGCCAGGGCCCAGCAGCCCGACGGCTACGAGTACGTGCAGGGCTTCGACTCGTTCAAGGAAGCGGTCCACGACAACCCGGCCAAGAAGATGAAGTTCTGTGTGAACCCTCGCCAGGGCTCGATTCAAGGCAAGCACATGGACCAGGCCAAGGTGAAATGGCCCCAGCTCTTCCGCCGCAACGGCTACTACTTCTGGATCGACGACCGGCCGGAGTTCTTCATGATCCCGGACAGCTCGCAAGCGACGGCATTCAACATGGCCGCCGATCGCGGCCCCGTCTGCGTCTGGTACGACGGAGTGAAGGAGACCGCCGGCACGGGTCAGGACTACGCCAACGTCTACCTGCTGTCCAAGTGGGACGGGGTCACACCAGACGACGAGGACGCCGCGCGACGCGAGGTCGAGACCGCCGCGAGCCAGAGCGCGTCGTCGAGTGCGCCGCCTTCTGGAGACGCGGACAAGCCGCCAGCCGACGAGCCGTCGCGGTACTGATTGTCTATCCTGCACGCTTCAACACTGCTTCGACCGACCCGCCGCCAATCCTCCAGACGCTGGTGGGCCGAGCCCGGCAGATGTCGCCGATCGAGCATGCCCCACAGGGGAGCGAAACGTGCTTGCGGTTGGACACCAAGCCCGAGGTTTCTTCGACGGCCACACCAATGTCCACTACCATGACCCAGTGGAACGGCACCGAGGACGGCGAGCCGTGCCTGGTGCGTAAGCGCCAGTTTGCGTAGCACACCGGCTGACGTTCGACCAAGCTCTTCCTACGGCGGAATTACGCACTCAGCTGACTGCGCGCGGGTATCCTGGAGGTGAGCGGCATACCTTTCCCTGGTGTTTGGGATGTGAATCTGCTATGGCTCGTATCGTCCGGAATCTGGAGGCTCGCAAGAGGCAACGCGGACACTGCGCGCAAGGCGAGGCGAGTCGGTCCCAGATCACAGACGAGCTCACGCTTGTTCGTGGGAGAGGAGGAGTGCATGTTGTTGAAGCGTACGTTTCAGGTCGCCCCGCTGGCGCTCGTAGCGGCAACGGCTGCCTGCTCAGCAGTCGTCGAGCCGCAACCGGCTCAGGAGAAGACCGCCGGGACTTCGTCGGAGTTACGCGGAAGCAGCGTCACAGCGGACAGTGCCGATGAGTACGCGCATGTGGGAACCTTTCAGGCCCCCTATCGCAGCTTCGACGCCCCCTCAATGCCAGTCCCACCTCCCACGGGTCAGGTGCTCGGGGCTGGCGTAATGCTTTCGTGCAACAGCGTGCTGACGACCGCATCCATCGCGGCCGAGCTGACGCGACATCGCGCCTTGGACGATCAAGTTCGTTTCACCACCGAGACCCCGGCACCCGCCCTCAACGTTCCCGTGGATCCGGCCCGGGGTATGGTGCTCGACACAATCAACGCTAGCCAAATGGTCGATGGCAACACCATTCTGAATCTGGTAGCCGCCGGGAACAAACCAGAGTACATGTCCATGGCTAGCAAAGATCTAGCAATCATCCGTCTTCCAAAGCCGCTCACTCACACCAAGTTCTTCGCCAAGGTTGCCGACGCGCTTCCAGCCGACCTCTGCAACAGGATCTGTGACTCTCCAACGCCCGACTGCTGCGCCGGGCTTCCGGTTGTCGGTTATGGTCCAGATCGAGTGTACGACGCGTACGGCCAGTGCGCGCAACCCGACGGCAATCGTGAAATTGGCTGGTCCGGCTTGCTGCATCGGACAACGAGTACGCAAGACGGCCACCCCCTGGCAGCCGAAATGCTCGCCACGATTCGGAGCGATTGGTTGGCCATGACGTTCGACACAGGTGATGCCGCGGCCCCGCTGTTCGACGCAGCAGTTGGCGGCGGGACGTCTTTGCTCGGCGTCGCCGCGTTCGGCCAGTACATGGTGAATGTGTGCAATGCCTCCGACTGGAATTTCTTCGTCAACGTCACGCAGTTCAAGGACTGGGTGCAGCAGCAGCTTGCCTCCCTTGACACGGACGGCGACTCGATCCCGGACGCTTGTGACAACTGCAAGTGGGTGAAGAACCCCGACCAGACAGACACTGACGGCAACGGAATCGGTGATGATTGCGACCCCTGCAAGGGCCACGGGTGGGACTTCGATCATGACGGCATTTGCGACGACTTCGATCTGTGCCGTGGTGTCGCGTCCACCGACAACACGAACTCCAACGCGTTGTCGGAGAGCTTCCACTCGCCGGATCGGATCTGGGCCGACGCTTGCGATCCGGTGCCCGTTCCTGCGGCGCAGGTGGTTCCGTCGGCTTCCATGAAGGAGAGCGGTTGCGCCCTGTCAGGAAGCGGCCTCGTGCTGTGCTACTTGTTCGGCCGCATCAGCAACAACGAGCTCGCGATCTCGCCGTTGGGTTCGCACCAGGCTCCCGAAGGTGGCGATGGTCCGATCACCAAGAGTTTCGTAAGTGTGCCGAACGTCGATACGTCGTTCAGGTTCTGCCAGAAAGCTCGACCTGTTTCGAACGATCCGCCCTGCGACAACTTTGATGCTGTCCAAGACTATCACCTGATGGACGCCCCGTCGGCCGCCGATGAGAACTTCACGCAGCCATACCATCGGATCACGATGCGGACAGGCCTCTTCGCGCCGGGTGTCCGTGGCGCCACGTTCCAATATGACTACGACCGCGCCAGCATCGACTCTCCCAACCCGCACAAGGCTCGCTGGGACTTCGAATCGGATTACCAGTTCTGGTTCGACAACGGCACGCTGGCATACCTTCCTCCTGCCGATGGCGACGCCAGCCCAGCACCGCCGGCAAGTTTCGCCAGCGGGCTCGACGGCCTGATGTGGCTCCACGCCAACACCGCGGTTGGAGACACCGTGAACGTCGGCACCGGGCTTCACGGCGACCAGCTCGCGAACTCATACACGCCGATGGATCCGGAATCTCCTCACGTCAGCGTGGGCGGCCATTGGATACAGGTTCCCCCTCTGGAATACGCTCGGTGGCCGATCAACTGGACCGCGAACCCCTTCCCCTGGCTAGGCCGCTTCGAGGCGCCCCTCGTCGTGTCAGCAGGAAGCGGGATCCTGGGTGTGATGACGCACGAAGGGGAGTTTGTCGACGTTTCCGACCGATTCGGTCCAACCCTTCGCGCTTCTCTCACTGGGTCGGGGCACTGGGTTTCGCCAGCTGAGCCGCAGTCCGACGTCGGCAACCAGAACCCCATCTCAGGTCTCGTTATCTCGGCCGACGGGAGCCGAGTCCTCGACACGATGAGGCTGTCGAGCGACGGAAGTCGCATGCTCGGCACCGCCGACATGGAGGAGCGCGTCCCCGAAGACTCGGCTTCAAGTCTGAGCGGTTGGCGGTCGCTCATTCAGCGCAGCGATGCTCTCATCCCTGCAAGGAGCGGGTTCGCGGCCGTGTTCTCAAGGCAGCTCGACACCCTGTTCGTGTTGGGCGGCGTGGACACCTCGGGTAACACCCTTCACGATATCTGGGTCGTGTCGCCCCAGGACGGCGTGCACGAGCTCACGACCAGCATTGACCTCGGAAAGATCACCGCAGCCGCGTACTCGTTCCCCGATCGAGCTCTATACGTTCTCGACGAGATCAAGAAGGGCCCCGGGGGGCATGCCCGGTTGCTGCGCGTCGATGCCATGGCGGGCACGGTCTCGGTCGTCGGCACTTGGCCTACGTTCCACTTTCAGGAGCGCCAGTGGCTGGTCGCTGATAGGGACGGCGGCATTCTGGTGGTCGGCATCCGGCACGCCGTTCCGAAGGCGACGACGATCGTGCGCATCGACGTGCAGACCGCGCGCGTGACCGACGTTGTGCTCTCGTCGCTTGCGCTTGCCTTGCCTCCGGTCGTCGATCGCGCCGGATACGGGCTACTCTGGGAGAATCGGAAGGGTGGTGGCGTCAGCTACGAGCGTCGTGCTAGCCTTGAGGGCGCGCACGGCACGCTCTTGGATGTCGGACGCTGTTTCTAGAGATGCGAGCGAATCAAACATGGGTCGTGATTCCGGCAGTCGCCCTCGTGGTGACTGTCGGGACCCTCGTTCGGTGCGGCAACGGTGGCAATGGCGCTTCGAGCGCTGCGGATGCTGACGCCGGACGGCCTGATGCAGCTGACACGGAGGCCGCTTTTCTCCCGGAAGCTAGTTCGGACGCCCCTTCGGACGGACTATTAGATGTAGATGCCGATGCTCCCTGCGTCGTTCCCCCGAAGCCGGCGCAGGTTCCCGCCAATTGGGTGGAATTCACGGACTGGAGCTGCGCGCGGCCGTTCTACATCCCGGCTAGCGCCGACGACATGCCCGAGCCGATCCAATGGGAACCTTGCTCGGACAAGGTTGCGCAGAGCCTGTCTTGCCGCTCGATGAAGATCACCTGGCCACACAACGACTCACCCGTCACCTGGGCTCGGCGCGAGGACCGGATCTGGGTCGACGAGCAAGGGCACGCGCTGCTTGCATTCGCGCGCAATTCCTACCAGCCGCCGCAGCCGGACTGGCAGATGGCGCTGATCGCGGATGTCGACGGCCCTGTTCGTTTCGCCATCATGCAACCCCACGCGGCTGCCGTCAGCAGCGTCTTGGTGAGCCGTGAGGTCGTCGATGGACACTTCACCATCCAGGTGCAAGGTGACGGCGAACCCAACGCCTACGAGTCGACCAAGCAAGGCGTTCTCGTGGGGGAGGTGGGGAACCTTCGGCCCAAGCTCTTGGCGCGCTACGATACCACGGACGTGCTGAGCTGGACCGGCGGAAGCAAGTGGGTTGAGCGCGAAGTCGCACCCGAAGAAGAAATCTGGCTGCACCCGGTGGACGGTGGTGCTCCGTTCCTGCTCACGTCGGTGGCCACCGACCCGGACCATGCACAGCCCACCCGGTCGTTCTTCTACAGGGACATCGCCACGCTCGACATCGGCAACCTCCGCGTCGACAGGGTGATGATCTACGACGATGCCAAGGGCCTGCGGCCGCTCATCGGCCAGTACGGGAACCTTGAGGAAGGCGACTACAACCACGGTACTGACGGCAACTTCATCGTCTGGACCCATGGTTCGGGCCATCCGACTGACACGGAATCGATCTACCCGACACGATCCATCATGGTCTCACCTTTCACGACGGACCCTTCGCAAATCCAGCCGCGCCGTCTCCGGTCGGACCCGAATCAGGCGGCGGGCGACAACTTCGTCGTCGCATGCGGCTACGCCGCTCGGAGCGCGCCCGGGCGTGACGGACTACTCGTGGTTCGTCTTTCGGATGGCTGGTCGTGGGTCATCCCGAGCAACGACACGCCCGGTGCCCGCTGGCTTTGGGCTTATCCCATCGGTATGACCTGCGACGAGATCTTCGCCGTGTACGCCGAGACGGAGCAGATCGACGACGCCAGTCCCCCGCCTCTCGTCCCGAACATCGCGCGTGTCAGGCTCGATTCCCTCGGTCCCGGCATGCCTCCGGACTGAGGGGGTGCGTCCAACAACTCGGAACCAGGAACAGGCGCTACAGTACTGCTCAGTACATGCACCACTTCCACTCCGGTTGCTCCGCGAATGCACCGGAGCAGAGGGTGCCCGTCGGGCAGTCCGCGTCCGACCTGCAAACCGGGCCGAAGGCGCTCAAGCACGGCATTATGGCGCTCTTCGGGAAGCACGAGAGCCCCTCGACGTAGTTGCCCGCGAGCGCACAGCACTCCTCGCCGGCTTCGCAGTCACCGTTGTCGTCGCACTTGGTGTCGAAGCCAACGAACCCGCTAGCCACGTTCGGGTGGTTGGCCGCGTAGCAGGGGTCCGACGGAGTGACGCCCGTGCCGCACGCGACCCCGGAGTCGCCAGAGCAGCACGCTTGGCCCAGTGGGCATGTTACCGACCCACAGAGGACGCCGACCGTGTGCCCACCGACCGTTCCACCGGATCCTGCCGATCCTGAGTCCGGGCTGACACAGAGGTCGGACACGCATGCGAGCCCATCCAGGCAGGTTCCGTCCGGAAAGCACGACCCGCCCTCGGACCCCTGGGCTTTGGCGGGCGTGGCGACGCTGCTCTCCCTGCCGCCGCACGACGTCAGGATCCCCACTAGACACGCGGCGCACGCCGCCGACAGGACCCTGGGACTCATGGCCACCCTTTCCTTGCATGTCATGAACGACCCGACAGGCCAGGAATCGTACATCGCGCGCCTCCGGCAGATCAAGCCCTGCCCCAGATCATGGCGCGCAAGAGGCGGAAGTACGGACCGACGTTCCTCGACCCAGCGATCTCATAAGTGCTGAAGGCGACGAGCAGCGTCGCCGGCCGTTCGAGCGATCCGACAGCGCATTAGCGCACCTTTCCGCTTTGCGCGAGCAACATTTTCTTCGGTAAGCGTGCATGTCCGACGCGGATCGCGAGCGCGTGGTGGAGGCGACGTCGAGCGAGGGAGGCATCGACGGCTTGGGGCCGTCGGCACTGTCGGAGGTGGTGAAGTTGCTGTCGTCGCGCTGCTTCCTGATGCGCAACGTGCGTCGCGCACGGCGATGTGCTGGATGCTGGGCCGATGACCGGTCAGGATCAAGGCCGGGGTGGGCAGGGCCGAGAGCGCGGGCCCCGCGCGTTCGTGATTAGCACTCGCTACGTCGCATGCGACGAACACCGGTATGGGCGTTCGGCATCCGGGAGCATGCCGGCGTGCTCACCCCACCGACACGGCGTAGCATCGGCTCGTGCGACCGGCGACGAGGCGCGGAACACGTTCGGTTGCCCTATCGCTAACCCCTTGCGCGGTTCGCGGACTGAATCGCTCGGCTTCGGAGCCAGGGATCGTTGCTTATGTCTCGTTACAGCATGTGTGGATCCCGTTGTCATGCTTCGTGCGTCATCCTAATGTCGTACTAATGTCACTTGATTACAGGGCAAACACGAACTAAGCTGACACCTCCTATTCGGAGGGCTCGATGATGACGTCCTTGTGGCAGAGGAGCCATGGCAGTTGGGGTGAAGGTTGGGGCAACTTTCTTGCGCGCACGTCCGCACCGCGGCTTACGGGACTGTTGCTCATCGTTCTTGGTGCGTGCAAGGCGAGCCCTCCAGTGCCGGTCAGCACCGCTCCAGGGACAGACAATCCGGACACGGGCGGGACGGAGCAGGCCGAAACTTCCGTTGTCCAGGCGATGACCGGTTCAGACACGGGCATGAATTCCGTTGTCGTCGCGTACAACGATTGGACCGTCTGGCGTCAAGGCGATCCCCAGCTCCAGCCAGAGTTCTCCTACGATCCGAAGTTCGAGCACCTCACGATCAAGTACGGTGCGTCACTTGCGGGCTACTCAGTAAGTCTGGATGGTGGGGCTAGTTTCGAATACGGCGGGAAAATACGACCTCCCCAAGGCTGGGCACATCTCGCTGGCGATCCGAAGCTCGCAGTGGACCCAACCAATCAAAGGGTCGTCTACCTCGTGAACATGGGTGTATCCGATGAGCGGTGGACCTCTGTCACGGGCTTGCCAGCTGAACCCGGCCAGGCGGCGACGGATGCGCCCCTTTCGGCGGACGGGTTCTGCGTGGCGCGATCTCTCGACGGGGGCCAGAGCTTCAAGGAGATTCATTGTGAGCAGGTGGGCGAGGTCGACCAAACGGGCATCGCAGTTGATGGCACTGGCAGGGTCTGGGTGGCCTACGATGACACGAGCGGGCTGATGGCGGAGTGGCACACCCGAGTGTGGCGGTCTGAGCCACACACGTGGAGCATCTTCAAACCCATAGATCCAGTTGATGAGAATCTAGGGCAGCCCCCCAATCCAGGTCCAATTTCCGCAAAGATCACGCCGAATGAAAGGCGCCCCAGGCTCGTCACCGATGACGCTGGCGACGTGTACCTGGGTACTTTCTACTGGGCAACTATCGTGGGCGATCACCTCGGCGACCTCTGGGCATTTCGAGGCTTCAACGTCGCGCAGGACACTTGGTATTCGTACACGTGGGTAACGACGAGCTCCGCGGATTGTCAGACCCCGTCATACGATTCGCTTGACATACTCTTTCCGACACTCCCGAGCGGGCGCAGCATCACAAACGCATTCGGATATGACTTCAAGGTGGGGTATGACGAAGGGGGCAACAAGATTCTCCGAGCTGTAATTCCGACCGACCCCGGGCACCAGCAGCAATTGCACCTAGGCGTTGCGGACACGAGGTTCAGCCCGAACGGCCAGGCTGACCCAACCCTGTGTCGAGTCACGGACGCTACCGGGAGGCTGTCGCCCGGTCAACAGTTTCAGCCCACGATTCACTACTATGACGATCCTAACGCGACCAGCAGTTCTGGTGAGCGGTGGTGGCTTGCGTATATGACAACATGGGACGTTCCCGACCCAAAGGAGAACTACATCAGATTGGAAGCCTGGCGGTTGCAGTCTGGGGGTGCCATGAGCACACGGACCCTGCTCACGGACCGTGATTGGTTCGCATGCACACGTCTCAGCGGGTACTGGGGGGACTACTTCGGCATTACGATGGTGGAGCGAGATGGTACGCCCAAGATGCTCGCTGCTCTGCCATCCGCCCGCTACAACGAGCAAGTCGCCCCGCCGTGCACAACCGAGACAATGGCTTTCGCATCTCCGTTGCATGTGGTGGCCGTAAAATGGTAGCGGGTTCGGCTGCGAAGAGGGTCATGTCAATTGCCGCTGTAGTCGCTTTGGCGACCGGTGGATGTGGGGGACGCCTCCACGTTGCTGAGGAGCGCGGCTATGGCGACGTCGTCTTGACAAGCCCCGATGGGAGCGGCGACGTTGTGGCTCCCCCGGGCGGAAACCCAGCTGACGCTGCGTCCAATGTGGTGGAGGACGCATCGGCCACGGACGATTCAGGTCGCACCGATGCCGACGCCCAGTCGCCGTGGTCGTGCGATGACGTTGGGCTGTTTCCAGGGGCAGCCACATGCTGCAGTGGCGCCTATTGCGCAGGAGCATGCGTCCAATCCCCGGAAGGAACTCGCTGCCGCTGCGGACACGTTTCCGGTGGTTGCCTCTGGCCTGAAGTGTGTTGCGGGGTGATTTGTGGGCCCGCGAAGAACTGCGAGGGATTGCCATGACACGGTGTACGATGTCTTGCGCATATGTACTGAACATCGTCGCGATGTCCTTCTGGTGCGGGTGCGGACGTGCCCATGTCGAGAACGCACCGATCGGGGACGGTTCACCAGAAGGCGGGACAGCGGTGGTGGTCGATGCTGAGGCGGAATCTGCTTCACCGGAGCTCGATGCCGACACACGACCTCCAGCCGATGCCTCGACAGACGCCGCCACGAACGCCACTCTTGTCCCACTAGGGCCCCGTCGGCCCGGCGGGACGGTCGGTGAACGCGGGTACATCGTGAAGGAGGGCAATACCTGCAACCTCCCGATTCAGCAGGCCAAGCATGAGTTGCTTATGTGTTGTAACGGTAGGGTCTGCCGCGGAGTATGCAGACTGGACCCCGGGTGGTCCGAGCCGCGATGCATCTGCGCGATGTTGGAAGGTGGTTGCACGGCTCCGCACGTGTGCTGCGGGTACACCTGCGCGAATCCGGACGAGTGCGACAAGATGCCTCAGTAGTGGCGTTCAGCAGGTCTGCGATCCCTCCCGACGTCCGCGCGCACCGCGGGGCCACCGGCGCTGCTGCGCGGATGGACCGTCGACCCATCGCCGAACGGCAATACAGGCGTCTTTTGGCTGCGCTTTCAATCTGATCCGCGCCTGTCGCCGATTTCGGTCCGAAGTCAGTTGTGCGCGGCGATCGGGTTCACGCGACCGCCTTCACCGGCCTGCCAGTGCGAGCCGCTTTGCGGCTCTGACGCTGTCACGCCCAGCGCCTCGAGCGCTAACTGAAGGGCACGCAACCGTGCAGACATCGCCGGTCACGCGCATGCATGGGCCCGCACGATGACGGCGGGGGCGGACACTTCGGGACCAGAGGGCGGGCCCGTCCGGTATCGAGCAGCGCTCCGTCCGCTAGGCCACGTGGCACACGCAGCCGCGCGCCGCGAGGTCGCCACGCCGCTGATGGCCGAATTTGCATGCCGGCCGGGGCTACGCAAGCTTGCCGACAGAACGCGAGCAACACGACACGTCGCGCATTGAGCACACCTTTCTCAACCACTGCCGGCCACGATAGCCACTGGACCCTATCCAAGAAAAAACGAGCGGACGCCACGCTGGCGTTCCGCTCGACCACCGAAAGCGTTTGTGATCACCTCCCGTCCCGCTCGCCCCGAGCCTCTTCGTCGCGAATCTGGAGCGTTCCCGAGATGGGGAGAGCGTCGAGCTTCACGTTGATCGAACCGTCGCGATTCGTGTACGCGACGCCGATCCTCGTCCAGAAGCTCTTCTCGCCCCGCTCGGTGATGGCGTAGACGACCTTCATTCGCACGTTCGATCTGTCGTTCATCGGTCTCTCTCCTTTCCGTCAGTTCGCGAGGTACTGGCTAGCCGCGCGCTCGAGCTCGAGCCGGACCTCCGGGGTGAGCCGCTGCGCGGCCAAGGTCATCGCCTGCGAGATGCCGAACGGCGTCGGGTCCGGCTCCTCGGCGTATGCCTCGACGATGGCGGGCGTGAGCCTCTGCGGCAGGTTGGCCTGGTCGAGCACCCTGCGGATCACGATCTCAGGCGTCGCGTCAATGCGGCGCTCGCGCGAACGAAGGAGCAGGTCCGCCCCCTCGCGCAGCCGGCCAGGAAGCTCGCGAAGCCTCTCGGCGAGAAGGGTACGGAGCTTCTCGCCGTCGAACCCGCGGTGACGCCGGCGGAGCACCACCGCGTCGATGAGCGGCGCGACCATCCCGTTCCTGCACAGGAGGCGCGTGAGGTGCAGCGTCATCATG
>JAJZQG010000151.1 GCA_021847645.1 Myxococcales bacterium
GGTGCGCGTTAATGTCGTCGACCACGTGATCGATCGCGGTGCGCTTCTCATCAGCGATGGCCTGAGCCTCGCGGACGTGGGCCTCAGCGGCGAGCAGGGCGGTCAGAGGGCCGTCCACGCCAGCGCGCAGGGACTCGATGCTACCGCGTCGAGCGGCGTCAGCACGGGCCTTTTCCGCCCGCTCGCGGGCTTGTTCCGCCTGCAGCTCGTCACGGACCTTGCGGGCCGCTTCGTGCTCTGCGAGGCATCGATCATAGTGGGCCAGCGCGGCGCGGTGTGCGACATCGGCACGGGACCACGCATCCACGTCCGCGGGCGAGGTCGCGGCCAGCTCGGACTCGCGAACCTTCCAGGCGGCGCGAGCGGTCTCGGTCGTTCGTTCAGCTCTGCTTGCGCGCTCTACTGCCACGCTTACGGGGTCCGACGTCGGCGCTGGGGTCGGGGATGACGGGGTCGGGCTCAGACGGTTGAGGGCTCTGCTCAGTAGTGACATTGTCGGGGTTCTCCAGTTGAGTGATAGTTGCCGTGGACGCTTGGCCGACATCCACGGGTGAAAGGGATTGCAGTTCGGCGTCGACATCGCGCAACAGTGCGGCGATTCGGGCTCGGCGCTCCGCGTGTTGGCTCTCCAGCAGACGCAGCGAAGTCTCGTGTCCGGCGTTCTCGAGTTGCAGTTGCGCCACCAGTGCGCCGCGCTTCTGGCGCAGCTCACCCAGACGCTTCTCGCGCGCCTGGGCTTGCTCGCGGCGCGAATGTTCGACCAGGGCGTCATCGGCGCGGCGGCATGCACGCTCTGCCTCTGCGAGCTGTTCACGAGCGTGGTCGAGCTGACCGCGAAGAGCGAGCGCTACGGGGGTATCGCTAGCGGCTTCGGCAGCGGCGAGCTTCACGTGCAGATCGCCAGCGAAGCTGGACAGCGCGTCTTTGTGCTCGCGACAACGCTTTACCTCATCGGCCGGATTCACGGCTTGCCCCCGCGAGCCAGCTCGAGCGCGCGAGCGGCGGACAACGGACTAGCCTCCTCGCCGGGGGTTGGAAGGCCCATCTTCGCGTTGAGCTCCGCGCGTTGCTCGAGCAGGGCGAGAAACGCCGTCGACAGCTCGGCGTCGGAAAGCTTGGCCATCGCGGCGCGCGTGCCGGGGTCGGTCCAGTAGGCCAGGATCCCAGCGCGCTGGGCGAGCCTCGCCTTGGCGGCGTCGACCTTTGCGGCGGGGCGGGCCGGCTTCGTGGTGGGGATGCCGACGAGCTTCTTCAACTCGGCGACGAATTGATCGCGGGAGATATCGCGCTTGGATGCCATGGGCTGGACCTTCGGGGCTTGGGTGGTAGCGGGCTTGGTGCCGAATCGCGCCGCGGCGTGCTCGGCGTTCATGCACGGACTGATCAAGGTGCCATCCGTGCGCTCGACGCGAACGGTTCCGGCCTTCGGGCCGGGGAGGAGGCGATAGGCGATCATGGGATCACTCCGTCTCCGCGGCGCGGACGATCGCAGCGAATGAGCTGTAGTCGAAGGTCGAAGCCGGATAGGCGGCATCGACGATCGCGTGCAGGATGATGTTGCGCCAGTGCTGCGCAGCCACGGTTGGCTGCGGCTCGCCCACGAGCGCTTCCGGCACGAGACGCGCCACGGTGGCGATGACGTTGGGGTCGGCGAGGGCGGTGCTCAGGTCGACGGTGTCGACGTCAATTCCGAGGTCTGAAAGGTCGGTGAGTGAATAGCTCATGCTGATAGGGCGGACGCAATTGACAGGACACGTTCCCTTGCTGCGCGTTTCAGGGCTCGCCACTGGCACTCAACGGTTGCGTACCTCCGAGGTCGACCGCGCTTGTGCTCGACAGGGAAGACTCGCCCGCAGCCGCAATCGCAACTGCGTTCCTCGATCCCCTCAGCAGCGCGGAGCCTCGCCAGGGTGGCACGCCGCTCATGGTGGCGCACGGCGTCCGCCTCCCGACGCTGGGCAGCGCGGAGGTCCTGATACACCTGCAACGCGGCATCAACATCGCCATAGCCGAGCTGGGCGAGGGTGTCAGGGTCGAGATCCATCGCGCCCTACCTGTGAGTCGCCCCCTGCGTCGCCGATGCACCCTTGGCCGTCCTGGCGGCACGCTGGGCACGTCCAGGTGCCATCGGGGGCCAGCGTCCACTGCGAGGTGATGGGGCTCGTGCTCGTCGCTCCGCATCTGGCGCATGCCACCTGCAATGCAGCCGGGCGCCATCCGGTAGCCGTCCGCTCGCGCTTCCTCTTGAGCTTCGCTGCTCGCTTGCCCGCCCTGGCGATCCACGCGCCCAACGAAACAGACTGCGCCGTGTTCGTGCTCATCGCTCGCCCGCCTCCAACGCGCGCGCTACTTGGCTGAATCCGTGCGCTGCCGCATCGAGAACCGTTCGCTTCTTCATGACTCCACCTCACTTTCGTCATCCCCCTCCGGCCCCGATGCGATGAACTCGAAAACCGCCTCCGCCGTCTCGACCACGGTCCGCCCGTCGAGCCCCCCGGCGCGCTCACCGATCTTGTTCGCCAGCTGCCGGGCGCCCTCGGAATCGCCTCGCGCCCACTGCAGGACCTCGCTCCAGTCCGG
The DNA here is from genome assembly GCA_021847645.1 of Myxococcales bacterium. Classification (GTDB taxonomy): domain Bacteria; phylum Myxococcota_A; class Polyangia; order Polyangiales; family Polyangiaceae; genus JAJZQG01. Next base: position 2,581 of record JAJZQG010000151.1, read on the forward strand.
CCCGTCGAGGTCCGCCGCGATCTGCTCGGCAACCGCCCGAATGCGCCCGAACCGATCCAGAATCTCCGCCGCGACCTTGGCGTAATCCACGGGCGCTCGCTCCCAGCATCGGGCGGGGATGCCATACGCAAGCTCGATCCGCCCTGCGAGGTCGCCGGCAACCCCCCCACCAGCACGAATCTTGCCGATTGCCGTGTGGCTTGCCCCTATTTTTGCCCCGATTTCACGCTGGCTTCCCTTCACCTCGGCAAATCGCTGGTGGCCCTCAGTCGCGTAGCGCGGCGCGGCATTGCCAGTCACGTTGCCAGCACCAGTGCCACCATGTTGCCCTACATTCGTTGTCGTTTTCATGTCTTGTCTCACTGCGTCATGGAAGTTGAAAGTGCGGCAACCATGTTTTCAAGAAAGCTGTTCCGATCCACACAGATGGCACCGAACGGCCGCGTAAGCGTCACAACTGTACAGGCCCCTACCGTGGAGGCGGAATCGGGGCGAGGCGGAGCGGAGGTCATGGCTCGAACGTCGGCTCCCCACCGATGATGAATCCCACCAGCAACCACGTGTGTCTGGGCGGCGCGTGGAACTCGTATTCGTCCGGCTGCTCGGCGTGTCCTCCAACCTCGGGCGCCGGCATGATCGGGCGGACGGTGTTGTTCACGTACCTACCGTCGTCCTGTCCGTGTTCCGCATAAGCAGCCCATGCGACGACAGGGACACGCCACGTGCGCTTGGCTGGCGAGTCGTAAGCCTTGCCCTCTTCGCGCTCTTCCCAGACCGCCAGCGTGCCAGGAGCAGCCGGCGTCAGGGCCACCAGCATCTTCACTTCGTCTTCGCACATTCGTTCAAAGTCGTTCACGAGTTCACCTTTAGAGCGTCGGGGGGCGCCGCCGATACTCCCCCCCTACGGGGGTTTCGGCGTTTCGGCGGCACCTCGCGCACCAGGGAAAACCAAGGGGTTTCGCTTCGCGTCCACCCCGTTGGCTTCCCTCCACTGGCGGCGCCTGCCGCGGCCCTATCCGCTGAAACGTTTTGGCGGCGCCCGTTATGCTTGAAAACAAGGGCATTCATGGTGCCGCCTGCCCCTGTGCGGCCGAAACTGTTTCGGCGGCGGCGTAGGCTTTCCAGGCGGCGCCCATCCGCTTCTCGTTCCCGCCGATGCCCAGCTCCTTGCAGACCTCCAACAGACGCCGGGCCGACTTGATGCTCGGGTCGCGGGCGAGGGCGTGTTCGATGCGCTTGCGGTCCTCCCCCTCGTCAGTCTTCGGCCTGCCCGTCTTCTTGGTCTGCAACTCCGGTTCCCCGCAACTGTCACGAACTGTCACGAACCGACACGGCGTGCCGCTCGTGTCAGTACGGTCGGCAACTGTCACGGTGTCACGGGGCCTCTTAGGCCCGTGACAGTTCCGCCGTGACACTTGCAGACAGTCAACCATGATCAGAATCCTCCGAACTGTCACGGCTCGGTTCGCTGGCGGCGACGGGCCAGAAGGCGAATCCTCCGCCCTTGCCCACCTTGCGCCGACGTTCAACTCGGCGACCACGCTCGAGGACGTCGAGAGCGGCCTCGTTGTCGGCTGCGGTCCCGCCCGCCTTGCGTGTGATCTCCCGCCCGCTCGCCCCCTGGTGTGCCCAGACGTACTCCATGACCCGCTGCTCGGCTTTGCCCATCCTGGCGCGCAAGGCTTCGTCCTCGTCGTCGTCGGCATCGATCGGCAACTCGGTGAACTCCGTGGTGCGGAAGCTCATGCGAAGCCGGAAGACGAAGTCTTTGCGGGGGCCAAGCCTGTTTTTGGGCACTTCCACGTCGGACACGCCGGACTCATCCTTCACGGATGAGAACACGAGCTGGAGGTCTCCGCCGTACTCGATTCCGCCAGACTCCTTTGCGGCCGCCAGCGGGTCAGCACGGTTGGCCTTCTGCCTGCTTGCGTAGAATCCGCGCCCAGCTTCGGACGTGGAGATCACAAGGTGGCCGTCATTCCGAGCCGCGGACTTCGTCTGTGCGACTACCGCATCGACCTTGGTCCGGATGTCAAGGTCGCCGGGAAGTGCGCGAGCAATCGTCTGGATCGAATCGCACAGCAGGACGGAGGGCTTATCGCCACGGCGAGCTACCAGGGATTCCGAGACAGTTCCGATCGTCGCCCCCTCGTCAACGTCCGCGTCCCACAGGTCCAGATTCGGAAGCTCGGACAGACGTTGTGCCAGTTCCAATCGAGCAGACTCTTCGCCTCGTTCGAGCTCGTCGCGGTCGATGCCGAACACCTGACCCCACCGTATGAGGAAGGACTCGCCGTCCTCGTCGGCAGCGAATACGGCCACCGCGTAGCCTGCCAGCGCGTAGCGGATCGCCAGGTGACAAGTGAAGCCGGTCTTGAGCGACCCGGGCGGGCCTACAAGCGTCACACGCTTTCCGGTCAGCAACCCACCACGGGTAGCGTCGTCGAGCGACTTGATACCCGTCGGCAGTCGCTCGCGGTCGCACCCAACGGTTGCTGCACGTTGAGCTGGCGTCTGGTGCTTGGGTTGCTCGTCGGGTTCGCCTACGAACGCCCCGCACTTCGGGCACGTCTGCTTGTCGCTGGAGACCATCGTGCCGCACCGGCACTTGTGGGCGGGGGTCGACTTGCCCTTCGGCGGTACCGCTGTTTCTTGTTCCGACATCATGACACCACCCGGGCAGCGACTTGATCGCCCCAGTCCTTCGATCCCACCGGACGAAGCCGTTTCACCTCGACGCAGCCGGCGCTGTAGAGCTGTTCCGACCACTGCTCGCAGAAACGATTGCCCGCTTCGTCTGCGTCGGTGGCGACGTACACGACGCGGTCCTTGCCGTATTCGGCCCATCGCTTGCGCCAGCCGCCACCGGGAACGCCCAACACGACGCGAACCTTGCCCTGGTCCATGTCGAGGATCCGACGCGCTAGGACGTCAACTGCGCCCTCGACGAGGACGATCGGCGCGTCGAGGGGAGCAGATGCCAGACGTTCAATCCCGTACGGCCACTGCGGAGCACGGCCGGAGGGGAAGACGTATTTGCTGCTCGCCTGCCCATCGAGTCGACGTCGCTGGATTGTGTCCACGAGCCCGGACGGGTCGCGCCACGGGACGACGAGTCGGTTGTCTGGGAACGTGAGGCCCGAGCCGCGAACGAACCCGCAGCCGTCAATGTCGCGGCCGTCGAACGTCTCGCGGAGCATCTTGATCCACTCCCGGCGCGTGCTGGCCGTCGAGGGGAAGCATGCCCAGCCGTCGGCTACAGCAGCGTCGAGGAGCCCGCGGCCGCGAAGGTACGCCGTCCCGTCCCGTGCGATCGGCGAGTCGTCGAGACGGCCAAGGTGAAGCAAGGGCCGCACGATCGCGTGGAAGACAACGGTGGTGACCTTGCGCGCTTCCTGCTTCGGCTCGTCGGGCTCGTCGTGCTCATCATCATCCGCGGTAGCAGGAAGGCCGGCTATCGAGCGCGCCTCCTCGATGATGCGCGGGAAGTCTGCCAGCCCTCGTACGGCGCCGATCAGCTTGAAGACGTCGCCGGACTCATGACAGGCCAGGCAGTGCACCAGCAGCACGCCGTCGACCTTCTGGATTGAACAGGACGGCGTGTTTTCCTTGTGGAATGGGCAGCAGATGAAGAACCCGTTCTTCTGGCGGTGAGATGTCGACAGGTTCAGACCGCGCAGCACGCGGGCGGGGTCGGACAAGCCGGGCTCTTGTCGGAGCGCGTCGAGGTCGGTGCGCCGCTTCATGGTGCGCGCCTCCCTCTGCGGACTGCTTCCGCACGCATCGCAGAACACGCGATCGTCTGCCGCGCTTCACACAGGATGCATTCGTACGCGCGGCCCATCAGGGTGCGGCGCAACACGTCGGTGAACTCGGTCGGTCCGTAGGCGTTGCATTCGTCGCATTCGGGCGAGCGCCAGCGCCAGGGTAGGATCGGGAGACTCATGCGACACCTCCCCGGACCCACGCGCCGTTCCCCGAAAACGGAGGAAATTGTCCTGCACTCACGTGGATGTCGTCGGGCTCGCGCCACGTAGCGAGGGGAATCGCATCGAGCGGACAACGCCGAAGGATCGATGCGAGGCGCTCGTTGCCCTCGGCTTCCAGGATCCCGATCACCATCACCATCGGGAGCCACACTTGCGGCTGCACCTGCATGCGTGGGGTCGGGGGCCAGGGCGCATCCGCCGGCAGCAGCGACACACCGACGAATCGGTCAAGCTGATCATCGCCTCGCGCCGATTGGATCAGATCATCGAGAACCGTCCAGGCGCTGCGGCATGCGTCGTCGAATCCGGGAATGCCGGGGACGACACCCAGATCGGCCGCGCGTGCGCGACTCGGACGGGACAGCCAGGGAGGCTCGTCGCCCCAGAAGCCGGCGGATCGAGCCTGCATTGCGCGGCGCGCCTTTTGGAGCTTGGCGAGAGCGCGATCTTGTTGGCGTCGTTCGTGTCGGGTCATCACGCACCCGCCTTTCGCAGCGGCACGCCGCTGATCATGTCCTGTCGCACCTTGATTCCAGCCCGCGCGAGCTGCGCTACTGGACTACTCGCCGTAGCCGGCGTCTCGACTTTGCGCGACTTGCCCTTCTTGAGCGTGCGCAGCGTCGTCCAGAACGCCTCAGCATCCTCGACGCGAACGCGGTAGCCACGACCGACGCGAACAGCCTTCATCCCAGCGCGGACGTGGCGCCTGAACGCTTTGGGGCCGTGGGGATAGGACTGCGAGTCGTACCACTCGACGGGCGCCGCTACGGTGCCACCTAGCAGCCCTACGAGCGCGCTCGCCTCGATGATGACCTTGCCGTTGTCGATCCACGCGACGGGAGTCATTGCGGACGCCCCGTTTCGAGCATCGCAACAAGCCCTCGGTCTAGAGCTTCGCGGACCACTTCGGCGAGAGACGGACGAATGCGCCCCACCGTCAGCCGCGTCCGCAGCTCCTCCAGCCGCGCCAGCGTCGCGCGGTCGATGCCCACTGTTGTCTGGATTCGGTCGGTCATGAACGTCGGGCTCCTTGCCAGACATTCATGCGCCTTGAATTGCCCTGTTCCTAAAGGGTAGCCGGCGCTCCCCCTTTCGACGGAAGGGTGAGCGGACGCTACTCCTTACGAGCGAGTAGCCCCTTGATCGTGTCCTTCGCTTTGGCGATCTGCTTGTTCGTCGGAGCCTCAGCGCGCGGCACACCGAACGCACCAGCGGCGAGACAGAGCACGATGAACACGGCTGGTGCGCTGCGCATGTTGCGGCCGATGTTCTTCCCCGCGTAGTGGCTCGCGGGCTGCGCGCGTAGCAGTTGATCGTAAATCACGTCATCGGGCACGGAAGCGAAGCGCGGCTCGCGCAACTCCAACTCGAGACGGAGTTGCTGTAAGCCGATGCGACGTTCGCGAGCCTCCATCGGGATCTCGAGCGCACGTTCGATCGCGGCGAGACAGCCACGAGCGCGGATTGCATCCGTTCGCATCGCGTTCATGTGGTCGAACACTGCCGCCAGTGCCGGCCAGATCGGATCGTCCGCGTTCGTCAACGCATCGTCGATCCGCCCCACGAGGCAGTAAGCGCGCAGCAACAGCTCGTCGGATGGCATCGCGTGTCCGTCGTGCGGGTGCATCGCCACCTTGGCGGCTTCGATCTGCTCCATGATCGCGCCGTCGTGCGAGTACAGCTCCAAGACGTTCGGGATGCGATCGGCCGGAACTCGGACCTGTAGAGGCTCGACAGGTCGCGGCGCGCTTGCTGGTGGCTTGCCCCGTCGCGTTCGTTCTTTCGCCAGGTCGACGACCTTGCGCGCACCGAATCCCTTCGCTACCTTCACCATCGTTCGTCCTTCGCGCCCTGGTTCCGCCGGCCAAAGTGGACCAGGGCGCAGCTATGTTACCCCCGCGTGCGCCTCCCCGCGATATCGACCACTTCCCCCTGCCGCGGCATCGCCTCGCGCAGCTCGTCGCGCAACTCCACCAGCGTCGCCCGGGCCAGCGTCTTACGGCCGGCGTCGAGCAGCGACAACGCGCCTTCCACCGTGGCAAGCCAGAGGGCTACAGGTTCGCCGTCCAGACCGCTGCCGTGAAACATTTCGGGTCCAGACTCTCCCGGCTTGTCTGTCTCATTCGTCCCGTTCAATTGTCCCCGGGAGTATCTGGACGGCTTTGACGGGCTTTGTCGAGCCATGTCGATTGTGCTTGACATGACACGTTCAGAGCCACTTTGCCGTAGATTCTCGACGCTTTCGTCGGCTACGACATGACTCGTGATTACCCCCGTAGACGAATTCCTAAACCGTTGGCCGGCGGTCCGACTCCGCCCGGGGGTACCAGGGAAAACGCGATGCGCGGACGAGGTCCGGTGCGTGGCTTCCGGCCAGTTGTCGGTTTCACCCCAGCTCGCCGCCGCCGTTCACATCCCGTACTTCCTGACCATCCCCCGCAGATAGCCCCGCGACAACCCGCTGAGCTCCGCCGCACGCGTGAGGTTGCCTCCCGTCTGCGCCAACAGACTCTGAAAGTACACGCTCGCGTGCGCCGCCAGCAACGCTTCCTTGAACTCCTTGAACGAGACCACCCCCGTCGGCGAACGCCCCGCCGGCGCGGGCGGCGCCGCAATCACCGACGGCACGGCGGGCGTCGACAGCTCGTCATAGCCCGCCTGCCACGTCGTCAGCAGCACGTCGTCGGCCATGATCGTGTCCGACTCAGCCATCGCGACAGCCCTCGAGATCACGTTCTCGAGCTCGCGCACGTTGCCCGGCCACGTGTGCTGCTCGAGCAGCAGCATCGCGTCGTCGGACACGCCCGTCACGCCGCACGCAACGCCCTTTTCGCGAAGCTGATTGCCGCATCTGAGCGTGAACCACTCGGCCAGCATGCGAAGATCCGCCAGCCGGTCCCGCAGCGGCGGCACCGCGATTTCGATGCCCGCGATTCGATAGTAGAGATCCTGGCGGAAGCGCCCGGCGCTCACCTCGTGAACCAGGCTCCGGTTGGTCGCGCTGAACAGGCGCAAGTCCACCGGAACCTCGCGCTCGCTGCCGACGGGCCGCACCACACCGCTCTCGAGTACGCTGAGGAGCTTGGCCTGCAGCGCCAGCGGCATCTCACCGATCTCGTCGAGCAGCACCGAGCCGCCCGCGGCCTGCTCGAAGAGGCCCGTCGTGTCGCGGTGAGCGCCGGTGAACGCACCGCGCACGTGACCGAACAGCGTGCTCTCGATGAGCTCGGCGGGCACAGCCGCGCAGTTGATCGAGACGAACGGCCGCTGCCCGCGGCCGCTGATCGCGTGCATGGCCCGCGCTACCGCGGTCTTGCCCGTGCCGGTCTCACCAAGCAACAGAATCGGAATCTCTCGCGGCGCAAGCCGCTGCATCATGCTGAACAGCCGCTTGGCCGGCGCGCTCGAGCCCACGAGCATGCCGCTCGCATCCACATTCGGAATCGTCTGCGTTTGCGTGCCCTGCTCGATGACCACTCGCAGAATCGTCGAGCCCAGCCGCAGCCGCGCCTCGCTCGGGAGCACCACGTCGTACACCCGCGCATCCGCCCAGTAGACGCCGTTGGTGCTGCCCAGATCGCGGAGACGAAGGCCCTCGCGCGTCCACGTGATCTCGCAGTGCTGCTTGCTCACCCGCGGGTCGGTCAGCCCGATGTCGCACCAGTCCTCGCGCCCGATCGTCGCCTGCTCACCGAAGGGACCGAACTGCCGGCCCGCCTCCGGACCGCTCTCGACCACGAGAAGCCAGTTGCGCAGCTCGACGACGCGCCCGCGAAGCCAGCGAGGCGTGGTCGGTGTCTGGATCGTCGTGACGGCATCGGTCATGGCGCGGCCCTGTTGCGCCCACGCATAGCTCGAAGTCGCGAAAATCGCCACCCACGCCAGCTTCCAGGGCGCTGGAACGCCGAACGGGTCGACCGCGCTCCAAGCGACGGGATTTGCCCCAAGACAGCACGGAAGGTACGGGGAAGGGGGCGCGCTCTTCGTGCCCCTCCGTATCATCCGTGGCGATTTCTGCCGGATTCAACCCCTTCGCGGCTCCAGCCGATGTCGCGTCGCTGCTGGCCTCAAGGGCACGGGACAACGACGCTGACGAGACGCTGGTAACCATTCAAGATCGTGCGAACGACCCGCTGCTCGCGGCGCAGACCAGGGCGATCCGGTCGGCCAACGAGCGCGCGATGTGAGGCTATCCCTCTCCGCGAGCAAGACTCCGCGGTCACCGTGCTGTGCCACCCTGTGACAATCCGGGCCTGACCGCAGGCGACGGCATGGCGCGCAGTCCGCATCTTCCCGGCAGATCCGCGCCGCCCGCGTCGCGGCACGACGCTTGCTCCAAGGCCTCACCATGCAGACCCACCATGCCTGTCTCACCGCCCTGTTCGCCGTCGCCCTCGCGGCGTGCGGCGGCAACTCCGACTCGTCCAACCCCGCGGGCACCCAGCCCAACCCCGCCGACGATGCCGGCCCGGGAACCGACGCCGGTCCGGGCACGCCCGCCATGGCGACCTCGGATGTCCCGCGCAAGCAGGCGTCCAGCGTTCCTGCCGCCACGCTCGCCGGCGTCGTGGAGGGCGACAACGCCTTTGCCTTCGATCTGTATGGCAAGGTCCGAGCCGACGCCGCCTCTCGCAACGCGGTCCTGTCGCCGCTGAGCGTCTCTCTGGCCTTGTCGATGACCTATGCGGGCGCACAGAACACCACGGCGTCCGAGATGGCCAAGACGCTGCACTGGGACGCTCCCGGGCTGGACGTGCATGCCGGGCACAATGCGTTGAGCCAAGCGCTCGAGTCCCGCGCAGCGGACGCTCTCGCCGCCGAGCAGCAGAAAGCCCAGATGGCGGGCGAGCCGGCGCCGGCGCCCGACGACTTCCGCCTTCATGTCGTCAATTCGGTCTGGGGCGATCAGAGCTACACCTGGGAGCAGCCCTTCCTCGATACCCTCGCAGCCAACTACGGCACCGGCGTCTACCTGGCGGACTTCATCCACCAGTTCGACGTCGAGCGCGTGCGCATCAACAGCTGGGTGAGCCAGGAGACCCAAGACAAGATCAACGATCTTTTGCCCGACGGCGCCCTCGACGACGCGACGCGGATGGTGCTGGTCAATGCGATGCACCTCAAGATGCCGTGGGAGAGCCCCTTCCAGAAGGCTGCCACGCAGCAGGGGGACTTCCACAAGGCCGACGGGACGACGGTCGTTGCGGACTACATGTCGCAAGAAGCCAATTTCTCGTACTTCGAGGACGACAACGCGCAGATCGTGTCGCTGCCGCTGGCGGGCAGGCAGATCTCGCTCGTGGTGGCCCTACCCAAGGGCACGTTGGAGTCGTTCGAGTCGGGGCTCGACGCCAGCTACTGGAAGTCTGCGTGGCAGGGACGCGCGGGGGCACAGGTTGCTCTGAAGCTGCCCAAGTTCTCGTTTACGTCGGATTCCATCAAGCTCAAGGACATCTTCCAGGCCCTGGGCATGGTGCAAGCCTTCGACCAGGGCGCCGCAGACTTCTACGGAATGTGCAAGACGCCGCCCAACGACGAGCGCCTCTACATCGGCCAAATCATTCACAAGGCCATGATGGCCGTCGACGAGAACGGCGTGGAAGCGGCGGCGGCCACCGCCGTCATCATGGAAGGCAACAGCTCCATACCGCCTCCGCCCGTGGCGATGAACGTCGACAAGCCCTTCGTGGTGGCGATTGTCGACGAGCCGACGGGCTCCGTGTTGTTCCTGGGTCACATCACCGACCCGACCGACAAGGGCAGCCCGTAGGAGCACCAATTCCTTCGCCGCGGCTGGCTCGCGCTGTGATCTCGGTCGATGCGAAGTGACGTTGGATAGTCCATAGCTATTTACTTTTCAGAGGGCGTGACTACTTTGCCGCGGTCATGCCGTCGTCCACCACCTCACCGCGCTCGAGCCGGGCCGAGTCCGCCGCCGCAAGCCTCCTGACGCTGCTGCCCTTCATGCGGGAGCAGCTGATGAAGCCCGCCGAGCAGACCCTTCGCTCCCGGCTCGCTCCCCAGCAGTTCTTCGCGCTCAGCCTGCTCGCGCACCATGCCGATCCGGTCATGATGTCCGAGCTCGCGGACAAGATGCGCGTCTCCAAACAGCAGCTGACCGCGATTGTCGACCGGCTCATTGAGCAACGTCTGGTGGACCGCTCCCGCGACGCCGAGGACCGCAGGGTGGTGCGCGTGGCGCTGACCAGCTCGGGCCACGCGATGCTCGGCCGGGTGCGCCGGGACGCTCGCCGCGCCCTCGCCGGACAGCTCAAGACGCTGCCGCCACGGGAGCTGGCCGAGTTGGAGACCTGCCTGCTGCGGGTGCGCGAGATCCTCGCCAAGACGGCGCCCGCCGGCGCCTCCCCGGAAGGCGGCGCGCGATGAACCGCTTCAAGAAGATCCTGCGGATCGTGATTCCGCTGCTCGTGCTGGCCGGCCTCGGCGGCGTTGCCTGGTTTCTCTGGGACAACTACGAGTACTTCACCACCGACGACGCCCAAGTCACGGCCGACATGATCACCATCACGCCCGAGGTCACCGGGCGGCTCAAGAGCTGGAAGGTCCAGGAGGGCGACACGGTCAAGCTCGGGCAAGTCCTGGGACGGCAGGAGGTCAACATGCTCGTGAATTCCACCGCCCTGAGCAGCCAGGGGCTGGCGAACACGGCCGACGCGCTCATCAACAAGGTCGAGATTCGCTCACCCTTGGACGGCCGGGTCGTTCAGTCCAGCGTCATCGACGGCCAGGTCGTCTCTCCCGGGATGGAGATCGCGACGATTGCCGATACCGGGCATACCTACATCAAGGCGAACGTCGAGGAGACGGACATCTTCCGCATTCGCCCGGGGCAGCCGGTGGACGTCGACATCGACGCCTGGGCCGGCCGTCACTTCCACGGCTACGTGGAGACGATTGGCCAGGCAACGCAGCAAGCATTCAATCCCTTGCCGTCGTTCAACACAAGCGGCGAGTTCGCCAAGATCACGCAGCTCATCCCGGTGAAGATCTCGATCGCCGACCTGGGCGATACGCAGGTGATGCCCGGAATGAACGCCACCGTCCGGGTTCACACACGGCAGTAGAGGGGAGGCTTCGAATGCATTCTGCGACAAGGCGCCTCCATATCAAAGTCTGCTCCGTGCGTTCGACCCACGCGACGTTTGGCCGACGGCTCATCCGGCTCACGCTACGCGGCACGGCGCTGCTGCTTTCAGCGCTGCTGGTGGCCAGTTGCACCCGCCCGTCGGGCCCGCCCACCGTGGAGGTGCACGCGGTCACGCTGCAGCCGGCGCCCTTTCACGCCACCGTGGCGCTGGTCGGCGTGCTGGTGCCAACGGTCAGCGTGGATCTGGCGAGCCAAGTAGCCGGCCGGGTCAAGACCCTGCCCGTGGATGTAGGGTCGCGGGTCAAGGCAGGCGATCTGCTGTTCGAGTTGGAGACCGACACGCTGCACGCGCAGCTCAACCAGGCGCAAGCAGCGTTGGCGGCGACCCGGGCCCAAGCCGAGCTGGCGCGCAACCAGAAAGCCGTGGCGAAGATCGAGCTGGACGCGGCCCAGAAGGACTATGACGACTCCAAGACGCTCTTCGACACCGGCGCCGCGTCGCACAACCAACTCGACCAAGCCACGGACCGGCTCAACACGGCCCGGCGCCGCTACGCGAGCGCCACCGGCCCCGCGCTCGACCAGGTCGACGCCGCCGTCCGGCAGGCCCAGGCGAGCATCCAGACGCTGCGCGTGCAGATCGACGACGCTACCATCAAGAGCCCCATCGACGGCGTGGTGACGAACATGACCGCGCGCCTGGGCGCCCTCGTCACGCCCGGTGCGCCGGTGATCAGCGTCTCTGATACGTCGGTGCTCAAGCTCAGGAGCACGATACCGCAGGAGGTCCTTCCGCTGTTGTCGCTTGGGCAGGCCGCGCGGGTCACGGTGGACATCTTCCCGGGCAAGCCCTTCCCGGGACGCATCACCACGCTCGGCCCCATCGCGGTGAGCACGGGCGAGGTCTTCCCCATCGAGGTTTCGATTCCCAACGACGGGACGGTGATGGCGGGCGTGTCGGCCCACGCCTCCATCGAGGTATCGGGCAAGCCCGGGCTGGTGGTGCCCCCCGAGGCGGTGCTCGAGGGCAACGGCGAGCACTACGTGTTCGTCATCGCCGGCGGCGTCGCCCACCGCCGCGTGGTCACGCCGGGGCTGCGAACGCCCGACGGCATCGAGATCCTGGGCGGGCTCGCGGCCGGAGAGGCGGTGGCCGAAACAAACGTCAATGCGCTCGGCGAAGGGACGCCGGTGCGGATGCGGTGAGGATCTCCGGACGCATGGGAAAGGCGCGGTTCGGGGATGCAGGAACTAGCAACTAGGAAGACGAACATGAGCACGGAATGCACATCGGACTTGCCGCAATCGTGCCTGGCCGAAGGGCGGCCGTCGCGTGTCTTTCATTCCTCCATCCCGGTTGCCGGTTCCTGTTCCTAGCTCCTAGTTTGATCCGCCCACCGGCCTATACATCAGCCCGCTCCTGCAGCGCTTTTCATGCTCAAGCTCCTCGCGTTTCTGAAACCGTATCTGGGCCTGGTGCTCCTGGTCGTGGTGTTCCTGTTCGGCCAGGCGCTGGCGGAGCTGTTCCTGCCTACATTGATGTCCGACGTCGTCAACAACGGCATGGTGCGCGGCGACTCGGCGTATATCTGGCGCTATGGCACGTACATGGCCGGCGCTGCCCTGGTCAGCACGGTCTGCTCCATCGTCAGCGCCTACCTGGCGTCCATGGTGGCCGTGGGCCTCGGCCGCGACGTGCGCGCCCGGGTGTTCAGCCGCGTGGAGGCCTATTCACTGCGCGAGTTCGACAGGTTCGGAACGGCTTCGCTCATCACGCGCACCACCAATGACGTCACGCAGGTCCAGACGCTGCTGGTGATGGCCATGCGCTTCATGGTCTACGCGCCGATCATGTGCGCAGGAGGCCTGATGCTGGCCTACGGCAAGAACCACGCGCTGACCTGGGTCCTGGCCCTGGTGCTGCCCGTGATGCTGGCCGTGATAGCAACGCTGGCGACCCTCATCGTGCCCCTGTTCCGCACGATGCAGTCCAAGCTCGACACGGTCAACCGCGTGCTGCGCGAGAACCTGGTCGGCATCCGGGTCATCCGTGCCTTCGATCGGCAGGATGCCGAGTCGGAGAGGTTCCGGCTCGCCAACAGGGAGCTGACCGACATCTCGATCCGCGTCAACCAGATCATGGCGGCGATCCAGCCGGTCATGATGCTGATGCTCAACGTCACGAGCATCGCGATCATCTGGCTCGGCGGCAAGTACATCGCGCAGAACTTCCTCACGCTCGGGGACATGATGGCGTTCATCCAGTACGCGATGCAGATCATGTTCTCGATCATCATGGTCACGCTGATGTTCGTGATGATGCCGCGGGCCCAGGCTTCGGCCGTGCGCATCAACGAGGTGCTCGAGCTCGTGCCCGGCATCGTCGATCCCGCGGTGAGCCGAAGCCCCGCCGGCGTGAAAGGACGCGTGGAGCTCAGGAACGTCACGTTCCGCTATCCGGGCGCGGAGGAGCCCGCCATCCGCAACGTCAGCTTCACGACGTTCCCGGGGGAGCTGACGGCGATCATCGGCGGAACCGGCTCGGGCAAGTCCACGCTCATCAGCCTGATTCCGCGGTTCTATGATGTAGAGTCGGGCAGCGTGACGGTCGACGGGGTCGATGTGCGGGAGATGAGCCAGCCGGAGCTGCGCGCGCGCATCGGCTTCGTTCCGCAGACGCCGGTGTTGTTCAGCGGGACGATCGCGAGCAACATCCGCTACGGCAAGCAAGACGCTACGGACGACGAGGTGGCGCATGCCGGGCAGGTGGCCCAGGCCGAGGAGTTCGTGGGGCAACTCGGGCAGGGCTACGACTCCCCCGTAGCGCAGGGCGGGACCAATCTGTCGGGCGGCCAGAAGCAGCGCCTGTCCATCGCACGGGCGCTGGTGCGACGACCCGAGATCTACATCTTCGACGACAGCTTCTCGGCGCTGGACTTCAAGACGGACGCGCGGCTGCGCACGGCGCTGCGCAAGGAGACCGGACAGGCCACGGTCATCATCGTGGCCCAGCGCGTCTCGACCGTGATGGACGCGGACCGAATCGTGGTGCTCGACGAGGGCGCGGTGGTGGGCATCGGCAAGCACCGGGAGCTGCTGGACAGCTGCAAGGTGTACCGCGAGATCGTGGCGTCTCAGCTCTCCGAGGAGGAGATGGCGCGATGAGCGAGCCGACCCGCGAGCGCACCCAACCCGCCTTCGGGCGTCGGCCCGGCTTCATGGGCGCCGGCGGTCCGGTCGAGAAGCCCAAGGACTTCCGCAAGGCATTCGTGCGCCTGGCCGGATACCTGCGGCCCGAGGCGGGCCGCTTCCTCGTGGTATCGGCGCTGGCGGTGGCCAGCACCGCGTTCTCCATCGCCGGCCCGAAGGTCATGGGCAAGGCCACCACCAAGCTGGCAGAGGGCGTGATCGCCCGCTTGATGTTCTTCGTCAAGCTCCAGCTGGCCCTGGAGCGCCACGAGCCGCCCGCGGTCATCTCCCGGATCAAGGCCCACCCGCCTCCCGTCTTCGATCTGGCCTACGTGGGTCGGATCCTAGGCATCATGGTGGTGCTCTACCTGATCAGCGCGCTGCTGCTGTTCGTCATGAGCTACATCATGTCGAGCGTTTCGCAGAACACCGTGTTCCACATGCGAAACGATCTCAAGCGCAAGCTCGACCGCCTGCCCCTGTCCTACTTCGACCAACGTCCCTATGGCGATATCCTGAGCCGTGTCACCAACGACATGGACACCATCGCCACGACGCTGCAACAGAGCCTCACCCAGCTCATCACCTCGCTGGTGACGGTGATTGGCATCCTCGTCATGATGCTGACCATCAGCCCGGTGATGACGCTCATCGCGCTGTTCACCCTGCCGGCCTCGGGCATCATCACCGCCCTCATTGCCAGGAGCTCCCAGAAGTACTTCGTGGACCAGCAGCGCATCCTCGGCCAGCTCAACGGCCATGTTGAGGAGATGTTCGGCGGGCACAAGATCGTCAAGGCCTTCGGCCATGAGCAGGACTCCATCGTAACCTTCCGCGGCATCAACGAGCAGCTGTACGACGCCGGCTGGAAGGCGCAGTTCATGAGCGGCGTCATCTTCCCCGCCCTGAACTTCGTCAACAACCTGAGCTTCGTGCTCGTGTGCCTGGTGGGCGGCCTGCTGGTGGCCAAGAAGAAGATCGAGATCGGCGACATCCAGGCCTTCATCCAGTACATGCGCTCGTTCACCCAGCCCATCATCCAGGTGGCCAACATCGCCAACGTGCTGCAGTCCACCATGGCGGCCGCCGAGCGCGTGTTCCAGGTCCTCGACGAGCCCGAGGAGATTGCCGAGCCCAAGGAATCGGTCGTGCTCGCCGCGCCCAAGGGCGATGTCCGCTTCGAGGACGTGCGATTCAGCTACAAGCCCGACGAGCCGCTCATCGAGCGTCTGAGCCTCGAGGCGCATGCGGGCAGCACGGTGGCGATCGTGGGCCCGACCGGTGCGGGCAAGACCACGCTGGTGAACCTTCTGATGCGATTCTACGAGATCCACGCGGGCACCATCAGCGTCGACGCGACGGACATCCGAAACATGAAGCGCCGGGATCTACGAACGATGTTCGGCATGGTCCTGCAGGATACGTGGCTGTTCAACGGCACCATCCGGGCCAATATCGCCTATGGCCGCGACGGTGCGACCGACGAGCAGATCGTCGAAGCGGCCAGGGCGGCGTATGCAGATCACTTCATCAAGACGCTGCCCGACGGCTACGACACGGTCCTCAACGAGGAGGCGTCGAACATCTCCCAGGGCCAGAAGCAGCTGCTGACCATTGCCCGGGCGTTCCTGGCCGACCCGTCGATGCTGATCCTGGACGAGGCCACGAGCAATGTCGACACGCGCACCGAGGCGCTGATCCAGAGCGCGATGACCAGGCTGATGAAGGGCCGGACCAGCTTCGTGATCGCGCACAGGCTCTCGACCATCCGCGACGCCGACCTCATCCTGGTGATGAATCACGGGGCGATTATCGAGAAGGGCACGCACCAGGAGCTGCTCGGGCAGGGCGGCTTCTACGCCGACCTGTACAACAGCCAGTTCACCGGCCAGGGCGCGCGCGCGTCGCAGGCCTGAGGAGGCTCCCAGCGACCGAGTCCCGGGACGCCCACGCTCCGGCGTCCGGTGCTCGGAACGCTGGCCCCTGTATCGCCGCCGCGCTATCACAGGTGCGACGCGCACGAGACCGGCGAGCGCGACGGCCATGATACGTTGCGGTGAGTCCATGACGAAGATGAGAAGAATCGGCCACGGGCTGATCGTGCTGGCCGCGCTCGCGGCGACGGGCTGCGGCGGCAACTCCGATGCGGCTGGGCAGGCCGGCGTCTCGCCCGAGGGCGGCGCCGTCATCGACGACCACTTCTCCGTCTCGACGGCCTTGAGCTCCGTGATCCCGACGGTGGCAACGGTAACCTGGTCCATCGAAGGCGTGACGTCGCTTGACGAGGCGCACATCGACTTCGGAAAGTCGAGCGGCACGTACGGCATGACGGCTCCCGCGCAGGTGGACGGCGCCGGCCCGTGGCAGACGATTCTCATCGGCATGAAGCCGAGCACCGAGTACCACTTCCGCATCACGGCGCGCTCCGGCGCGCAGTCCTACGTCAGCGCAAGCCGGACGGTGACGACCGGCAACGTGGAGCCCAAGCTTCCGACCGCGTCGGTCACGATGAATGACGCGAGCAAGCACGCGCAGGGATTCATGCTCACCACGATGCTCGCGGTGCCCCCGGCCGCGGTCATCCTCGATAGCGACGGGGACTACGTATGGTGGTATCTGCCGCCGACGCCGGACCGCGACTTGGAGCTGAGCCGGGCGCGGATGACCGCCGATCACCAGTGGGTCTACATGTGGAGCGTGAATCTGCTCAGCACGGGAGACAATCCGGGCGGCCCCGGCACGGTCGGCAGCCTGAACCAGCGGATCATCAAGGTTCGCATCGACGGGTCGGACGAGCAGGAGGTATCGATTCCCAACGGCCACCACGACTTCACGATCCTGCCCGACGGCACGATCGGCTACATCGAATACGACGTACGGACCGTGGACAGCAGGACCGTGGCCGGCGACAGGCTGATGGAACGCAAGCCCGACGGTAGTACGACAGAGATATACAGCGTGTGGAACGACTTCCAATACGACGGACAGCCCATCCCCGAGGGCGCGGGGTGGTGCCACGCCAACTTCCTCGAGTACCACGAGGACGAGAACGTCTATTACATGGGCAGCAAGACCTTCGGCTCGATCCTGAAGATCGACCGGGCGACCGGAAAGCTCCTGCACGCGTTCGGCGGCACCCACAGCGACTTCACCGTGTCGACCGGTGGCACGACTCCCTACGAGGACCAGCACGGCTTCCAGGTCCAGGGCAACGACTTGCTGGTTTTCGACAACGGTCCTCAGCAGCGCATGTCTTCGCGATCGGTCGAGTACACGTTCGACGAGTCGTCCAAGCTGATGACGCTGGTCTGGTCGTACACGCCATCGCCGACGCTCTTCAACTTCAGCATGGGAAACGCGCTGCACCTGCCCAACGGCAACCGCCTGGTCAGCTTCGCCATTTCGGGCCAGGTCGACGAGGTGGACTCGTCGAGCAACCTCGTCTGGAGGCTGAACCTGGGGCTGGGCGGTGCGCTGGGCTACGTGACGTGGAAGGAGTCCTTGTATGAGTGAGCATCGCTCCATCGCGTCGGCGGGCGTGGCTGCCCTTCTGGTCCTGGCCGGGTGCAGCAGCAGCGGCTCGTCCCCGGCCGCGGCGGCCTCCCCGGACAGCGGAACGAGGGGCGACGCGCCAGCAGACAGCGCGACCGGCACCACGCCTTGCGAGGGCGGCAGCACGCTCAAGCTGGCGAATGCCAACAACTACGACTTCACCGGCTCGCTCGACATCAAGCCCTATCCGCTCGCCGAGTTCAGCGACGTAGTCATCGACTGGAGCGGACTGACCAAGGATCTGCAAGGCCACGACCTCAATCCGGCAACGGACCTGAACTACACCGGCCTGATCGTGCTCAACAACCTCACCGAGCAGGAGGTTGAGCAACGTCTGAGCACGAACACGCTCGACCAGTCGTACATCACCGCATATCTGTCCGTGAACCTGAGCGGCAATACCTCCGTGCACCTGAGCGACTACACGGTATTCGGGAACGACATCGGGATCACCACGTACTTCAAGCAAGGCTACGGCGTGTGGCTGCTGACCCTCGCCACGGGGACCACGCCCGGCGTGGGCACCAGGATGGCGGCGTTCCTCGAGCCCGACCCGACCGCCACTTCCACCCAGCTCAGCATCGGGAACGACAGCACCAAGCTGTCCTTCACCGTCGATCTCCAGTCCTTGCAGAAGCTCTCGGTCCCGGCCGCGACAACGAGCCTGACGACCGACTGGTCCGGCATCACGCTCAAGGGTGACGGCTCGAAGTTCGAGGCGACCGACGTGGACGAGGTGATGCTCGCGCACTATGCCTCGATGACGGTCGCCGAACTGCAAGAGCGGTTCCTGGACATCGAGCAACTGGCAGACGACGAATGGACCGCGAGCGTCACGTCGGGCACGACGAGCCCCTTCACCGACCTGGACAGCTCGAAGGGGGCTTTCACGGGGATTACCGACCAGGGGGTCTGGCTGCTGGCGCTGCGGTGCACGACGTGCGCGAACCCGGCGCCGCCGTTCGTGACGGTTTTGCAGACGTGTCCGTAGGGCGCAGTCACGCTGGACGCGACCGCACGTTGCATCGTCCTGGTCCTGGCCCATCCCGCCTTCGCGCTCGGCGGCGAGCACGCCGAAGATCTCGCATGCGACCTTGTCGGCGCGCACGGACTCGCCCACCGGCTCCCGGGCGCCGCGTCCAGGTGGTCGCCGGGATCAGGACGGCCGGGTGCTCCTTCGCTCCGACAACCCATGACCGTCGCGGAACTCGACGATCCGGCGGCAAGCGTCCGCCGTCTCTCGCTCGTGCCCGACGATCAACACCGTGCTTCCGAGCTCCCGATTCTCCTTCGTCGGCAACTCGAGCACATCGCGGCTGCGCGCGGCATCGAGGTTGCCCGTCGGCTCGTCCGCGAGCAGCAGCGACGGCTCCGACACCAGCGCCCTGGCAATCGCCGCGCGCCGCGGACGTCCGCCCTACAGCTGATTGGGCTTGTGGCTTGTCCCCTCGTGATGATCACCGGCGCACCAGCGGTTCCGCAACCGGCCTTGCATCGGACGCTGTGACGCTCACTACGCGATCACGGTCCCCCGGGAACGGAGCCCCCTGGACTTCCGGCCGGCGGCCCGGGCGGGCGATCGCCACGCGGGGGAGGCGGCGGCAGGTTCGCCGGCACGCACGCCTGCTCGCCCTGCCCGTCCGGTCCGTTGCGGCACGTGCCGTCTACACTCTTGTCTCCGAACTTCACCGTACACGCCGCGCCCTCCGAAAGGCTCTTGCACGCCGCGAACGCCTCGGCCGGCGGCCCGGGCACACGATCGCCGC
>JAJZQG010000393.1 GCA_021847645.1 Myxococcales bacterium
TTCCGATCTGATCGAATCCGGCGTCAGCAAAAAGCTTGCGGAATTGTCCGGCCGTGCGTTCCCTTCCGCCTGTCACGACGAGCAGGTGCAGGTCGCACAGCCCGCCGCCGAACCCGTCTTCAGCCAGGACCATCTCCACCGCGAAGAGCCGTCCACCTGCGCCCAATACGCTCCGAGCGTTCCGCAGCAAGCGGAGCGCGGCCTCATCGTTCCAGTCGTGCAGAACCCGGGCGACCACGACCGCGTCAGCTTCGGCGCTCCAGGGCTCGAACAAGTCGGCCTCACGGTACTCAACTCGGTCGTGCGTGCCCATCCCGCGCGCCTGCGCGACGACCTCGGGACGCTCGAGGACCAGGACCCGAAGCCCAGGACTCCGTTCTACGAGCATTCCGGCCAGCACGCCGAGCCCGCCACCAGCGTCGATCAGAAACCGCACGCCGCTGAGGTCCAACGACTCGGCGATCGGGGCGTAGTCGTGCCTCGCATAGCTTCCGAGCATCCTATGGTGCGCGATCGTTCTCTTCGCGTCGCCAGCGACTTCGATGAACGGGTCGGCCGCGCGCCAGTCCTGCCCAGCGCGTATGGCCTCCCCGAGCCGTTCCCAGCGTCGGCCCAGTGGCCCCGCATACTCGAGGGCGGCGTCGGCCAACGTCAGCGGGTTCCGGCGCTCCAGGTAACCTCCTGCCGAGGTGGCCTGCCAGCGCGTTCCGTCGCGCGCGACGAGCCCAAGCTCGCCCAGGGCACGAAGCAACCGAGCCGCGCTTTCGGTGGCCAGCCCGCACCGCGAGGCAACGTCACCGACACTTCCGGGCAGCGCCTCCAGGACGCCGAGCGACACAGCGACCGCGATCGTTTGGGTGCGCCAGTAGCCGACCATGTCGCCAGAGAGCGCCGCAAAGTCGCTCCGCCGCGCCGTCCGCAACTCCACGACAGTCGAGCCGTCCTCGTCGATCACCTCCAAACCGCCGTCTTCTCGCTCGACCCGTGCCTTACCGTTGTAGAAGGGCTCCGCGCCTGCGAAGCGCCGCTGATACAGGGGCATACCGGCACGATCAACGTGCGTCCATCCTCGTTGGTCACGGGCGCGTGCGAAGCCCTTGTGAAACGCATCGAGGTCGAGAAACCAGCGATCGTGGATCGCGGCCCCGCTGGCGTCGACGTGGGTGCTTCGGCCGTCAGCGGCTTGGACGACAGCCGCGCCTTCCCGGTAGTCGCCGGCGTATTTCCAACGCGTCGAATAGGCCGGCGCCCCATCCCGTCGGATGTGGAAGTAGGAGTTGTCAGCGCCACGAACCGTGCATCGGTGTTCTTGGAAGTTCCCGCACCAGCGATACCGGCCTGCGTATGCGTCCTCTCCCGCGGTGTCGATGTGCCATGCGCCGCTTTCCCCCTCAACGGCCGCGAGTCCGTCGTAGTACCCGAACGTACGCCCGAATCGTCGCTCGTATGCGGCTTTCCCGCTGGCATCGATGTGCCACGCGACTGCGCCGCGCCGGACGGCAGCCAGCCCCGGCGCGTGAAAGCTGAGGACCTCGTCGTACCGCTCCGAATACAGTGGCTCGGCGTCCACGAGGTGGTGAGTCCGCGAAGGCGCAACGGAGATCCGTTCCCAGCTCATGACGCGACCTCCTCCACTCGCCGCATGTTGCACGCGAGGCAGAGCCTGCGATTGTGCCAGGTCTTGAGCAGACGGCGGTAGGGCTCGCCGGTCCAGATGCTCATGAGTCCCGAGTCCTGGGCGTTTCCAAAGTCGCCAAGTGTCCGCCGCTGGGCGTCTGGCGCACAGCATGGGTCGAAACGCCCCTCCGCATTGATCCAGGCCTCTCGGCCGAGGAACGGACAGCCTGAGCCCGGCGCGATATCGTGACTTGCCTGCTCGCCGAGTGGCTCGAAGTTCTCAAGGCGGAGCCCGCGGCCGCGTATCGAAACGACTTCATTCGCGGCCCGCCGACAGGCCTGAACCGCTGCATTCCACCGCTCGATCGCATCCTCGCTGCGTCGAAGGGATTCCCTGCGCAATCCTGCATGGTGAACCCATACGTGGTGTCCTTTGACACGATCGGCTCCAAGCTCTGCCGCCATCCTGACCACCTGCGGGAGCTCGCCCAAGTTGCTCTCGAGGAATGTCACCTGGAGCGTGACCGAACACCGATTCCCGCCTTGAGCGGCAAGCTCGTCGCGAACGGCGATGAAGGTCCGGATGTTCTCCACGACCTGCTCCCACCGCGAGCCGCGCATGATCCGCGCCTGCGTTTCAGCGGTAGCGCCGTTGAATGAGATCTTTGCGTCGGAGCAGATAGGGACGATCCTCCGAGCCCAAGCTTCCGCTCCGAGCCGCGGGAACGTACCGTTCGTTGTGAGATTCAGCTTCACGCCGACTCGCGCGCACAGGTCGAGGATGTTTTCGAAGTGTTCGTAGAGCAGCGGTTCCCCCATCGTGGACGGGATCAGTTCTCGCAGCCCGTGCCTTGCCGCCTCGGCAACCACCCGCTCGATGAGCTCAAACGCCATTCGTCGTGGCTGGGGTCGCTCCGCTCCGGTCCGCTCTGCCCGTTCGGGCGAGTGCATCTCGCACATCATGCAGTGCAGGTTGCACTCGTCGGGGTTCGTGTCGAAGGTGATTCTCCAGGGGCCCGGCAGCGCCCGCACGGCTGAGCTCCGCCGGCGTCTCGATACGCTCGAACACAACCGCTCGATCTCGAGAGCGTGCCTCTCCACATCCGGCACGTCACCGGTGGCCGAGTGAAGATATCCGCGGGCGCCGAGCCTGCGCGCGAAGTCAGGCTGGGCCGTTAGCCTCTGCATTTGCTCCGCGAGCGAAGACACATCCCGATGGCGAAAGAGCAAGCCGTTTCGTTCATGCCCTACGTACTCCGCCATGCCGCCCGCATCGGCGGTGATGACCGGAACCCGGGCCTGCTGGGCCTCATGAATCACCAGCGGGGAGTTCTCGACCCACACCGACGGTACAACGATTGCGTCGACCAGATTGAACACGTCGGGGACAATGCTCTGGTTGCAGTACTCCCCCATCCACAACACGCGTTCCGGAGCATCTCCGGGCAACCGTGCCGCGATCTGCCTTAGCGCGTCGGTGTCTTGGCCCCTCGAGCGCCCCCAGATACGGAGGCGCGCTCCGCCCTGAAGCCGTCCAAATGCCTCTAGGAGCTGATGGATGCCCTTCGCCGGAATGTGGGTGCCGATGTACCCGAACGTGAACGGCTCGCCATTCGAGCGAGAGCGGCCCTGCAGCCGTTTCAGATCAAAGCCGTAGTCGAGGAAGGTCAGCTTCGCCTCGGGGATGCCGAACGCATCGCGATATCTCCGCAACAGGTATTGGGCGGGGGCAACGAAGAGATCGACGAGCTCGCTCATTGCGCGCACGTGGCGCATCCGACGCGCGACCCAGTCGGTCCAGTATCGGACATCGATCGCTCGTTCTTCCGGCGCACCTGAATAGTATCTGGCGTAGCAGCGTTCTGCGCACTTGGCGTCTTCCTGCCCGTCGCAGGCAGCCCAGATGTCCCACGTGTTCGCGGGATGAGTCTGCATGAACTGACCGCGAGGGCACATCAGCCAGTAGTCGTGAAGCGTGAAGACGATTGGAATCTCCCGATGCGCCGCGACCTCGACGAGCGAGGTCGAGAGATGGTTCAGGTGGCCGATGTGCACCACGTCGGGGTGGATCTCATCGAGCATTTCTGCGAAACGGGTATCTACCTCGATGTGCCGATATCCGTCGCGAACTCGGGCCATGTTCACCAAGCGAAGGCGAATCCTCTCGTTGTCGGGGTCCGCTTCGTCGCGTATCGCGTAATCCGGTGCGAACGAATCCTCCTCTCGGGTGAAGACGAAGACGTCGTGGCGAGCGGCAAGCGCGTGCGAGAGCGTCTGCGTATAAACCTCGGAGCCGGCGTTGTAGCGCATCGGGTACCCGTGGATGACTTGCACGATCCTCAT
>JAJZQG010000152.1 GCA_021847645.1 Myxococcales bacterium
GTCATCCATGTGAACTCCTTGCATGTGCCTTGGCCGGCTCACGCCTGGAGTTCACCGGATGACTTCCGGAAATGTCAAACTACGGAGGCCTCCCCGGCAGTGCCGGGGGATCTCCCACTTACGTTAGGCCCCCTCGGGACATAGGGCACGATGGCAGACGCGACGCGGATGTTGGCTGGCTCGGTGGACGTTTCGTCCGATTCCGACGAGCCGGCCACGGACGCCCGACGGTTGCGCCGGCTGGTGGACGCGCACTTCGACTTCGTGTGGCGCGTGCTCCGTCGCATGGGCGTGTCCACGGGCGACGTCGACGACGCGGTGCAACAGTGCTTTCTCGTTGCGTCGAAGCATCTGGCTCGTATTGGGGAAACGCAGGAGCGCGCGTTCCTGTTCCAGACCGCGGTGCGCGTGGCGCTGGCGGGCCGGCGCCGGGAAAGACGCAGGCTCGAGGATGGCGCGGGAGCCCTTCCTTCTATCGAGGATTCGTCGCCGGGACCCGACGCATTGCTCGAGCAGGAGCGGGCGCGACGGCTGCTCGACGAGGTGCTGGACGCGATGCCGGTCGAGCTTCGGGCGGCGTTCGTTCTCTTCGAGCTGGAGGGCTTCAAGCTGCACGAGGTGGCGGCAGCGCTCCAGGTGCCGCAAGGAACCGCCGCCTCGCGCGTGCGTCGGGCCAGGCAGCACTACGACGATCACGTCCAGCGGCTGCGCGCGCGTATGGGGCGAGGAGGGGCGAGATGAACGAGCCGCGACGCATTGTCGACGAGGCCCCCGACGATCTCGGCGCCGTGCTGGTGCGAGCAGCCCGCCAGGAGCGGCCGTCGTCGTCGTCGCGACGCAGGACGCTGGCGTCGCTGGGGCTGGCCGCGGCGACGACCGCGGCTGCGGCCAAGGTCGGCACCGGTGTGCTCGGCAGCAAGCCCCTGGGCACGGTGCCGCTGGCTCTGCTCGCCAAGTGGATCGGAATCGGGATCATGGCCGGGGGTGTGGCCGTCGGCGCGAGCACACTGCTCCGCTCTCGTTCTTCATGGAACGACGCGGCGCCGGCGCATTCCGCCGGGCCCGCGCTGCGTCTGGCGACGAGCGCGCCGAAGCCGGCCGCGACCGCGCACGCGGAGACGCCCGCCGAGTCGGCTTCCGCGCCGTCTCCTGCGGTCCACCTCGCGCCGAGGCCGACTGCCACATACCGAACTGCATCGTCGGGCTCAGAGCCCGCGCCGTCCGCGTCGTCGAGCACGGCCGTGCCGAGCGATCTGGCCGCGGAGCTGGCGCTCGTGGAGGGCGCGCGGGCCGCGTTGCGGTCGGGTCGTGCGAACGAGGCATTGGTTCTCCTGGATACGCGCGATAGGGATCACCCGCACGGCGTGCTTGGCGTCGAGTCCGCGGCGCTTCGGATCGAGGCGCTGGCGGAGACGGGAGATCGCGCGCGCGCCGCTGAGTTGGGGCGAGCATTCCTGGACGCCCACCCGAATAGCCCGCTCGCGCAGCGGGTGCGCGTGTCGATCGGCGAGAGTTCTCCTCCGGAAGGGAGCGAATAACGATGAACCGAAGTGCCGTGTTGTGGAGCGTCGGGTTGGGCTGCGCTGCCCTTTCGTCTTGCGGGGGGACTGTGCTGCTCGGCGATAGGAGCGCCGAGGACGCCGGAGCGCCGATCTCCGCGGGCCATGCCGGAAGCCCTTCCGGTGGCGCGGGCGGTTCCGCGGGCGTCGGTGGGACAGCGGGGCAAAGTCCGATTTTCATGGATGGCGCTGTGGCCGGCGGCGGCCAAGCCGGCACGGCCGGCAGTGGAGGCGTGGACGCCTCGGCGCCGACGGGCGGCGCGGGAGGCACGGCGAGCTGGCAAGCAGCCCCGAACGGCGCGCCACCCCCGGGCGCCGCTGGCGCGGAGGCCGCTAGTATCACCGTCGATGCTCTCGCGACGACAGCCGCGGGTGAATTCCTCGTCGGAGGGACCTACGTGGGCGGCCAGTGCGACCTGTCCTGCCTGTCTTCGTACCAGATCAGCGGCGGCTTCCTCGTCGGCTACTCGTCGTCCGGTGCGTCGGATATCTGCAGCGCCGCGACATCGCAGGGAGCTGTGGATGATATCAACGTCGACTCCGCCGGTGACGTTGTCATTGCTGGGTGGATGGGCGCGGACACGGTCGTGGGCAGCACCACGCTGACCTGCAATGGTGAGGACGACGTGGTCGTTGCCAAGTACTCGGCGGACGGCGCGGTGCAATGGGCAGAAGCGTTCGGCTACGAAGGAGTGCAGCAGGCGCACGGAGTCGCAACGGACGATTCCCTCAATGTTTACGTCGCAGGTGAGTTCGAGGGCACGATCCTGTCGGGCTCCGACGTGCTCATCGGTGTCGGGTCGCGCAGCGCATTTGCGTTGAAGCTCGACGCGGCGGGCAATTGGATCTGGGGCCGGTCGTGGGGTTCCGGCTGGGCCGTTGCGGAGGATGTTGCGACATTGCCATCTGGCGGCGCGGCCATCGCCGGCATGTTCGACGGACCGGCCGATTTGGGCGGCTCGTCGTACGTGAGCCAGGGAGGACGCGACGGGTTCCTGCTTGCGCTCGACGCCGACGGACAGGTGAGCTGGAGCAAGACGTTCGGCAATGCTGAGCAACAGTATGTGTCGAATCTCGCGAGCGATGCCCAGGGGCACTTGGCCATCGTGGGGCGGTCCTCGGGCGCGCTGGATCTCGGCGGCGGTGCGAACGACCCGGGCGCCGAGGCGGTGTTTGTCGCGGTCTTCGATTCCGAAGGGAGCTATCTCTGGAGCAAGCAGCTGCCGGTCGGACCCGACGATCCGGTGATTGCGTCGATACCGAGCGTGGTATTCAACGCCGCGGGGGACGTCATCGTGGCGGGTGGATTCCAGGGACAGGTCGACTTCGGCGAGGGACCGTTATCCAGCCAGGGCAGGACGGACGTGTTCGTGGCGGCGTGGTCAAGCACGGGACAGCCGCTTTGGAGTCGTCGCTACGGCGACGCCGGCGCCCAGGCAGCGAGAGCGTTGTCCTACCGACAAGGCGCGGGCCTGACCCTGGCGGGTACGTTCACGGGCACTTTGGACTTCGGAGCTGGCTCGCTGCAAGCCGGGCCCTCCTGGCCCTCGATGTTCCTGGTCCGGTTCCCTTGAGGGATTCGAGCGGCCGGGGCGCGGGCAACACGCGTGGCTCCCATTTGATCCACAACTTGTCCGGACATGACACGCTGCATGGTTGTTTGAACGTGCTGCGGTATGCCCGGCCGCGCAACATCATCCAAATCTGACCTTTGCCGCTTGACTCGAGGCTCGCCCGTGTCACGCCGAAGGTATGCGCCCGAGTCCCCGGTTCCCGGGCCCATGCAGTCGACGAATGGATCTTGGCTTGGCAGCGATTCCCGCACAGGTCCGCGCGGCCCCGCGTAGCGGGACGGACGGTGGGAGCCAAGCGGGGTGCCTCGTCCTCTCTTGCGAAACTGAAAGGCAAACATGACCGTGCGCCCCGTGTCAGCCGAGCTGCACCTCCGTCGGATAACGGCGGTGTACATCGTCGCGCAGCTGCTCCTGGCCGCCGCCCTCGTGCGCGGCAGCGCGCTCGTCGACGCGTTGCAGCGGCAGTTCGACACGACCGCCGAGGTGATCGATCTTGCCGGCGATCAGCGCTTGCTGGCCGAACGGGTGGTTCGGCTCGCGGCGGTGGTGGACGCTTCGGGTCCGGCGAATCGGGCGACGGCCCGCGGCGCGCTCGATCGCGTGGTGGCGCGCTGGCGGACCGGGCAGAGCGCGCTGGTGGCCGCGGCGACGGCTCGAAGCGATTCGGCGCTTCAGGTCGACAGCGCGGGCGGCCACGAGCCGGCGGTGGTGACGAGTGGGCAAGCGCTGGACGCCGCGCTTGCGGCCGTCGGGCGGGACGACACGGCGGGCAACACCCGGGGCGCGCGCCTCGAGACGCTCAATTCGGCGTGTGACGGGTATGTGCGGGATGTGACCGCGATGGTCGACGGCCTGCAGGCGCACCGCGAATCTCGGGCTCGCCGGTTGGCGTGGATGCTCAGGCTCGCCGTGGCCGGCGCGCTTCTGCTCGTCGTCGGCAAGTCTGCCTTTGTCTTCCGCCCGCTCATCCGACGTTTACGGGCGGCCTACGGCGCGCTGCAGACGGCCAACAGCGAGCTTTCCGCAGAGCTCGAGCTCCGTCTGGCCAGCGAACGGGAGCGAGACACGCTCGCGAAGCTGCTGCCCATGTGCTCCGGCTGCAAGCGGATACGGGACTCCCACGGTGAGTGGGAATCGGTCGAATCCTATCTGGAAGAACGCTCGGAAGTCCGATTCAGCCATGGGCTGTGCGAGGATTGCGTCCGGCGGCTGTACCCGGACGTGGCAGACCGGATCCTGGCGCGCGAGGGCAAGAAGCAACGGAACAGCCGCGGCTCGATTCCCACGTAGTCACGGAACGGAGCCGGTGGCCGATGGAACGGAGCCGGCAGCCGATGGAACGGAGCCGGCAGCCGATGGAACGGAGCCGGCAGCCGACAGACCCGCGGACGAATCCCTACAAGCAATCCGGCCCGGCCACCGTGTCGGCCTTGCAGGTCGTCGCCCCCCGGACATGCTGCGCCGACGCCGTCAAGAAGTTCCTCACCGAACGCGGTGTCGACGCAGGACGCATCGCGACCAAGTCCGACGGCTCCAAGGGTTCCGAAAAGGGCGAGCACGGCTGGCGCTGGGACCGGCGCGTGGACTTCGGCGCCGCGCAGTCGCACCGCCATCCGGCGACGCGCCGCGGACTGCTCGTGGGTCAGCGCGCCCGCCGGCGACGTCGCGAGAGCAGCAAGGCCGGCCCGATCAAGCCAGCCATGAGCAGCCACCGCACGGGATGCGGCGTAGTCCGGCAGCTGCAACCACTACTGTCCTGAGCACCGGTGGGAGCCACGCCGCTGCCCGCCGTCGAGCCCGCGTCGGCGCCAACCTCGGGCCCGCCATCGAACGCCGGATTGCCACCCGCGCCGCCGAGCCCTGCCTCTACCCCGCTCCCCGCGCTGCCGCCCTCTCCCGCTTGCCCGTCGGGCGCGCTCCCTCCAGCTCCCGCCTGTCCGTCGGTATCCATCCCTGCGTCGGGCACCACGCCGGAACCCGGCGACAGCTTGTAGAAGTAGACGTCCTGATCGATGGCATTCACCACGACGAACACGTTCCGGGATGCCACATAGCGGAACCGTCCGTACGTGCCATTGGCCGCGGCATTGGTCGGAACGACGGTGTTGCTCGCCGCCGGCGGGTGAACCTCCCACTCGCCCGTATCCAGATTCAGGGTGTAGACGTCCGCCCCTCCGTTCCACGCCACCATCCGGTCGCTGACAGGATCGTAGGCCACTCCGGGATTGCCCGCCGATTGGATGGTTGTAGCGCCGGTGGTCTGGAGGCGGACGGGGTCCGCCGCCGGGTTGGTCAGGTCCCACACGACCACTTCGCCGCCGCCGATCGCCACGAACTTCTGGCGTTTGAAATCGATATCCGCTGTATGGTTGTAGGAGAACCATCCGGATGGTTCTTTGACATGGGGCGTCCAGACGTCGGCTTGAGGGTCCCACTCGGCGAGCGGCAGGCTGTTGCCCGCGCCCTGCATCCAGGCGTGGCCCGTATTCGGGTCCACCGCGGACACCGCGCCGATGCTCACGCTCATCGCGTCGGCCTTCCGCTCCCAGGCGAGCGTGTCGAAGTCGAAGCAATCGACGTTGGAGACGCCGCCCTGGCCGGAAGGAAAGAGCCCCGTGCCGCCGAAGGAGCAGAACCTGTCGATGGCCGGTACGTACTGGATATAGTCGTAGGTGTGCCGCGATCTGGGCAAGCCGTCGGGGTAGTAGCCGGTGGATTCGTCACCGCCCACGTCCGCGCTCCGGTCCGTGAGCCGGGACCATGCCAGGGTTGCTATGTCGAAAACGTAGAGCTCGTTGCCCGCGTAGTCGTGGTGCCCGCCGCCCCAGATGATCAGCCGGTCGCGCTTGGAGTCATAGGCGCCGCCGCTCCACGCGCTCATGACACTGGCCGGGCCGCTCCAATCGTCGGCCGTGCTCGGGGGCATGTGTGGCGCGAGGTTGGAGTCGGGCGCCTCGAACCAGGTACCGGGCTGCAGATCCTCGAGCGGGCCCGCCATGGCCGATGGCGCACACGTGCCGAACAAAGCGAGCATGACAAGAGCGGGGACAACGCGATGGCGACTCATGGGGACGAGATGGTAGGCGGTCCCATCGCGACCGACAAGCACGCGTCGTCTCCGGCTCGCGACCGCCGACGATACGAGGCTTTCCCGATTGTGGCAGTTGACAGCCGAATATGCGCCCGTCATAGAATCGGGCCGTGGCACCGTTTCACGCGCATGACTCACGTCCTCTCCGGCGTCATCCGGACGAGCCTGGCACGGCAACCTCGCGAGGCCCATGGACGAGCGTCGGGCGCGCAGGACTGCTGGAGCAACGCAAGACGCACATGGCGCGTGGGAGCGAACGCCAGGAAACGGCAGGCAAGCGATGACTGGCAAGAGCGCGGTGGCATGCGGTGCGTTCGCGGCGCTCCTGCTCGCCTCGTGCGGCCGGAGCTGGGACGACTTCACTTTCGGCGGGAGCGACGCAGGCGACGCGGCAACCCCGAGCGACGCGGCAACCCCGGGCGACGCGGCAACCCCGGGCGACGCGGCAACCCCGGGCGACGCGGCAACCCCGGGCGACGCGGCAACCCCGGGCGACGCAGCGACGGCGGACGACAGCAGCGCGGCGGGAGATGGCGAGGCGGATTCGTCGGCGGACACCGACGGAGAAGCTGGGCCGACGAACTGCGGCTCGACGCAGAAGCTGTGCGACGGCTCTTGTGTGGAACGGGCCGACCCCGTCTATGGGTGCAGCGACATCGCGTGCGGTCCTGCCTGCCAGCCCAGCCAGGCCGTGCCCGCGTGCAACAATCAGTCGTGCGCCATTGACCACTGCGAGAACGGTTGGGGCGACTGCAACAACGACCCCACGGACGGCTGCGAGGCTGACTTCAGCTCGGATGCGAAGAACTGCGGCGCTTGCGGCCACGCGTGCCCGAACCCTGCGAGCACGGTCGCGACGTGCTCGAACGGGCAGTGCGGCACGACGTGCGTGGCAGGGTACTCGGACTGCAACGGCGACCCGGCCGACGGCTGCGAAGTGGACACGTCGAGCAACGTCGCCAACTGCGGCGCGTGCCTTCGCGCGTGCTCGCCGTCGCACGTGCAGACCCTTCGGTGCACCGGCGGGCTGTGCAACTCCACGTGCACCTCCGGCCACTCCAACTGCACGCTCCCGGCAGCTCCGGAGCCCGATGACGGCTGCGAGACCATGGCGGCTTGTCCGTGATCATGGGTCTCGCGCCGAAGAGCCGTGCCGCGTTCGTCGTCGCGGCTCTCGTGCAGGGGCCGTTGGTCGCCCAAGAGTTTCGCTGCATCCCGTGATAGGGTTGGACCATCCGAATGGAGACGTCAGCCGATTCGAAGAGCGCTAGCGGTTCCGGCAGTCCAGCCGCGACGCCCATCTGCGTGCTCGGACGTTATGCGTTGTTCGATCCGATCGCGCGCGGCGGCATGGCTACCGTGCACATCGCGAGGCTCGAAGGCCTCGCCGGCTTCGCCCGCACCGTCGCCATCAAGCGACTGCACGCGCAGTACGCCCAGGATCCCGAGTTCGTCTCCATGTTCCTCGACGAAGCGCGCCTGGCCGCCCGCATCCGGCACCCCAATGTCGTGCCCGTTCTCGATGTCGTGGCGATGGATCACGAGCTGTTCCTGGTCATGGAGTACGTGCAAGGGGAGTCCTTCGCCAGGCTCATGCGCGCCAGCCGGCACGCCAAGCGCGCGATCCCGCCCCGCATCTCCGTCGGCATCGTCAGCGGGATCCTGCACGGCCTGCACGCGGCCCACGAAGCGAAGTCCGAACGAGGACAGCCGCTGAGCATCGTCCACCGCGACGTCTCCCCCCAAAACGTCATGGTCGGCCAGGACGGCGTCGCGCGCATCCTCGACTTCGGCATCGCCAAGGCATCCAACCGCCTGTCGACCACGCGCGATGGCTTGCTCAAGGGCAAGCTCAGCTACATGGCTCCCGAGCAGCTTCAGCTGCGCGGCGTCGATCGCCGCACGGACGTCTACGCGGCCAGCGTGTTGTTGTGGGAGGCGCTGACCGGAAAGGAGCTGTTCCCGGTCGACGAGCCCGCGGCCACCTTGCTTCGGATCTTGAACGACGAGATTCCGCCGGTCTCCACGGTCAACGCGTCGGTGCCTCGCGTGCTCGACGCCATCGTCGCCAAGGGGCTCGCACGGTCGGTGGACGATCGCTATGCGTCGGCGCGGGAGATGGCCCTGGAGCTCGAGAAGGCGGTCGTGCCGCCGTCCGCGTCCCAGGTCACGACGTGGCTCGAACAGATCGCCGGTCGCGAGCTCAAGAAGCGCGCGGAGATGGTGGCCGAGATCGAGAGCGTGTCGGTTCACAGCCTAGCCGACCGGCCGCGGCAGCCTCCCCGCGAGCCGTTGGCCGCCGTGGCTCTGGCTTCCGATTCCGGGGTCAATGCGATCTCCGCACCGGGGCTGCCCAGCGATCCCCCCGAGGCCGGATCCGGTCGGATCGCACCGGTCGAGAGCGCACTCGTCGACCTGTCACCCGTCGAGACCTCTGCCGCCGAGAGCGGTCTGCTCGAGATCGCTCCCGCTCGCGTCGCACCCGTCGACACGCCGCCCTCCGATTCGATCGATCTTCCCGACGACGTCTCGCGTCCGCACAGCAAGGGCACCGCCAAGATAATTTTCCTGGTGGCCGTGCTCGTGGCGGTCGCGTTCGGCCTGGGATTGCTCGCGCGCGGATGGGGAGCGTCGGCGGATTCGGCGCAATCGAGCGTGAGCGCCGCGGCGACATCAGGGGCAGCGGCCGTCGCACCGATCGAAGCCGCCGAGTCCACGGCGCCCGCGGTCGAGGCTCCGAACGCCGCGCCTGCCGCGAGCGATGCGGGAGGCTCCAGCGAGGCGGCGGCCTCCAGCCAAGCGGCAGTGCCACCAGCATCGACAACGACGCGAGCCACCGAGCCTGCGTCCACGCGCCGCGCCCCGCCGAAGGTCGCTCCGCCCGGCCCGGCCAAGGGCCGGACCGACTTCGACAACCTGCAACGCGAGTAGCGGGTGATCAGAACGTGCCCGACACAGCTGCGGAGCCCGGGCCGAACACCAGGCGCGCCGACGATTCGACGGGTGCCGCGGAAGCATCCGACGATCGGCGGGAGACCGCGTACAACGTCACGCCCGTGGCGATCCCCACGATCCCCACGGCGAATCCGATCTTGGCCCAGTTGTCCTGGGACTTGCCCTGGTCGACCTTGTCGCGCAACGACGGGTCGCACACGTTGCCGGGGCACGCGTCTTGGACCTCGCTGTAGGTGCTGTTCGCGCGAGTCCAGGCGTACGTGCCGCCCGCGAGGCCGATCAGGCCGACGCCGCCGGCGATGTACGCGGCGACGCGTAGACCGTCATGGGTCGAGGTGACCCGCTCGGGTGATGGCGTGGGCGCGGGCGCCACGACCGCAGGCGTGGCTGGCTTCGTGGCGCTCAAACTAACATCAACCCGCTGCTGCGCACGCGGCTCGACCGACACCGCGGAGGTGAAGTCCTCGAAGCCGGGCGCCGTGACACGCACCTCATGCGAGCCGGGCTCCACGGCGATCGTGTCCCCGAGCGAGTCGCGGTCCACCGCCTTGCCGTCCAGCGTGATGCTCGCGTCACGCGAGATCGTCGATCCCGACACGATCACGACCCGCGCAACGCGCGGTTCGACCGCGAGCAATCCCGCCGTGGCCTGGCGCTGGCGCGCGGGGTCGTTCTCCTTCAGCGATCGTCGAAGCAGCAGACGATAGTGGGCATGGGCCGCGACGAGGTTCCCGGCTCGTTCCTCGGCCATGGCGAGTCCGAGCAGCGTACCGCGGGCGGGGTCAATGTCATAGCTGGCCTGGAAGGCGCGCTCGGCTTCCTGATACTGCCCCTTTTTCGCGAGCGCCACGCCTTGTCGGAACAGCCGGTCCGCATCTTTAGGCGAAGACGCCTGGGCGCGCGCCATCGCAGCCACCGACAACACCATAGCTGCCACGGCCAACGCCGTAACTCGCGACGCCCTCGCACGGCGGAAGGTGCAGGCCGTCTTTGCGGCGTCGTTCATCGTTCCATCTCTCCCGGCATGATCCAAGCCATGTTCCACTCCGACCCCTCGTACGCGGGCTGGCAAGGCCGGCCCGTGAGTGCGAGCCCGTGCTCGCGGGAAGCGTCGGGGTATGCGAGCAGGCATCATACCGCACCGCCCCTGGGGTGGCGTCAAGGCCGAAGAGAGAGCGGTCCGGCGATTCGAGCGGCAGGCCCTGACCTTGTCGAGCTTGGAGTTCCCGGTCTCGGAGGGACAATCCCTGCGTGCGACCGTGGTAGCATGACAGGCGCCGCACTGCTCTGGATCGAACTCCACCGTATCGCCGGCTTCGAACGGTTCAACCCGGCCGGCCGGGCACGTAATCGTCTTCGGGCGGAGATCTATGTCATCTCGACCACAAACCGGTGCGGCCGAAAACGTCGATGTCGGGCCGTTCTATCCGCGCACGGCGCGGTCAGTTCGGATTCGCGAGAAGAGCGTACATCCCAGGCGGTTTGCCTGTCCCCTCTGCGGCCCACGCGATGAGCACACGGCCGCGTCCCGCCGCCATCGACAGCGACTTGCCGTCATAGCCGGAAAGCGGGCCGGCACCGATCAAGGTCGTCAGATCGAACTGCGACGATGGCCCCGCCTGAAGCGCGCCATTGGCGCCGTCGATCATCCAAAGAGTGATCTCTCCGGACTTCCCTGCCCCGACCACGACCTGATCTTGTGAGCGCGCCACATCGACCGAATCGCGGGGGCCACTGCCGATGGCGCCCCCCCCACCCGCGGTCGACGCCGCATTCCAGCTACCTCACAGCACCTGGTCGCCCGCGAGCAGGGTCGCGAGCACCCGGTCGTCCCAAGCGACGAGTGCCGCGTTGTGGGCGAGGGTCCCCGCTCCGAATAGTGCTGGATCGGCTGTGGAGCCCGGCGTCGCGACAGACACTGTCACCCCGCCGTGAACGCTATCGTCGGCGAGCACGGCCAGGACCTTGTCCGATGAAGCGACTTCTGCGTAGGAGCTCTTGGCACCCGCGGGCGTCATCGACGACTGAACCACGGTCCCGTCGAACGTGTACAGGTTCCCTCCGCTCGAAGAAGCGCCGGCGAGCAGGAATTGAGGCCCGCCGGGCGCGGCCGCGGCACCGTGCACCGGCGCGAGTCTTATTTCGTCAGGCAGAGGATACTCGGCGGAGTCGGTCGTCGCGCCGTGCGCGTCGAACAGCGAGACGTGCATGCTCGGAGCGTCGATCGCGCTGCACGCGGGCTCGCGCATCGCCTCGAACCCGGTCGCGGCCAGGTCGCTCCAAGCGGCTGCGCCGCCCGCATCCGTTGCCCCGGAACACGACGAAAGCGCAAATCGCGTCGCTGTCCCCATGGCGCCGTCGTCCGAGACAAACACACGCACGCCATCTGCGCCCCCATCGGATGCGTGGTGGTCGCGGTAGGTGACCACGAATCCGGCCGGAGTGAGTACGGCGCACAGCGAGCTCAGCGCTCCGCCCGGGTCGGTGCCCATGGGAAGCTGCCCGACCGCGACGAGCGTCCATGGGCCGCTCGAACCATCCGGCGCCCCTTCCGGCGCGCCGGCGTCGGCCAGGACGCACGCACCGTTGACGCACTCCTGGGCTCCGGTGCACTGGCTGATCGGCGAGTCGACCGGTTGGATCGCAGTCGTGACGTGCTTGTGATGGCTCAGGTCGAAGGGCGTCGCGCCGAAGCCCACGACCGCGCAGTCCCTGGTGGCAACGGCGACCATGCAGTACACGGCCGCCGGCAGCTCGCAGAAGGTTGGCAACGACTGCCCCGACGGCACGCTCTCGACCACGCGGGCCTGCGACAGGTCGCCCCGGACAAGCGTGTCGCGCGTCGGGCAATCCTCGTCGAACACAGCGACTTGCAGCGAGGCCGACGCGAGCAGATCGGACTCGTCGAGCACCTGGTAGTCCCAGTCGCACGGCGATGGCGGTGGCGCCGGCGATGCGTCGGCCACCTTGCCTCCGCAAGACACCGACGTCACGGAGGCAAGCAAAGACAGCACGAAAGGGAGCACTCCCGCGGCGATGGTCTTCATGCGGCGGAAGGCATAGTCCAATTCGATTGCAGGGACAATCAACCCCATCCTCCGCCAGCCTGGACGCGAGATTCCCGCGCTTGCTTCTTGGAGGCGGCGACCCGTCGCCGCGGGTGCGGGGGTCGTCATCGTCGCCTCGGTGGCAGCCGGGCGGGTGAGCGAGTGGGAGTACCACGCGCAGCGCGCCGTCCGAGCCTCGACACGCGTCCCGCATGGGTCGCGCCTTCAGCCCGAGCGCGATCAGCCCACGCGCAGTCCCTGGGGCTTCGCACCAGGCTTGTATGGGTCGGACCTTCGGTCATGACCCCCTGGCAAGCCGGGAGCTTCCAGAATTGGCGCGCTCAAAGCGCTGGTACGACTCTGAACAGATTTCCTTCCCCCCTGGCCCCTCTCCCACGGGAGGGGAAGAGAGCCTCGTCCCGCAAAGCGAGGGCGTGAGGGAGACTTGTTGGCGGTGCGGTTGCGTGGCCGATGGAGCCGCCCCGGCACCAGCGCTGAAATTCCGAGTCTGCCCGCGGGCGTCGGGAAGATATGCGCGCCATCGCATGTTATCTCCCGCAGCACCCCCGTAGGTGTTGCCGAGGGGACATCATGATTGACACGTACGGGTCTTCCGTCCAAAAACACCTCGCGAAGCACCGCGGGCTCATCAAGAGCGGCCTCGCCTTCGTGGTAATCGGCGCGGCAGCGCTCCTGCTGTCCGGGTGCATGGCCGAAGTCGCCACGCCCGGTCCGGTCTATGCCGACGACGTCGTCGACGCGACGTATGTTCCGCCCGATATCTACGACTATCCGAGCGTCTACTACGACGGCGGATACGCGTATTTCGTCGATGGGCAGTGGTACTACCCGGAGGGCTCTGGCTGGGTCATCTTCCAGCACGAACCTGCCGAACTGGCGCACTACCGCCACGAGCACGAAGGGCAGTGGGGAAGAAGAGGCATGCGGCACGCCGCCAACCCGGTCATCGTCGCGCCGAGCCACGATGAGCGCGAGAACCGGATGGGGCCCGCCCCCTTCGGGCCGAATCGCATGATGCGGGTGGGCCGGCTCGAGCCGGCGCCGATCCGTCCTTCGGAATCGGGATACCACGCACAATTCGGCCGCGCCGAGCCCTCGGCCCACATCGTGTGGGCGGATCATGCGCAGCTCAGGCCGCGAGCGGTCATAGCGCCGCTGCGCGCCCCCGAAATCAGAGCGGAGCGGCGGGAACCCGCACGAGCCTGGCCCAACAGCCACGGCCGCAGACGCTGACCGCGCCCCGTGCAGACAGGCGCACCGGGGCAACTGCCAATGCGCCGACCAAGGTAGCCCGTCTGGGCAAGGTGGTACGGGCGGCAGAATGCGATGACACGTCCTACGCGCTCGACTCGTACGGAGCGGTGTGGGCGTGGGGGCGAAAGCGTGATGGCTCTCTGGGATAGGGCTACGGCAAGCAGAGGTTGATCGAACGGCTCAAACGCGGCGGATGACATCCCTTGCAGCGGGAGCTGCGAGCTCGCCGATGCAAAGCCTCGTGCGCCGCGGGAGGTGGTGATAGGCTCGGGCCGTGACCGATCGTCCGTTATCTACCCCACGTTCGAGCGAACCGGCCTCTTGGCCAGAGGGCGCGCCGCGCCCTGGTGAGACGATCGGCGGAAAGTACGTCTGCGAGCACCTGATGGGAGCAGGCGGCATGGGCGTGGTCCTCGCCGCGCGCCACGCCCAGCTCGGCCAGCAGGTGGCGGTGAAGGTGCTGCTGCCCGCGGCCCTGAAGGATCCAGCCGCCGCCGAGCGGTTCCTGCGCGAGGCCCGCGCGGCCATCGCCATCAAGAGCGAGCACGTCGCGCGTGTGATGGACTTCGGGACGCTCGACTCGGGTGCGCCCTACCTGGTCATGGAGCACCTGGCCGGCTCCGACCTCAAGGAGCTGCTCGAGGCCAACGGGCCGCTTCCACTCAATGACGTAGCCGACTACGCGATCCAAGCCTGCGAGGCGTTGTACGAGGCGCACCAGCGCGGCATCGTGCACCGCGACCTCAAGCCCGCCAACCTGTTCGTGACCACGCGCGTCGACGGCTCCCCGCTGGTCAAAGTGCTCGACTTCGGCATCTCCAAGACCGTGAGCCTGGCGGCGACGGCCAGCGGTTCGGATCGGAGCATCACCAAGACCGACGCGGTATTCGGAACGCCCGCGTACATGTCGCCCGAGCAGCTTCGCAGCTCCAAGCAGGTCGACCACCGCACCGATGTCTGGTCGATGGGAGCCGCCATCTACGAGCTGATCTCGGGCCGCCTGCCGTTCGGCTCGTCGGGCGACGGCGTGGTGACGATGGTCGCGCACATCCTGGAAGATTCGCCACCGAGCCTGATCGAGCTCAGGCCCGAGGTGCCGCACGCGCTCGACGCGCTCGTCGCGCGGTGCCTGGCCAAGGACGCCGCCGCGCGGGTGCAGAGCGCTGCGGAGCTGGCAGAGGCGATCGCGCCGTTCGCCTCGCCCGCGAGCGCCGAGACCCTCGGACGCATCGCCCGCATGAGCGTGGACAGCCTGCCGTTCGATGCCACGGTGCAGAGCGGGTCGGGGTCGAGCTCCGGGCGTCAGACCCCGCCGATGGCCGGCGGTTGGGGCCGAACGGACGGCAAGACCGCGCGACGAACGCGGGCAGGCCTGCTCGCGGGCGCGGCGATCGTCATCGTTGCTTCGATAGCAGCGGGCTGGGTGCTCGGCACGCGTTCGGCCGCACGGCCGGGCGCGAGTGGGGGTGAAGCCGCGAGCTCGGCGCCCGCGACTTCATCGTACGAGGCCATTCGAGCGACGGCGTCCTTTGAAACGCAGCTCGCGCCCCCTGCCCCACCGAGCGCGTCGGCGGAGCCGACGGCCGGACCGAGCGCCACCGCGGCGTCGAGCGCGCGCGCCCCGGCGGCGGTGCCTACGAGGGTATTGGCGCAGGACGCACCGAAAGCGGCGGGGACGCCGGGCACGGCGCCGGTCGAGGAATCGCCGAAGTGCGATGACGGCATGGTAATGTCGAACGGGCACTGCTGTCGTGCGGGCTTCGAATGGAAGGGCGGCGAGTGCGTGCCCGGGGTTGCCAAGGGTCTGCGATGAGAGAGAGTCGACGGGTCGGCGCCGTGCGAAGGGTCGAGAGGGCAACCGTGCGGGCATGGTGCGTGGGGGCGGCGCTTTGCGTGGGAGTGATGGCGGCGAGCCCGACGGCATGGGGCGACGACGCGGGCGCGGACGCTGTCACGGCGCATTTCGACAAGGGTGTGCAACTGTTCGAGCGAGACGACTTCGTGGGTGCGCTCGAGGAGTTCCAGGCGGCGGACAGGGCACACCACCAGGCGACGATCACGTACAACATTGCGCGAGCGCGGGAGAGCCTGGGGCAGGCGCAAGGCGCGTACGATGCCTACGAAGCCTATGTGGGAGAAGCCGGGGCGCAGGCGGAATACCTCGACGCAGCGACCGTGGCGCTGGCGAGGATCAAGGCGCGGGCCACCAGCCTGCGTATCGACACGGATCCGCCGGGCGCAACCGTGCGGGTCGACGGAATCCCACTCAAGGACCGTTCGCCTGCCTCGGTGCTGGTCTTCAAGGGAAGGCACCGCGTGGAGGTCGACTGGGACGACGCGATGGACGCGCGGGATGTCCAAGTGGACGGCGACGGGGCAGCAACGACTCAGAGCTTCCGGAAGAAAGAGCCGCCCAAGCCGGGAGCGGTGGCGGCGCCGTCCGGCAAGTCCAAGCCGCGCACGCCCGCGGGCCTGGTGGCCGGCGTCGGATTCTCGATCAACTACACGGCATTGGTGGTCAAGGAGGCGCCCTCCGCGGCCGCCCAGGCCAACCCGAACACGCCGACGTACCGCAACTCGTCGCTCATGTTCGGCGCCACGCTCGAAGCGGGCTATCCCTTCACGCCCCGGTCCGCGCTGATGATGCGCTTTCACTGCGGCCTGGGCTCCACGGAGAAGGCCTTGTTCTCCCTGGGCTCGATGAGCCTGGGGTACAATTGGCGCGCGTCGCCGCGCTGGTGGGTCGGCGGTGGCGCCATCGTGGGCTCGTCCGACAAGAACATCGGTGCGACCTACAACCCGCTCGTGGGCGCGCGCTCGGACGACAAGATCGAGTTCGTGAGCGACGTGGCGATCGGGCCGACGCTGGAAGCCGGGGTGGTTCTGGGCGAGGGCCCGGACGGGGCGTGGGTGCTATCGGTCTATCCGAGCCTGCTGCTGGGTACGGCGCAAGGGCAGTCGACGCTGTACGTGCCTTTGGTGGCGGGGTATCGCTGGTACTGAGGGAATCGACCGGCACGCGGCCGGACGTGCGATTCGAGCGTTCGACGGAGGCCGGGCAGGTGCCTCGGCGACGGTGTTGCGCTGGGCAACGGGCGCGACTAGGGTGACCGCCGTACGGAGAAACAGGCATGAAACGAACGCGAATCCCTTCGATCCTGACCACCTTCTGCGCGATCCTGGCGGGTGCCTGCGGCCCCACGGCCACCCCGGTCCAGACACCCACGTCCCAGCCCCCCGTGCCCGCGCCGCCCGCGTCGTCGTCGGCGGCGGCCGCCGCGCCCGCGCCGGCCAGCCAGGGCATTCCCGACGGCAACATGGCGCGAAGCGCGATTCCGGATCGGTTCAAGTGGAACCTGGCGCCGCTGTTCGCGAGCGACGCGGCGTTCGAGGAGGGGTTGAAGCAGGCGGCGGAGAGCCGAAAGAAGCTCGAGGGATACAAGGGCAAGCTGCGCCAGCCCAAGGAGCTTCGGGACTGCCTGACGCTGTACTTCGACACGCGCTTGCTGACCAACAAGGCAACGCTGTACTCCAACAACCGTCTCGACACGGACCAGAAGAACTCGAAGCTGCAGAGCATGGCGGACCGTGCGCTGGACGCGATGAACGATCTGATCGCCAAGGCCGGGTTCATCCGCAAGGAGCTGCTGGGCCTGGACGAGGGTGCGCTTCAGCGGGCATACAAGGCGGACGCGAAGCTGGCGGCCTACAAGCCGTACATCGACGAGATTCGCCGGCGGCGTTCCCACGAGCTGGATGACCAGGCCGAGCGGGTGCTGGCGCTGGCGGGCGACAACCTGTGGGCCGAGATCGACCTGAACGAGCTGCCCTCCGACCACGAGAAGTCCTTCACGGCCATGATGGCGGACATGCCGCTTCCCAAGGTCAAGGACGCGACCGGTGCGGAGGTGCAGCTGACGATGTCGAACTTCGGCAAGCTGCGGGCGGATCCGGACCGGCGTGTTCGCCACGACACGGTCGAAGCCCTGTTCGGCACGCTGCGGCAGTTCCAGGACGCGTACGCGAGCACGCTGTCCGGCCAGATGCGATTCGACGTGATGCTGGCGACGGCGCGGGGCTACGACACGGCCCGCCATGCCTACATGGACAAGGACAACATCGACGAGAAGGTCTATGACAACCTGGTCTCCGCGGTAGGTGCCAACCTCGCGCCGCTGCAGCGTTATGTGCGGCTGCGCAAGAAGGTCATGGGCCTACCGGACCTGCACGTCTATGACATGTACACGCCCATGGTGGCGTCGGTGCCCATGCGCTTCACCTATGACGACGCGGTGCGGATCCTGCCCGAGGCGCTGGCGCCGCTGGGCCCGGACTACGTGAATGTGCTCAAGACGGGCATCAACGTGGGTAACGGCTGGGTCGACCTGTATCCCAGCAAGGACAAGAAGAGCGGAGCGTTCTGCTCGTCGGTCTACGGCGTTCACCCCTTCGTCAAGCTCAACTACTTCGACGAGTACGACGACCTGTCGACGATGGCGCACGAGTTCGGCCACGCCATGCACTCGGAGCTGGCGATGACCAACCAGCCCTACGTGACGAGCGGCTACTCGGCGTTCCTGGCGGAGATCGCCTCGACCACCAACGAGAAGCTGTTGTCGGACTACCTGCTGGCCCACGCCAAGACGGACGACGAGCGGCTGTTCCTGCTCAACCAGGTGGTGGACCGGATCCGCACGACCATCTACCGCCAGGCGCTGTTCGCGGAGTTCGAGGATGCGGCGCACAAGGCGGCCGAAAAGGGCGAGCCGCTCACCGCCGAGCTGCTGAACAAGACGTACGGCGACCTCATCAAGCGCTACTACGGACCGGACTTCACCGTAGGCGAGAACGACGCCGTCGAGTGGGCCTACATTCCCCATTTCTATTACAAGTACTACGTCTACTCGTACGCAACCGGGCTGTCGTCCGGCATCGCCATCGCCGACAAGGTCGAGAAGGAAGGGGCGCCGGCGCGAGACGCGTACCTGAGCATGCTCAAGGGCGGAACGTCCAAGCCGCCGCTCGAGCTGCTGCGCGAAGCAGGCGTGGACCTGACCCGCCCCGATGCGATCGTCGAGGCGGCCAAGCTGATGAACGACACGCTCGACCAGATGGAGCAGATCATCGGGCGCTTCCACCCGCCCGCGTGATCGCTCAGCCCGCCTCAGCGCATCAGTCTTCCTCGCTCCCGTCCGCAGCCCCAGCATCGGCTTCCCCGTCGCCCGCGGGAGCCGCATCGACCGCGCCCTGGTCTTGATCGCCGTCGAGCACCGCATCGCCCGGCGCGTCCTCCGACACCCCGTCGTCTTGCACGTCCGGCGCCTCGGCATCCTCCTGCGCGCCCGTGTCCGCGTCCTCGTAGAGCCCGGAGCCCGCATCGTCATACGGCGCAGCGCCTCCCAGGCCCGCATTTCCTCCGGAGCCGGAGACGCCGCCACCGGCGCCGCCCGCCGAGGCACCCCCCGCACCGCTGCCGCCGCCCATGGTGCCTGCGTCGTATTGCGTGCTGCCCCCCACACCGCCCGGAATCTCATTGCCCTGAGCAGGTGGTTCAGGCTGGGGATTGATCGCGCAAGAGCTCAACAGAGCACCGGCCACCGCCGCGACGCCGATCCGATCGAGCCAACGATGAGCAAGCGAAGCCATGACGCGACGATACCATCAACCGCAACGAGCCGTCACGCAGCGGTGACGGGCGCGGGTGCGGCTCGCGCGATCAGAACGGCGCGTCGTCCGGAGCGGTCGACGCTTCATCGATGTCCGCAAAGCACTCGTCGAAGGCGCGGTCGATGGCGCGGTCGACCTCCGGGTTGGGGGCGGCATCGCTGCCCGCCGCGGCTGTGGGGACGACCGTGCTGCGCGCCCGAAGGCCGTCGACACGAGTGGGAGACTGGTCCGGAATCCCGGCCACCGGCGCCGCGGTCGGACGCCGGGTGGAAGCTCGCAGGGCGCGAACGCGCGCCACGAGCGATTCGGTCTGGCGCCGGACGGAGGGGTCGCCCTCGACGAGCGAAAGCTCGAACATGGCCTCATCGGGCAGGCCGAGCTCCAGATATGCCTGTGCGACGTCCAGGTGCGTCTGCGCGTCGATCTTGGGCGGCAGAATGGGATGCGCGTGGGAACGCGGCGCGGCATCGCGGGAGCGAAGAGGCTGCGACATGGGGACCTCGGGCAACGGCCTTGCCAACAACTCCCGACGCGCGTCAAGGCGACGCTGTCCCCCAAATGGACGACAATTTTCGTCACCCGTCCGAACGATCAACCGGGCTACACCGCAATCCCTCAGTCCCGCGTTGCGTCACTGTATCCATCTCATCACAATGCTTGGCGCCAGGCGGGTCGTCGGTGCTCATGTACACTCGTACATTCCGCGCCTTCTCCCTAACCCGGCAGGGCCGGGCGCCGATTGCAGGGGCTTCGCCCCTACGCTCCCGTTGGTCGCTACCCCCGCGCGTCCCGGCAAGCCGGAACCAAACAGGGGCGCTTTGGGCCCGGCGATTTCTTTGCAGATCAGCCAAAGACTTCGTCCATAAGGGACTAAGCCTCAGGG
Source organism: Myxococcales bacterium (assembly GCA_021847645.1). Lineage (GTDB taxonomy): Bacteria > Myxococcota_A > Polyangia > Polyangiales > Polyangiaceae > JAJZQG01. The sequence goes on from JAJZQG010000152.1 coordinate 20,052, forward strand.
CGCTCGCGACGCTTCTCGGACGGGCTCCGCAGACCTTTTCGGATGAGGTCTAGAGCACCGAACGGGTTGACTGCGCTAGAAGCGAAGGGGTTTGCACCACCGATGCCACCGAATGCACGAGGAAAGCAGCACGCTCTCCGTGCCCTTCCGTGTCTTCCGTGGTGATTTCTGCCTGGTTGAACCCGTTCGCCGCTCTAGCGATCCTCCCGGCACAGCTCGCGAAGACGCGACTCGACGACGACCCACGCGTCGAGCAGCTCATCACGTGCTTGTTGCACCGCGGCCAGACGCCCCGGGTCGACCGACGCGATCATCTCCCTGCAATCGTATTGGACACAGATGAAGGGTTTGAGCGCGAGCACGCAGCCATCCGGCCCCAGGAAGCAGCATGTCGTCGGGTCGTCGTGCATCGGAGTCGCGTGGGTGCCCAGAAGCCGGCCAGCGAGTAGCAGCCACGGGTCGACCTGCCGGGCGACGGATGCGCCGCAGCAGCCGCCATCATTGTGCTCGCCACAAACGCGACAGATCCGGTCCATCCTCGCCGCCCGCATCTTCTCGCGCAGGGTCGCCAATGCTTCCTCGAGCCGCTCCAGGGCTTGCGCGACCACCGCGTCGCCTCGGATGTCGTCGGACCGCTCCTCCCAGAGGGCCTGCGCCTTCTCGCACGTCTCCTGCGGCTCGGACATGCCCGCATCCTACCGCGAATGCCGCATGCTAGAGTACTTGCATGTACGTCGTCGGGATCGCCCAGCTCGCCACCACGATCGACGTGGAATCCCCGCTGCTCGCCGCCGATCTCGGGCTTACGCCGTATGAGGCGCGCATGTACCTGCTTTCGGGGCTGCCCGCCGTGGTGCTGCTCACCCCGGAGAAGTCCAGAGCGCTGGAGTTGCTCGCCAAGCTCCGAGGACGGGGCCACGACGCGATCGCGTTCGACGGCGCGGCGGTGGTCGCCAGCCAGGAGATGCGCGCGGTGCGGCGGTTCCGCTTCGAGGACGACGCGCTGGTCACGGAGAGCCCGGAGCCGCACCGGCTGCCCTACGACGCAGTGCTGGGGACGCTGCGGGCCACGCACCAGACGCGCATCGAGCTGACGACCGAAGAGAAGGCTCGCAAGTTCAGCGCCGGCAGCGCGCTGCTGACCGGCGGGCTGGTCATGACCAAGAAGACCACCACCTCGAGCGTCACCAGGACCGAAGACCGCCAGGAAGTGCTGTACATCTTCCGCAACGACAACGAGCCCCCTTGGCTTTTGCGCGAGTCGGGCCCGAAGTACGAAGGGCTGCAGGACCGCATGGCGAGCACCGAGCGCGCGAACTTCCTGACCACGGTGGCGGTGCTGCGGGAGCGATCGCCCCAGGCCATCGTCGACGATCGCCTGCTCGGGCGGAAGGTCCCCGAGCGCATCGCGCAGGTGGCGGTGCAGAGCCTAGCGCGGGGCAAGACCGTCGAGTCGAGCTCCGAGGCAGGGATGGACCTGCTCGCCCACATGCTCGCCATGTGGCTCGCCAAACGCGCGCGCACAGCGGCGGGTTGACCCGGCTCAGCGCCGCCGGCGCGGACGAAACAGCGCCAGCGCATAGAC
>JAJZQG010000153.1 GCA_021847645.1 Myxococcales bacterium
ACCAAAGCGCGTAGCCATTCCCCGTTGGCGTTCCGTGTTGCTAGTCGAGTGTTGCTAGTTGTCCGGACAGGTCCGACCGGGAAACTGCTAACAGCTATGAGGGCCAGGGTGGGGGCGCCTCATGGCGGGCAGCGGGTCGCTCAGCAGCTGCCTGTGAACCCTCGCGCCGGGATCGTAAGCGTTGGGCGCGCGAGTGTGGGTGAGAGATCGGCACGGCGGCGTGCTTGGGTAGGATGGAGACGGGCGTGAGAGGGTGTTGAGCCGGTTCGGATCTTGAGGCACACGTCCGCCCGCTGGGCATCGCCACGTCTCCAGCCTGCCGGGTGTCTCTTTGATTCCGCACCCGGGAGCCGATCGTCGCGCCCGTCCGCCGGGGCCGTCCTCATCTCCTGGACCCAGCCTCTCCGGCGATCGCCTGTGGCACCTCCTGTTAGGTCAAAACCCGCCACTTACCCACGGCGACCACGGCAAGCCGCAGCCGCCTGGACAATCCCTACCGTCCCATGTCCATCCGCTCGTCTGTCAAACAGCCGAGCCCACGTTCATGCGCACTCACGTGGGCTTGCCGACCATGAAGCGAGTTCCGTGCCACCCGAGCGCCCGCGTTTTCTCAACACATTTGGCCCGCGATGGGTGGCGGCCGCCACTTTTGCGGCGGATCCGCCACCTGCGCCGGCTCCGGTGCAACAGCCCTCAGCGACGTCGAACCCGGGCCGCTTCGCGCTCGATCATCTCGCCGAACCTGCGCATGCCTTCCCGCAGGGCGTCGGGGGCGACCATGCTGAAGCTCGCGCGCATGCAATGGGTCAATCCGCCGCTGGTCGAGAACGCGGGTCCTGGCACAAGGAGAACGCCCAGGTCCGTGCTGTCGGTCTCCACCATGCGCTGCGCGTCGAACTGCTCGGGCAGCACGAACCAGATGAACATTCCCTCGTTGGGTACATTGTAGTGTACGCCGTCCGGCAGGAATCGGCGCGCGCCGTCGATCATGGCGTCGCGGTTGTCTCGGTATACGCGGCAGTTGCGACGTACCAGGGCGCGGAACTCTTCGGGCGTGTGCAGCTGCAGGAAGCCCGCCAGCAGCGCCTGCGCCATGGAGCTCGTGTGCAGGTTCGTGCCCTGCTTGTACAGCTCGAACAGGCGAATCAGCTCGGCGGGGCCGGAGGCGTAGCCCACGCGCAGCCCGGGCGAGAAGATCTTCGAGAAGCTGTCGAGCCGCAGCACGTGCCCATGGCGGTCCAGGGACTGCAACGTGGGAATCGGCTCCCGGTCCTCGAGCTGCAAGAGCTGATACGGGTCGTCCTCCACGATGAGCAGGTCGAACCGTCGGGCCAGCTCGAGCAGGTGGTGCCGGCGCTCGAGCGAGAGCGAAACGCCCGCGGGGTTGTGCCCGTTGGGAACCTCGTAGACGAACTTCGGCAGCTTGCCGCCTTGCGCGCGGATGCCCTCGAGCTTGCGTTCGAGCTCGGACGTCACGGTGCCATGCTCGTCGATGGGAATGGGCAGGAACTTGTCGGAGAACGCGCGGAAAGCCGTGAGCGCGCCGGGGTACGCAGGCTCGGAGATCGCCACGGAGTCGCCCGGGTCGAGCAGCAGATACCCGAGGACGTGGAGGCCTTCCTGCGACCCATTGAGCACCTGGATCATGTCGTTGCCCAGCTCGACACCGTCCTTGGCGTTGTGCCAGGCCTGCAGCAGGGGTTTGAGCGAGACGTGGCAGTCGGTGGGACCGTACTGGCAGGCAGCGACCAGGTCGGCGCCCGCGATCTGGAGGGAGCGGCCTGTGTGGAAGTCGACGGTCATCGACGAGAAGGCGAAGGTGCCGGGGTTGGGGTATCCGCCGCCGAGCGAGATCATGCCGGGCAGGCGCATGAGGGGCGCGAGCTTGCGGATGGGCGAGGGAGCGAGTCCGGCCGTGCGTGCGGCGAGCAAGGGGCGAATGCGCATGGGGCGGGCGTAGGGCCGCGCGCGGCGGCGGGCAACAGGAATCGCGCGTTGTCCGGGTGCCGCGTGATCGGCGCGTGCCGCCAGCAACTACGCACCTCTGCGCTCCTTCGCGACCCCGATCACATCCGTCCCGCTGCAACGCACAAAGACCGTTGGCGACCGCGAACGGCTGAGCTACACCATGCGCCATGAGAAAGCTCGGTACTGCCCTGTGGATCGCGGCCACGCTCCTGGCCGCCGTCGCGACGCAAACAGGATGCGAGGACAAGTCGAAGTCTTCGCCGTCGCCTGAGTCCTCGGCCAGCGCGGCGCCCGCCACCGACATGGCGATCGACCCGAATGTGACCAAGGCCCTTGCCGCCACGTCGGCGACCGCGGCGGAGGCTCCGGGAGACGGTCCGCCGGCCACGGGCGTGTTCGGGCCCGGCGGTGCGGACAAGGTACACGCGCGCGGCGCGCCGGTCGAGGTCAAGCTGGGCAGCGACGGCTCCGCGCCGCGGGTGGCCGTTGGCTCGCCCGCGCCGTTCAAAGGCAATGCCACGTTGACGGTGGCGATTCAGATGGGGCCGCGCAACGCGCTTCCCACGGTGGACTTCGGCCTCGAGTTCGTCCCGGAGAAGGCGGACAAGGCAGCGGCCGGAGCGCCGGCGATCGTCGTCAAGATCAAGAAGGCCGACCTTTCCTCCGAGCAACTGGGGCAGGTGCCCGCGGCAGCGGCCAAGGAGATTGGCAAGCTCAAGGGAAGCGAGCTGCGCATCGTTCGCGGCCCCGATGGCGCCGCGAGCGATCTGACCCTTCAGATGGCGAAGGACGCGGCGCCGGACCTGGAGCGCATGCTCGCCACGCTCGGCGATGCGATCATGGCCTTCGAGGTTCCTCCGCCTCCCAAGCCCGTGGGGGTCGGTGCCGTGTGGATCGCCCAGACGCGTAACGCCTACACGGGAATCGACGTGGTCTCCTACCGCATGTACAAGGTCACGGAGATCAAGGGCGACGACGTGACGATCTCGGTGGAGGTCAAGCAATACGCGGCGGGACCGAACATGACGTTCGCGGGATTGCCACCCACGGCGCAGCTGGCGCAGTTCGAGTCGCTGGGAGACGGCGAGCTGACGGTCCGCAAGGGGGAGTCGTTCCCGAAGGACGGCAAGTTCGCCCAGCAGCTGAGCATCGGCATGCCCGGGCAGGGCCAGAATGCTAATCGCGTAATGATGTTGCAGCTTCAGTCCAACGTGCTTCTGAGCCGCTGAGACGGGTCAATTGGCCTGATCGGCCAGGCACGCGGACAGCTCCGAGCCGCAGGAGGTCTGCAGGCACGTGATGCACGACTGGCTCGGCGGGCTTGGATTGGGCGAGCAGAGGTTCTGGTTGCCGGAGCAATCGCTCGAGCAGGCAGTCGTGCTGCCGGCGCTCCCGCACGCGCAATCCCTCAGGCTCTCGATCAAGCTGAGCGAGCCGCCCGGGCATGCCTGCGCCGGGTCGAGCTTGGGATTCGCGTACCACTCGCTGCATAGCACGCAATCCACGCACACCCCCGCGTTCGAGCACGTGTAGCTCGGAACGCAGCCCAGGGTACTGGAGCACGACGTGGCGCATGCGTTGCCCGCGCACAGGTACGGCGCGCACTTCATCGTGCCCGCATCCACACAGGCGCCGGTTCCATTGCATCGGTCTTGCAGCACGGCGAGGCCCTCCGTGCAGGTCGGCGCCGCGCCGCAGGGCGTGCCGTTCGCGTAGAACCGGCACGCGCCGCCGCCGTCGCACGTGCCGTCGGTTCCGCACTGAGGCACGTCCGCGCAGTCGTTGTTCGGGTCCTTCCCTGCTTCCACGTTGGCGCACACACCCGTCTTGCACACCTGGCACGTGCCGCACTTCGTGCCGTTGGCCTTCAGCTCCTTGCCGCACGTGCCGCCGTTGCACGTCCAGTCGAAGCACGGATCGGTCGGACCGCAGTCCTGCGGAGCGGTGCACCCGACGCAGTGGCCGCTGGTGTCGCACGTCAGCCCGGTGCCGCAGCTGTCGCCCGCGGCGAGTTGAACGTTGCTTGGAACGCCGGCGTTGCATTGGTCGCTGGTGCACGGGTTGTTGTCGTTCGGCACGTCCGTGTTGTCGACCACCTGCGTGATGGCCCCGTTGCCGTCGCAGACGAACTGCTGGCAGTCGCCTACGGCCTGGGCCGTGGTGGCCGTGTTGGCGGCCACGAAGGTGACCTGGCACAAGCCGTTGTCGCAGATCTTGATGGTGCACTCATTGTTCTCGCCGGGGCAGTCACTCGCCACGCTGCAAGGGGCAGCGCCGCCGGTGCCGCCGGTGGCCGACCCGGCGGAGCCTCCCGTCGCCGAGCCAGCCGATCCGCCGGTGGCCGACCCCGCGGCACCGGCCATGCCCGCCTCGCCGCCGGTCCCACCGCTGCCCGCGGACGCGTCGCCCACGGCGCCGCCCGTTCCCCCGGTCTGCTGCGACGAGGTGAACGAGCCTCCGCCGCAGCCTCCCAGCGCCAAAGCCGAAAGCAGGATGAAGTGCAAAGCTGTACGCATGAGGATCCTCCAACGATACTTAAGCAATACGAGACGGACGGCTGTCGTGCAAACCGTCGGCCGACGCGCTAGGCTGACGCACTCGTCATGCGCTTGCGTTTCGCAGTGTCTTGTGGCGCCGTGTTCGGCTCGATGATGTCATCGATCGGGTGCGGCCAGGACGCCGCGGCGACGACGCGACCGATGCGCGACTGCACGAGCGTGGTCTGGGTGCAGCCCAACCATGCGGGCGCGAACGTGGCGCTGACGGGCAGCTGGAACGGCTGGAACGGTCAGAGCGTGCCCGTGCCGCCCCACGGCTCGGACGGCTGGGACGTGGCGTGGATCGCGTTGCCGCCGGGCGAGTATGGCTATCTCGTGGTGCAGGACGGTGTGGAGCAGCTCGATGCGCTGAACCCGCTGACCACGTTTCGCGGTGATCAGGAGGTGTCCCTTCTGCAGGTCGAGGACTGCAGCGTGCCGGCCGTGCGGGTCGACCAGGTGCAGGGGACCGATGACGGCACCGTGCGGGTGGATGCCACGTTTCTGGCCGCGTCGAGCGGGCAGCCCTTGGCGCCGGACAGCGTGCGGGCAACGACCTTCGACGGGCGATCGCTGCCGATCGTCGGCGCCGACCCCGGCACGGGCAAGATCACGGTGCAGGCGACGGGCCTGTCGCGCGGCAAGGTCACGATCGCGCTGGACGCGTCGGACCAAGGGGGCGTGAAGGCCGACAGCGGTCACGCGGCGGCTTGGGTGCGTCCGGCGATGCGCGCCTGGAGCGAGGGGTTGCTGTACCAGATCATGGTAGACCGGTATCGGGGCGACGGTGGTGCGGCGCTCGCGCCGCCGCCCACGCCCGGGAGCCGAGCCGGGGGAACGCTCGACGGCGTGCGGGCCGACCTGGACAACGGGGTATTCGACGCGATGGGCGTCACGGCGCTGTGGCTGTCTCCGGTATATGTCAATCCGACCGAGGCGCGCACGGGCAGCGACGGTCACCTGTACGAGGGATATCACGGCTACTGGCCGCTGGACTCGTACGCGGTGGACCCGCGCATCGGCGGCGAGCAGGCGCTGCACGCGCTGGTCGAGGCGGCGCACGCACGGGGCATTCGGGTGCTGCTCGACATTGTGCCCAATCACGTCTACGAGAAGAACCCCATCTACCTCGAGCACGAGGGGACCGGGTGGTTTCACGACGGCGCGGACAAGTGCGTGTGCGGCGCCCCGGGATGCGGCTGGGACACGCACATCGAGTCGTGCTGGTTCACGTCGTACCTGCCCGACTACCGCTACCAGAATGCGGACGTGATGCGCATGGCGGCGAGCGACGCGGTGTGGTGGAGCGAGCGGTTCGACACCGACGGCGTGCGGATCGACGCGGTGCCGATGATGCCGCGGGCGACCACGCGCCGGATCGCCCACGCGATGCGCGCCACGATCGCGCCGTCGGACGAGCGGTTCCTGCTGGGGGAGATCTACACGGGAGGAGGGGACGCGGGGATCGAGACGATCCGCTACTTCCTGGGCCCGGCCGGGCTCAATAGCGCGTTCGACTTCCCGCTGCTGTGGGCGATTCGGGACGCGGTGGCAGGGGATCGGACGGGGTTCGACACGGTCGAGTCGGTGCTTGGCGATTCGGAGTCGGCGTTCCTGAACTCGGGGGCAGTCATCTCGCGCATCATCGGCAATCACGACACCACGAGGTTCATTTCCGAGGCGGCGGGCAACGCCGCGGGGGATCCCTGGGCCGACCCACCGCCGCAGCCCACGGTCGGCCTTCCGTATGCCAAGCAGAAGATGGCGCTGGCGCTGGTGCTGACCCTGCCGGGCTTGCCGCTCATCTACTACGGAGACGAGGTGGGGCTGGCCGGAAGCTCCGACCCGGATTGCCGGCGCGTGATGCCTGCGCTCGGCGCGTTGAGCGCGCAGCAGCAATCGGTGTTGGACGCTACGCGTCGGCTCGGGAGGCTGCGTTCCTGCTCTGCCGCCTTGCGCACGGGTGCGAGGGTGCCGCTGCTCGCCGAGCCGGACGCTTATGCGTACGTGCGCGATGCGGGTGACGGCAAGCCGGTGCTGGTCCTGTTTGCCAAGGGCGCGCAGGCGGCCCAGATCCCCGTGCAGGGCAATGTCGTGCCGCGGGGCACATGGGTGGACGTGCTCACGGGCGAGAAGATTTCGATTGGAGACAGCGGCGCCGATGCTACTGTATCGGTCGAGCCCTGGACGGTCCGGGTCCTGGTGCTCGATTCCGATCCTTGTCGTTGATTGCGCCCCTCGCGGTGAGCTTGCGGGGCGCCTTGCAGCTCGAGGCAACTTGTGATGAACCGAATCCCCACCGCCATCGTTCTCGGTCTGTTGGCCATCGGCCTGGTGCCCGTGGCGTGCGGCAGCGACAACAAGAACGACTCACAGGTTCCGTTCGTTCCCCCGGGGGGCTCGGGCGGCTCGTTCAACCCGGGCGACGGAGGCGGCAATTCGGGCAGCGGCGCCTATGGCGCGGGAGGCTCGGGCGCCACGGGCGGCCAGGCGCAGGACGCCGGAGAAGACGTCGAAGCCGGGCCGCCGTCGTGCGCGGACCAGTACAAGCGCTGCGACCACGTGTTCACCTACCCGGCGGGCAGCGAGACGTCGGTGGAGCTGCGCGGCTCGTACTCGGCCACCGGGTGGGACACGGGCGTGCCCATGCAGAAGGTTGGCAGCGAGTGGACGGCGACGGTGCCGGTGCCGTGGAACTTCACGGTCTACTACAAGTTCGTGATTGACGGCACGACGTGGGTTATCGACCCGAACAACCCGACGAAGGTGCCGGACGGGCAAGGGGGCTACAAGTCGGAGCTGGACGCCGGTACGTGTGATTGGTGGAGCTGCTCGCAGGACGAGGCGCCCGGTTCGTGCGATACGGCGTCGCGCCAGTGCGACTTCAAGTTCGTCTACACGGACCATGGCGAGAGTTCGGTCAAGGTAATGGGTGACTTCGCGGCCGACGGCTGGACGAACGGCGTGGCCATGACGAAGGTGGGAACGCAGTGGTCTGCCACGGTGCCCGGGCTGGCCTGGGGCTCGGCGATTCAATACAAGTTCGTGTTGAACGGCACGACCTGGATCACGGACCCGGGCAATCCGAACACGGTTTCCGACGGCTATGGCGGGCAGAACTCGGTCATCCAGGATCTGACGTGCGACTGGTGGTCCTGCGCGGGGGTGGTGAATCCCAACGCGTTCGACTGGCGCGATGCGGTGCTCTACTTCGTATTCACGGACCGCTTCAAGGACGGCAATCCGTCGAACAACGGCTCGCCCACGGGCAACGGGGTGCTGCCTCCGGCGGACTACCAGGGCGGCGACTGGGCGGGGGTGACGGCCAAGATCAACGACGGCTACTTCACGAACCTGGGCGTGAACGTGTTGTGGGTCTCGCCGCCAATGGACAATACGTCGCAGGCCGGCGAGGGGGTGGGCGGCGACACGCACATGTACAGCGGCTACCACGGATACTGGCCCAGCAAGCTCGACCAGCCCGAGGAGCATTTCGGCACCATGGATGACCTCAAGGCGATGGTCAACGCTGCCCATGCCAAGAATATCCGCGTGCTGTTCGACTATCCGATGAACCATGTGTTCCAGGACTCGCCGGTGTACGCGCAGCATCCGGACTGGTTCAACCCGCAGTGCATCTGCGGCCAAGGCTGCAGCTGGGACGGCGCCCAGGGCAAGGTCTGCTGGTTTGCGCCCTACCTGCCCGACTTCAACTTCGACCTGGCCGACCCCCGCAACTTCTCGGTGAGCAACGCCGAGTGGTGGATCCAGCAGACGGGCATCGACGGCTTCCGGCTCGACGCCATCAAGCAGATTGCGGATCAGTGGATCTACGACATGCGCTCGCGCGTCAAGACGGACATCGAGCCGGCGTCGCAGCAGCACTTCTACATGGTGGGCGAGACGTTTACGGGGGACCGCGGGCTGATTGGCTACTACGTCAAGCCCACGATGCTCGACGGCCAGTTCGAGTTCCCGCTGCGCAACACCATTGTCTCGGCGATCCTGACGCGGGCGGGCTCGATGCAGAGCCTATCCGACGACCTGGGTGCGTACGAGACGGCCTACAGCGCGTCGGCCATCATGAGCACGTTCGTGGGCAACCAGGACATGCCGCGTGCGATCCACTTCGCGCAGGACAACCCCATCAGCACGAATGCCTGGTACGACGGCAAGGACCGGGCGTGGGCCGGCCAGCCGGCGTTGCCGTCGGGAACCTCGGCCTTCGAGCGTCTGGCCAATGCGTTTACGGTGTTGTTCACGATCAAGGGTGTTCCGCTGATCTACTACGGTGACGAGGTGGGGCTGCCGGGCGCCGGCGACCCGGACAACCGTCGGTTCATGCAATGGAGCAACTACTCGGCCGGGCAGACCCTGGTGCGGGACCACATCTCGAAGCTGGCCCAGATCCGGGCGGCGCACCCGGCGCTGCGACGCGGCACGCGGACCACGCTCTCCGTGGGCAACGACACGATCGTCTACAAGATGGAGACCACCGGGGACACGGTTTACGTGGCTGTCAACCGGGGCGACAGCCAGACCCAGGCGGGCGGGTTGCCCTCGGGCCAGTTGACCGACCTGTTGAGCAACAGCAGCGTCGCGGGCCCCACGGTCACGCTGCCCGCGAGATCGTCGATGGTCCTGATTGCCCAGTAGTCCAGCTTACGCCCGCGCGAACACCACCACCATCGCATCCTCCGGCACGTTCTCGTCCCTGGGCGGCACCAGACGCACCGGAGAGATCTCGTCTCCCTCTCCAATCCCATGCAAAAGGCGTCCGACGTCCGGCGAGGTCTCGCCGGTCATGGGACGGTAGATGCCAATGGCCACCTCGCCCCGGAGCCGCGCGCTGCGCATCACCTGGGCAAACGTCAGCGGACCGCGCAGCCCATAGTGGGAGCGCGGACGAATGAACACGTCATTGCCGCCCGGGTCGAGCACGTCCTTGTAGAGGGCTGCCTCGAGCCCCGGATTGATCGCGAGCTGAGCCATCAGGAGGCCGAGGATCTCGGCGGAAACCACGAAGTCGTCCTGCGTCCCGGCGACATGCATGGCGCTGGCGAGGCTTCGCAGCTCGGTCACCAGCCGCTTGATGCGGAGTCCTGCGACCCGCTCGGCGTGGCGCAGGCACACCAGCGTCTCGAGCGCCGCCGCGTCGGCGGTCAGATCGTTCTCCGTTCCGGCTCCCAGGACCACGACGGCGTCCGCCGCGAAGAGATCGTCGGGCGGCGTGCGGGCCAGTTCGGCGGGGTTGGCCCACCGGTGCACGATCTCGACGTGCTCGCGCGCCGCCAGCTCGGCGTAGGATTGTTCCTCGTCCTCGTTCACAATGACGATGTGGCTGCCGTCCGGCAAGGTCGAAGCAAGCTCGTCGGTGAATTGGGGCAAGGAGCGGTTGTCCCCGAGCACATAGACGGTCATGGGCGGATCCTCGGCGCCGTCGGGGGGCTCCCATTCCTCGGGCTCCGGGAGGTTGGGGGAGGCGCCGATCTCGAACCGGCCCTCGGACGTTTGAAGCACAATCAGCTCGTCGTCGTCGTGCACCAGCGCGTTGTCCGGCGGGTTGATGAGCGGCTGGCCGTCCTTGGGCTTGTAGCCGACGGCGATGGCCTCGGTGACGCGCGCGTGGATCTCGCCGAAGCGCTTGCGGGCAAGCGCGCGGGGCACGGGCTCGAAGTACAGCTCCGAGCCCCGGAAGCTCAGCAGCTCGCGCAACACGTAGTACACGCCCACCTGGCGGATCGACTGCGCGAGCACGCGGGAGATGATGTCGTCGCTGGCGATCGGCATCAGCCGGACCGGGCGCGCGTCGCGGTGTGCGGGCGGAGGCTCCAGGGCCGCGCGAAGCACGTCTTCCTTGCCGGTGTGCCGGGCCTCCACGATCACGTGGCCGCGAAACTCGTTGCCGATGACGCGCCTCACGGCGAGCAGCGTGGCGAAGATCCAGCGCGACGCGGCCCGATCGTCCAGGTCGTCGGGCGGGACGATGATGATGGCCGACGCCTTGTCGGCAGAGACCCGCACCAGGTTGACCTCGTCCTGCGGATTGCCCGTGCGCGTCTCGATGCGAAGGTGGTTGCCCGGGATCTGGCAGGCAGGCGCGAGGTGGGCGTCCATGAGCTTGAGATCGCCCTCGGCCAGCACCACGAGCACGTGACGCTGCTTGGAGCGGGCCAGCTCGCGGGCAATCAGGGGCGCGCGGGCATCGAAGCCAAGGACCAGCATGTGGCCGCGCTCCACGACCGGGCTGGCGCCGCCCCGGAGCTGATCGAGCCGGTCGGTGAGCTTGGCCGTGAACGCGCCGGTCATGAACTGCACCACGAAGATTCCCAGCCACGTGACGGCGACGGCCAGCGCGCGAACGCGCGCGCCCTGATCCGGGTACATCGTGCCGCCGTCCGAGAACCTGCCCAGCGCCCACCACAGGCTGCTCCACGGCCCGTGGGCGTCGGCCGAGCCGCCGCTCAGAGTCAGCAGTGCAGCGAACGACAGAATCAAGCAGAACGTGATGGCGAGCAGAATGAGAATCTGAACCGCGCCGTGCATCCGCAGGAACCGGTCGGCCCGGTAGGCCATCCGCCTGCGCCAGGCCGCGTAGCGTCCGTGGAGCATGGCGCGAGTCTACCCGTGAAAGCCCCACCGCGCGAGCGTGCAACGGAGCACAGGACCGGCAGGCCCGTCCGGTGCGCGCCACGCTGTGTGAGCGCGCTGACGCGCCGAGACAAGGCGTTCGACTTGCGCTAGGATTCGCCCATGCATCTTCGTCGTCCTGTGCCTTGGGCTCTTGCGTTGCTGTCTGGGGTGGTGGTGTTGATCGGCGCTTGCGCGGGTGGGGGCGAGGACAAGGGCGCGCCCAACCCGTACGCGCAGACGGGCGGCAGCGCCGGAACGGGTGGCACGGCGGGCGCGGGTGGGGACATCGATGCGGGGGGCACCGGCGGCAGCGACGCCAGCACCGGGGGCATGGGCGGCACGAGCGGCACCGGGGGCACGGGTGCTACGGGAGGCACGGGCGCCACGGGTGGAACGGGCGGCGATGCGGGCGCATGCGCGCCGGACAATCAGCCGTTCTCCTGCCCCACCACGTTCACCTACGATCCGGGCACCACGCCGACCAGCCTCGTTGTCGCCGGCGAGTGGAATGGCTTCGACCTGCCGAGCGCTACGCCGATGACGTCGATCGGCGGTGGCAAGTACCAAGCGACCGTGAACCTGCAGCCGGGGCTGCAGGCCTATAAGTACGTAATCGACGGCACGACGTGGAACCTCGATCCGCTGCAAGGCCGGCGCAAGTATGTCAATGGGGTGGAGAACTCCGGCGTCAAGGTGCCCGATTGCCGTCTTCCCACCTTCCAAGTCCAGTCCTCGCAGGTCAATCGTCCTGCGCTGGGGCAGGGCACGTGGAACGCATCGCTGCACTTTGTCGACGGCATCGAGGGCAGCGGGGCGGACGTGGGGGGCTTTGCCTTCGAGCTGGAGTACAACGGCCAGAGCATGGCGGTGCCGGCAGGCGCGGTGCAGGTGGCTGTCAACGGCGATGTCACCGTGTCGCTGTCAGGACTGCAGGACGGCAAGTACCGCTTGACAGCGCACGCGCGCACCAACAACTGCCGGGCGAGCGAGCCGCTTCGCTTGATCTTCTGGGTCGAGGCCGAGCCGTTCTCCTGGAAGGATGCGCTCATCTACATGGTGATGACGGATCGGTATCGCGACGGCGACCCGTCCAACGATCCGGGGCCCACGCCGGGGGCTGACCCGCGCGGGGACTGGAAGGGCGGCGATCTCGAAGGGCTTCGTCAGTCGATCGCGTCGGGGGTGCTCGACCAGCTGGGGATTCGGGCCATCTGGATCACGCCATTCCAGACGAACCCGCAAGAGGCCTATCCCGCGTCGGACGGGGTGCACATGGTCACGGGCTATCACGGCTACTGGCCAATCAAGGCGCGGGAGGTGGACCCGCGGATCGGGGGCGAGGCAGCCCTGCACGCGGTGGTCGACGAGGCCCACGCCCACGGCATCCGGATCCTGCAGGACTTCGTGCTCAACCACGTCCACGAGAAGCACGAGTACGTTCAGGCCCATCCGGACTGGTTCCGCACCGGCTGCGTGTGCGGCACGGCCGGCTGCGACTGGGACTCCCATGCACTGGACTGCATGTTTGCGCCCTACATGCCCGACGTCAACCACACGGTGCCGGCGGCCGATGCGCAGTTCGTCGCCGACGCGGTGTGGTGGCTGGATACCTTCGATCTGGACGGGCTGCGCATCGACGCGGTCAAGCATGTGGAAGAGGCAGCGACGCGGAACCTGGCGGCCGAGGTGCGCGAGGACTTCGAGCCCGGGGGTACGAAGTACTTCATGATGGGCGAGACCGCGATGGGCTGGAACGACTGCGCGGATCCCTGCAACGACCAGAACTACGGGACGATCTCCAAGTACATCGGCCCCCTGGGGCTCGACGGCCAGTTCGACTTCGTGCTGTACCACGCGGTGTCGTACAGGACGTTCGCCTGGGGCGAGAAGGGCATGCTCCACGCGGATTCCTGGTTGCAGCACAGCCTGCAGGAGTATCCGGCCGGCTCGATCATGACGCCCTACATCGGGAGCCACGATACGGCGCGGTTTGCCACGTTGGCGGACCCGAACAACAACCCGTTGGCAGGCAATCAATGGGACAACACGGCAGGGGCGCCGAGCACCTCGGAGCCGTACCAGAAGACGCGCATCGCGTTTGCCTGGCTGCTCGGCCTGCCCGGGGCTCCGCTGATGTACTACGGTGACGAGTACGGCCAGTGGGGCGGCGTGGACCCGAACAACCGTCTGATGTGGCGTGACGAGGCCGCGCTCAACGCGAACGAGAGCGCTACGCTGCAGTTCGTGCGCAAGCTCGGCACGGCGAGGAAGCAGATCGCTGCGCTGCGCCGAGGCACGTACATTTCGCTCGGCGCCACGGAAGATACGCTGCTGTTCGCCCGGCAGATCGGCTCGGGTGACGCGGCCATCGTGGGGCTCAATCGCCTGGGCACGCCGCAGAGCGTGAGCGCCGAGGTGACGAACACGCTCGGCTTCGCGTCCGGCACGGCCCTGCACGACCGGCTCGGCGGACCGGACGTGACCGTGCAGGCCAACGGCAACATCACTGTCACCGTGCCCGCCGACAGCGCAGCGATCCTGGCGCCGTGACGGCCGAATCAACCACGCCCGCGGGAGATACACTTGATGCGTAGCCGAACCTTGTTGTCGACAGCCGCCCTGGCCGCCGTGTGCGCCGTCAGCTCCGTGGGGCATGCCGAGATCACTCCCGCCCGCACCTGGACCACGCTCGTGTCGTCCAACGGATGGGGTGCGGTCGTGGTCAATCTGGCACCCACCGGCGGCAGCGCGCAGATCAACCACTTCCGCGAGCACGTCTTTGCCACCGAGGAGCCGCAGATCGACGCCAACGGCAATGACATCTTCGTCGGGGGCAAGCCGCAGCCGGTCTTTGCGCGCGACCTGCTGTACGACACATACTTCGGAATCCGGGTCGACGGCAACGAGGGCTGGCTCAAGACGCTTCCGGTGGATCTGGACGCGTCCGGGTTCGAGGGCACGATCGCCGGGGGCACGGGCGGCACGGGCATCGTGCGCATGGTGCAGCACCAGGGCAACCTGGAGATCACGCAGTACGTCTTCGCGCCCTGGGGCCTGGAGCACGCCGCGTTCGCGATGATCGCGCGCGTGCGCAACACGGGCTCGTCGAGCGTCTCGGGCGTGTCGGTCTTCAGCCTGCAGAACTTCCACGTGGGGTTCGGCCGTCCCGGGCCGCAGAACGAGACGGGCGAGGAGAACGAGACGATTGTCTACAACCCAACCGCGCAATCGTTCGAGGAGCGCGGCTTCGCCGGGGTGATCGTCTCGCGTGCGCTGGGCGCGGTGACCCACCACGGCGCGTCGAACTCCACTTCGTCCTCTACCCAGAATGTGTGGCAGATCGTCCAGAACGGCGGCACGGGGGACATCCCGGACCTGAACGGCGCGGCGCCCACGGCCAACGGCTCGGTGAGCGCATTCCAGTCCGATCAGGGGTCCCTTGGGGCCGGTGAGGAAACATGGTTCGGCGTGGTCAGCGCCCATCACGGCGATCCGTTTGCCGCCGCTACGGTGGAGTCGTGGCTCGATACCTGGGTTGCGGGGCGCGCGCCCCAGCAGATCCTCGACGACGAGCGCTCCGCCTGGGCGAGCTTCCAGGCCGGGGTCACGCTGCCCTCGGGCCTGACTCCCGAGCAGCAGGCGCTCTACCGGCAGTCCGCGGTGGTGCTGCGAATGGCCCAGGTGCGCGAGACCGAGATGTACCTGAGGCCGTTCCTCACCAACGACAGCGACGTGCGCCGCACGCGGTTCGGCACCACGCTGGGCGGGCCGCCGGCCACGCTGCCCGCGACGGTTCAGCACTTGGGCGCCGGCGCGGTGCTTGCGAGCCTGCCGCCCGGAGAGTGGACCTATGCCTGGCCGCGCGACGGCTCCTACGCGATTGCGGCGATGAGCGAAGCGGGCATGAAGGAGCAGGCCAAGGCTGCGCTGCAATTCTATCTGAAGGCCGAGGGCGGGCGGTTCCAGAATTACAGCGAGCTGAGCGGCTACGGCATGCCGCCCTACCGCATCTCGTTGACTCGCTATCATGGATTCGGTGTCGAAGAGACAGACTACAACGACTACGGACCCAACCTGGAGTTCGACGGCTTTGGCCTGTTCTTGTGGGCGCTCGCGTTCTATACTGACGCAACCGGGGACACGTCGCTGCGCCACGACTGGTTCTCCGAATACACCACCAGGATCGCGGACCCGATCGTGGCGCTGATCGACCCGTCGACCGGATTGTTGCGCAAGGACTCGTCGATCTGGGAGACGCACTGGAATGGCCGCGAGCGCGCGTGGGCCTACTCGAACATCACGGCCGTTCGCGGCCTGTGCGACACGGCGGCGATGGCCCAGGCCGAGGGCGACGCCGCGCTGGCGAGCAAGTACGCGACGGCGGCCGAGTCCCTGCGCGACGCGATCGCGCAGCATCTGACGGACAGCACGGGGGTGATCGCCTCCAATGCCGAGGAGCTCGCGTCGGACAGCGGCTACTACGACGCCGCGGTGCTCGACGGGATCGCGTTCGGGCTATTCGATCCGCACGGGCAGATCGCGATGAGCACGCTGGCGGCGATTCAGCAGAAGCTGGCGACCCAGGCGGGCGCTGGCTGGTCGCGCAACGACGACCAGTGGGACCACCAGGGCGCGACGGATCTGAGCCCGTGGGGCAGCGACTACGACGCGGCGGAATGGGTGTTCACCGACATGCGGGGTGCGGTGGCGCTGCGGCTGAACGGGAATACGGCGCAATCCGACAAGCTGATCGAGTGGGTGCGCAGGCAGGCCACGGTCAACTACCTGGAAGTGGCCGAGACGTACGACCAGAGCTCGGGCGCCTACAAGTTCAACGCGCCGATGGTGGGATTCGGCGCGGGCGCGTGGGTTCTGGCGGTCAGCCAGGCCAAGGGCGCGTACGACGTGGGGCCGGCCTGCGGCGCGTACTACCCGGAGAGCGGCCCGGACGGCGGCACGGGCGGAAGCGGCGGTGCGGGCGGCAGCGCGGGAAGCGGAGGAGGCGCGGGCGCGGGGGGATCGTCGGGCGACGGCGGCTCTGCGGGCTCGGCCACGGGCGGAAGCGGCGCGCAGGCCGGTGCGGGCGGCGAGGCGGGAACCGGAGGCGCGGGCGGAAGCGATATCGACGCAGCGGTGGGCGGTGGCGGCGGCACGGCGGGCGGAGTCGTCTATTCGCCGCCCAACGGCGATTCGGGGTGCGGCTGCCGATTGCCACATAGCGAGACTGGCAGTGCGCCGGGGGCATGGTCCGCCGGGCTGCTGGCGGCCGCGGCGCTCCTTGCCAGGAAGCGACGGCGATCATGAACGTAGCGTTTCTCGGTCTCGGAATCATGGGCGCCCTGATGGCGGCGAACGTGCTGCGCGGCGGACACGCCCTGACCGTGTGGAACCGGACCGGCTCGCGCGCGGACGAGCTGGTCGCCGCGGGCGCCACGCTCGCCTCCTCGCCAGCCGAGGCGGCGCACGGCAAGGACGTCGTGGTGACCATGCTGTCGGACGTGGCCGCGGTCGAGTCGGTGATTGTCGGGGACGGCGGCGTCGTGTCCGCGATCTCGCCCGGCACTGTCGTGGTGGACATGTCGACCGTGGATCGGACTACCGCGCTGAAGATGCGTCAGGCGGTGGGCCGAGCCGGCGGGCTCTTCGTGGATGCACCGGTATCCGGATCGCGCAAGCCTGCGCGCGAGGGAACACTGCTGATCATGGCGGGCGGAGAGCAAGAGGCGATCGAGCGGTGCCGTCCGGTGCTCGAGTGCATGGGCAAGGTGCGCAGGGTGGGCGGCGTGGGTCAGGGCATGGCGATGAAGCTGGTGCTCAATGCCCTGGGCGCGCACATGATGACGGGGCTTGCAGCGGTGATGGCGCTCGGGGCGCGGTTCGGCCTCGACCGGCGCGACATGCTCGAGGTGATCAGTGCGGGGGCATTCTCGTCACCGATATACGCCGCGAAGGGCGACAAGATCCTGCGAGGCGACTACGCGCCGGACTTCACGCTCGCCCTGTTGCGCAAGGATCAGGCGTTGGTGCTCGCGGAAGCCGCTGGGCTGGGGTATCCGATGCCCACCGAGCAAGCGATTCTGGACGTGCTCGACGAGGCGCTGGCTGCCGGCCACGGCGGCGAGGACATGTGCGCCGTGGCCAAGGTGTTCGAGGCCTGGGCCGGGATGCGTCGGGGGTGATCGCCGGACGTGTTGCGGCCATGCTTCGCCGAGATCAGTCCCGGCCCGCTTCGGCCTGCGCGAGCGCTTGCTCTACCAAGCCGCGATCACCTTCTTGCGCCTCACCCGGTGCGCCACGACATGCTGCGTGTCCAGCAATCATCGACTGGTTGCGACCAGGGAAGCCCGCTCTGGCCCGTCGCCTTCCCGCACGGTGGACAGTGCCTGAGTGACATCGCGCAGAGCCTGGCTGTCGCGGCGGCTACATCTGGAAACGGTCGAAGTTGAATAGGAGACGTTGGCGAGCATGAGTCGCGAGATGTTTGCCTCGTTGGGTGTCAGGGCCGCGCGCGAGGGTCGAGGCTCGGGACGCCACATCGCCAAGGGTCGACCGTACACGCGGGCAGTACGAATCGGGCCGTCGGTCGTCGGCCGGGCGTCTCTGGCTGGACAGGCCTGCTGGTGGCCTCATCCAAGCGAAAGCCCGACGCGACGGCGGTCTCGGTCTCGCGCGGCACGGGGCGGTTGCCGGACCGTTGAGCGCGGGGCATCCGCTCTCGACTGGCGCGACTGTCCGACCGCTGGACGCTGTGGCATCGATTTTCCGGAAAGTGTTATTAACTCTCGCGCGAGGCGACGGAACGCGGTATGCTCCGAGCGTTCCCCAACAACACCACGGACCGAGATCATGTCGAACGAAGAATCTGCCCCCGAGTTGTTCACCGCAAGCGATCTGGCCCGATTCTGTCAGGTCGATCTCAAGACCATCCACAACTGGGCTGACCGCGGCAAGATCCGCCATTTCCGGACCCAAGGACGGCACCTGCGGTTCCGCCGGACCGACATCGTCGAGTTCCTGCACCACTTCGGCTATCCGATTCCCGAAGACATCCGCGCAGGCAAGCCGCGCGTGTTCGCTGTCGACGACGACGCCAACGCCCTCGTGGCCCTGCGCCGGGTGTTGACACGTCGGTTCCAGCTCACGACGTTCCAAGACCCGTTCGAGGCGCTGATCGCGCTCGGCACGCTGCAGCCGGACGCGCTCGTGCTCGACATCCGGATGCCCGGCATCGACGGTGTCCGGTTCCTCGACCGGCTCGCCGCCACGGATGCGACGGCGCACATCCGGACCGTGGTCTACTCGAGCCACGAAGACATGCGCGAGCAGGCCGCCGCGGCGGGAGCGAAGGCGTTCGTGATGAAGGGCGAGATCGCCCAGTTGCGCGACGAGCTCGAGAAGCTGACCGGCATCGAGAAGGCGTGACGTCCGGCCCATCGCGGCGCCGGGCTCACGCTTGGCGGCTTGCCTCCTAGCGTTCGCCCTTTTTCCGAAGCAGGGTATGACGGCGCGCGCCGCGTTCAAGAGCGAGCACGATCGAGGCGCGCTGCACCGAACCCTACGTGCCGCGTCGAACCGCGTCTCAGCGGCCGGGCTCATCGGCTGCACGACGGCCGCGAATCGCCAGCACCGCCAGCGCGATGCCGCACAGCACGGGAAACAGCGGCGAGCTGTACGGCCCCAGGGCGAAGGTGTCCATCAACGCAACGTCCCCCAGCAGGGTCGCGGGCGGCGACGGATTCTCGTGTAGCCCGGTCTCCGATCGCACCCGCCCGAGGGCGTCTCCGATCGAGCTGACGCCCGTCAAGGTGGCGCGGACCAGGTCCCGTCGCGTCTCCACGCTGCGAAGGGTCGCCAGGGCGAGCGCCTGGTAGGGAGCCTCGGTCTCCCCGAACCATGCGTGGTTCGCCAGGGTCACGAGTAGGTTGGGACGGCCGCGCATCAGGACATTGACGTATTGGGGAAGGATATCCTCGTAGCAGATGAGGGGCCCGATGCGCAGCGATCCGCTCTCGAGCGTTCTCGGGCCGTTGCCAGGGTCGATGTCCGGCGAGTCGGGCAGTCGCGCGCGGACGTCTTCTGCCCACTTCGGGTACCGATCCGCCAGGGGCACGTACTCGCCGAACGCCAGCAGCTCGGTCTTGTCGTAGATTCCCGACAAGGTGCCGTCGCCGGCAACGAGCACTGCGCTGTTGTTGACCGTCGAGCCGCCGAAGGAGTGCGTGAGCGCGCCGAACAGCAGGGCGCCGCCATAGTCCCTGCGCAGCTGCCAGGGGTGGCCCGGCGGATACTCGCGGCCAAGGTCCCGGTCGAACAAAAACGGAAACGACGACTCCGGCCAGACCACCAGCTCGGCGCCGCGCTTGCCGAGCTCGGTGGTCGCGCTCGTGAGCACCTGAAGGTGATGCTCGCCGTTGTGCTTGCGCTCCTCGGCCGTCAGCAACCCTCCGTTGGGTTGGACGACTCCCACCTTGATGTGGGGCGCCGCGTTCCTGATGCGCGCCACCTGGCCTGCGCGAACCAGCCCCAGCGCGAGGACTGCCGCGGCCACGAGCGCACCGCGGACTGTCGCGCGTGCAGCCGGGGAGCGCGACCACAGGGCAGCCGACCACGACGCGACGACGAAGCTGATCAGCACGATGAGCGCCGACACGCCCGGAGGACCGCCGATTTCCGCCACCTGCAGCAGAGGCCATGCACGCCACACCACGATGGCGAGGTGCCATGGAAACACGAACGGCAGCAGCGCTTCGGCGACGGCGACCGCGAGGGGTGCGGCGACAATCATCGGCACGCCCCGCCGGTGCTCGAGCAGCCGCGCGAGCCCTGCCCACAAGGCGAACACTGCCCCCTGGTAGAACGACGCGACGAGCAGGATCAGCACCCGCGTCGGCATCGATACGTGGCCGAAGTGTGAGAGCACGGGCAGCAGCCACCGGAAGCCTCCCACGTTGACCACGAAGCCACACAGCCAGCCCAGAAAGAAAGCGCGCGAGGGCGTGACGGCGCGAATCGCCAAGGCCAAGGGCACGAGTGCTACCAGGCCGAGAGGCCAGAGGTTGCGCGGAGGCAGCGCCAGCACGAGGAGCACGCCGGAGCCTGCAGCCAGCAACGCCTCGCGCGCACCAACCTTGTCATGCGCATGCCCCGATGGGGCAGCGGGCCTGGTCGATGACGTTGTTTCGTCGCGCCGTGCAGCTGTCGAGAGGGCTTCGTTCGATGAAAGCCCCCGTCGGCGGGCCGACGACTTCTTTGCACTACTCGGCATTGGTGTGATGCCCGCGTGTCGGATCCACGGCTATCGGGGGCGGCACAAACGGGTCCGGCGGATTCGGCGGAGGAGGCAGGGCGCGCGGCTGCGTCCATTGCGGCGGATGCTCCACGTCGGGCATCTGGGTGGGCATGACCACCTTGTCCGGCGGCATGCCCGGTGCCCCGTTGCCAGCGTCAGCCAGCGCTGCTTGCCGCAGCTGCGGGGATTCTACGCCGCCGATCTCCGGTGTGCGCGGACTGCCAGCTACGTCGGTCAACGGAGAGGTGCGGTCCGCCTTGTGAGGCGGCACGCGCATCAGCTCATGTACACCGTAGGCCAGCCCGGCGACCACCAGCACGCTCGCAACGATGGCAAGGATTCGCTTCATGCTCTGCGCTCCGCGCACGCCCTGCTTCGTAGACGCTCGTTCGTGTCGTCGTCAACCTCGGCTGCTTCGCGCTCGACGCCGTGCGTTACCACGGGGGAACTCTGCCCACCATCGAGCGCCAGCGACTCGAGGAACGTCAGCAGCTGAGTTCGGCTATGCACGTGCAGGGCTGCAAACACGCGCGACAGGTAGTTCTTGACGGTCCCCTCGCTGAGCCCGAGCCGGGCCGATATCTCGGAGTTGGTCAGCCCGGCGCGAAGAGCCTCGACCACCTGCACCTCGCGTGCGGACAGGCCGAAGCGTGCATGCAGGTGGTCGCGCAGGTCGCGCCTGCGCACGACATGCGGGGTCATGACCAGAAGCAGCCTGCTGGGGTCCGCGTCGAGTTCCTTCGCGCGCAGGTAGTAGAGTTCGCCGTTCGGGGCCGTGATCCGCAGAGACTCGCGGAAGCGTGCTTGCGGCGGCGTCGAAGCGAGCCAGCGCTCCAGGATGCCGCGGAATGCCGGGGGCACGCCGTCGATCGTGCCCCCAAATGCCCGCAGCACGGTCAGCGCTGTCTCGTTGGCGTGCAGCAGTCGCGAGCACGCCGGGTCGACCACCATGACGGCGGTTTCGAGACTCTCCACGATTGCGCGGCAGAGTTGGTCGTCCGGCGGGCGACCTGCGCCGCGAGGCGCGCGCGGGGATCCACTGCGCTGGAGCATCTACTGAGCGAAGACCAGGTTGTTGTGAGCGTACTGGGCGCTGCGCATGGACGAGTCCATGAAGTCGGGCTTGAAGAACCAGCCCTGACGCAGGCC
>JAJZQG010000154.1 GCA_021847645.1 Myxococcales bacterium
GTAGCGCATGATCTTCAGCGCTACCCAGCGCCCCACCGTGTTCTGCCAAGCGCGATAGACCGCCCCCATCGAGCCGGTCCCCAACCGCGACATGACGATGAAGCGCCCCGCCACCGTTCGCCCCAGCATCGGATCCCGTCCCGATGCCTCGAAGTCCCGAACCTTGACCAGCGCCAGACCGTCGTTGAAGCACACCTCGATGGCGCCGCTGCCGTTGCCGGGGTACACGTTGCCGCAACGCGGACACATCCGCGCATCGAGCGCGAGAGGAGCCGCGCCCGGCAATGACGTGCGCGCAGAACCAGGATGCAAGGCGATGCAGATCCTGGCCCGAACTGCCCGTGCGGGGCAAGCACCATGAGTCCGGCCGCCATCGAGCCTACTGGCAGCGAGAGACCCAGACGTTGTCGTGAGTGCCAATAAGCGCCAGCGCCGAGGAGAGTTGCGGCACGCAATGCTGACCGGCCCCACAGTCCGCGTCGCTGCAACAAGCCGCGCCGTTTCCCGTCTTGAACAGCGGCAGGGTCATGCACTGACGAACCGCCGACGACCCGTCCCAGAAGTAGTCGCAGAAGCCGCCGAACCCGCAGTCACCGTCGCCGCAGCAGGGGCCGCTGCAGGTACTGAAGGCCGCGTAGCTGTGACACAGGTTGGAGTCGCAATCGGTGTCGGAGCCGCAAGAACTCTGGTTGCCCGTGCGCGTACCCGCGGCGTAGTCGGCACAGTACCAGCCCACCTGCCCAAACTGCGCCGTCGACTCGCACGCCGCATTGCCCGGACAGCTGTCGTTCCCACAACAGACGTCCTTGCACTTGCCATCGGTCCCGCATCGGCCGGAGCGGCATTGTGTGCCGTCAGAACACTGCGCGCCCGCCGCCCCCACCGTGGCTCCCGGGACCAATGCCCCCACGGAGGTCGGATCCGCACAGAGGTTGGACCCGAAGAAGGGCGAACACACGGTGCCCGCGGGACAGCTGTAGGAATTGCAGCAGAACTGCGAGCAAACCATCGCCCCGCCCCCGTTCGGCACGGGCAGGCAGGTCCCGGACAAGCAGTCGCTCGGTACCGTACACGGGGAGCCCAGCGGCAGTTTGGGTGCCGGCTCCTCCGACGCATCCGGCCCACCGCCCGTTCCCGCCTCGCCCGCCGTTCCACCCGTTGCGCCACTTCCGCCGACCGACGCGTCGGTTCCGGCCGCGCCTCCGGTCGCCGCGCCGCCCGCGCCACCCCCGCCATGTCCGCTGCCACCGCTGCCACCGCTTCCACCAGTGCCGCCACTGCCGCCCGCGCTGTCCACCGGATTGATCGAAGCGTCCGCGTCTTCGCCCGCGTCGAGCCCTGACGCGCCTGCCACACACCGACCAGACACGCACGTCTTGCCGTCAGGACACGCCGGCGGGCCTGCCTGGCCCTCCTGGCTGCAGCGCACGTCGTCGAGGCTCGCCTGGGGAACGGCCAGCTCGCAGGACGAAACGGATGCCGCCAGCACCGCGATCCAAGGCCAACGATGTGCAACGCCCGAGCGCATGTACCAATGCTCCTGTGCCGTGCCCCTCAGAAACCGAACCCCAATCCCGCGGCCGCACCGCCGCGCACCAACGTCACCACGGGCGTCAGTCTCGCTTGGTCGCCTGACGACGGGACCGGCTCGGTGGCGCTGGATTGAGCTTTCGCGTCGCGCGTGAAGTAGAGGATGGCGGACGTGGCTCCCGCCACGATCGCGAGCCCGAAGCCGGCGTCCGCGAAGATCGCCTCGCGATGGGCCCGATCCGCGTCGTCTTGCAGCTGCGCGAACGAACGGCCCGGACCGGTGGTCGGCGGATCGTCCACGCGGTCGTTCCATGCCTTGTAGCCGAAGTAGCCGCCCGCGAGCAGCGCCACACCGGCAAGCGCCCCGGTGCCGATGACCCAGCCGTCCATCCGTCCTTTCTTCGGCGGCTCCGGCGGCGGCGGTGCCGGCGCAGGCGCCGTGGCCGACGACGAGGCTTCGGCCACCTCCACCTCGTCGCGCGCCCCTTCCAACCGGTGGATCACGCCCTGGATACGCGCCTTCTCGGCCTTGTCGTCAGTCATCTCGACGTAGCGCCGGTAGTAGCGGATAGCGTCGTCGATGTCGCCCAGCTTCTCGTGGATCAAGGCCAGGTTGTAGACGAGCTCGGCGGCTTGCGGGTCCAGCGAGTGAGCCAGCTCCAGCTCGGTGATGGCCGCCCGGTAGCGGCCCGCCGTGTAGTGCTCCTTGGCCTTGCGAAAGTGCTCCTGCGCCTGGTCCTGCTTGGTCGCGGACGCCGAGGGCGTCGACCTGCCACCCGGCGGCAACGCCGCGGCGTCCGACGAAGCCATCACCGCGGCCACGAGCATCACGGAGGACAGGATGGGAAAGCTGCGCTGCGAGGTCGATAGGCGGACCACGGCGGAAGCATACCGTAAGGACGAGGCCGGATGGACGTTCTGTGTTGCAGAGGACCACGATGCGAGCACCATCCCCTGCGATTGGCCTTGTTTGCACGCTGCTGGCGGCGCAGGCCGCGGCCCAACCCTTTGCCCGCCCGCCCGAGAACCACAACGACACGGTCGTCGCCGGCGATTCCGGCGGCCTTTTCGACCGCGGCATCGACGACGACGGCGCGTGGTGGCGCAGAGAGCACCTGTCCTGGTTGCGCCTGCACGTCGGCGGTGCGGCGCGCGCGTCCTCGGATGGCCTGACGCCCGGTCTGCTTGCAGCGCTGGATTTCGGCCGCGGCCCTGCCGGCTTCCGGGCGTCCGCGGCGTGGCTGCGCGTCGGCTCCGACCAGGGGCTGGCACAGTACAGCGGAGAGCTGACGCTCGACCTGGGCGGGCGCAGCCGATGGCGCCCTATCATCGGCGCGGGCGCTGGCCTGGCACGCAGCTACCGCGTCGACGCGGCCGGAGCCCGGACGGCCGGGGGCTCGTCGCTGGGAATCGGGGTGCTGCGCGTGAGCCTCGAACTGCGCCTTCCGCTCGAGGACGTGGACGCCAGAGCGGGCATTCATGCGATCGGCACGTTGCCCGCCATCCGCGGCGACGGGGCCCCGGATCTGGATCCGTGGGTGATCGGGGCGGCCACGCTCGGTGTGGGCTTCTGAGCGGGCTCAGAAGAAGTTGCCGATGGTGAACTCGAAGACGCTCGACTCCTCGTAGGGCAGCGGGCGGAACGGGAAGCCCCACTCGAAGCGCAGCGGGCCGAGCGGAGAGAACCAGCGAATGCCCACGCCCCAGGACGTGCGCAGGTGCGTGAGGCTGCTGGCCGAGAAGCACGGGTCGTTGACCGCGTAGACGCCCTGGGCCTCCATGGCCGCCGCATCGGTCACGTTCTGGCCGCGTGCCGCCGAGCAGTACAGCTTCTCGGTGTTCCAGGCGTTGCCCGCGTCCGTGAAGACCACGCCGCGTACACCGACCTTTTCGACGATGGGAATCTCGAGCTCGAGATTCTGGTAGTACATCAGGTTGCCGCCGATGTTCGCGCCGTTGGCGATGGGCGACGCGTTCGGGTCCAGGCTGGCGGCCAGCGGCAGCCGGGGGCCGATGGTGCGCAGGCGGAAGCCGCGCACGTCGAAGATGCCCCCGAGGAAGTAGCGGGCGAAGATGGGGACGCCGGCCGAATCGGGGCTCGTGACGTAGCCGAGCGAGGTATTGAGCTTGGCGACGAAGCCTCCGCCGATGGGGTAGTAGAAGTGCCCCACGCCGTTGTAGCGGATGAACTGGTTTTGCGAGCCGAGATACGGGGCGGCAAGCTCCACCGAGCCTCGCAGGAAGATGCCGCTGGTGGGGAAGAGGCGGTTGTCGCGCG
The DNA here is from genome assembly GCA_021847645.1 of Myxococcales bacterium. Classification (GTDB taxonomy): domain Bacteria; phylum Myxococcota_A; class Polyangia; order Polyangiales; family Polyangiaceae; genus JAJZQG01. The sequence goes on from JAJZQG010000154.1 coordinate 3,809, forward strand.
TGTCGTAGCGGATCGCCGGGCTGATGCTCGAGGTGAAGCCGTCGCGGAACAGGTTGGCCAGCGGAAGCCGCTGGAACACCGACACCGCCGAAGAGGTGCCGAGGAACGTGGAGGTCGACGAGGTCGAGACCTTGTCGTACTCGCCGGTGTACGTCATGGTGACCGCGGTCTCGGGCCGCGAGAGCGTGTAGCCCCAGGTCATCGCGCCGCCCAACGACGTCTGCGAGAAGTCGTTGTAGATGCGGAGCTGGTCGTACATGTCGATCGAGAACGAGAAGTCGCTGTCGAAGAAGTAGGGCTCGAAGAAGCGCAGGTCGATGAGCTGGCGCAGGCCGCTGATCTGACCCTGCAAGGCAAGGGACTGGCCGGTGCCGAACAGGTTGGCCTGCTGCACCTGGGCGGTGGCGATGAAGTTCTCGATGCTCGAGAAGCCGGCGCCGACCTGGAAGGTCCCGGTGGGACGCTCAGCCACCTCGATGTTGACGATGAGCTTGTCGGGCGCCGAGCCTTCCTCGGTGGACAGGTCCACACGCTCGAAGTAGCCGAGCGCGATCACGTTCTTGCGGGAGTCCTCGAGCTTGGTCTCGCTGAACAGGTCGCCTTCCTCGACTTCCATCTCGCGACGCACGACCTTGTCGCGCGTCTTGGTGTTGCCGCGGACATTGATGCGCTCGATGTGGACCAAGGGACCGCGGCGGATCGGCACGATGACGTCGACCAGCTTGTGCGTCGGGTCGAGGTTGGTCTCGGGGTCGGCCTCCACGTTCGCGTAGCCGGCGTCGCGGTACATGGTGCGGACGGCCTGCAGATCGGCAGCAAGCTCGGAGCGGCGGAAGATGTCGCCGCTTTTGGCATGCACCATCTCGCGCAGCACGCGACGGCCGCCCAGCGGCTCGACCTCACGGCCCTCGGCGTCGCGCTCGTAGAGGCGCAAGCGTCGGATACGGTACTGGGGCCCCTCGTTGATCGTGATGGTGACCTCGATGCCCGTGCGATCGGGTGTCAGGTTCACGCGGGGCGCCGCCACCTGCACCGACAGGTAGCCCTTGTCGTAGTAGAGCGCGTTGATCATCAGAACGTCGCGCTCGAACGCATCCTGCCGGAACGGTCCCCCCGAGCCGAACGAAAACACCGAACTCTGGCCGGTGTACATCACGTCGCGAAGCTCCTGCTCCGAGACGTGCTCGTTGCCGATGATGGTCACGCGACGAACCGACACCTGGTCGTGCTCGTGGATGTGGAACTTGACCAGGACCTGGTTGCCGCTCTGGGGCACGACCTCGTAGTCGACCTCAGCCAGGAAGTAGCCTTCCTCGGCGTACATGTCGCGGATCTTCTGCACGGCCCGACGGATCGCCGGGTAGCTGAGGATCGTGTTGGCCTTGACCTCGATCGCTTCCTCGATCTTGTCGGTGTCGATCTGGGCGTTGCCGTCGAAGGTCACCTGCTTGATGTTCGAGCGCTCGCGCACGATGAACCGCAGGCGGACACCGTCGTCCGATCGGCTCATGTCCACCACGATGTCGTCGAAGTAGCCCGAGTCCCACAGCTCGCGTACGTCGCGCGTCAGCTCTTCAGGGCGAAACAGCTGGCCGGGCTTTTCACGCAGATAGGTCAGGACGTCTTCCGTCGCCACGCGCTGGTTGCCAGCCACCTCGATGGCGAGGATCGGCAAGCCCCGCGCCGATTCCGCATCACTTGCAGGGATCAGGGGCGCCGAACCCGCAGGCTCCTCGTTGGCGTATGGGTCGTTCGCCCAGTCGGCCGACGGTGCGCCGGCATCTCCCGCCCCCGCGTCCGGAGAGTCACCGGAGGACGGCGAGCCGGCGTCCGGCTGCGCAGGCTGTGCATGCGACCAGCGGCCGACCGTGAGCAGACACGCAACCAGGGCGCACGCAAGCCAGATCCGGGCGAGTCGGGGTCGGACGGTGGTCACGTGCGATGCCATCTTGCCAGAAGGGGAATCACCAAGCGCTCCAAGCCGGTCCGCTCGTAGCCCATCGGGTCGCCGGTCACAAGCGCGGCGGAAGGGGGCGGAGCGGATTGTCGTGCGTTTCCCGCCGGGCGGGAGGTCGGACTGGGCCGAGGCTCGTGCGGCGGCCTTCACCCCGATGCGTGCGCATCGCTTGGGCGGTCCCGAAAAAGACGCGTGGTCTTCGTCACGACGTGAGGATCGGTCGCGCTACTTGGAGACGGCCCGCACAATCGCGTCGATGACGTCGACGTAGCTGTGCGTACCGCCGGCGCCGGTCATTGTCGGCAGGACCAGGAGCTGGGCCCCGGCTTTTTGCGCGAACAAGTTGGAGAGCTGGGTCGGGTAGAAGGACTCCTGGATCATGTACTTGACCCCCTGCCCTTGCGTCTGCTGGATGAGCTGCGCCACGTGGTCCGCTCTGGGCGGGATGCCGGGCTTGGGCTCGAGGGTTCCCGCCTGAACGAAGCCCGCCCAGTCCAGGAAGTAGATCCAGCTGTCGTGGTAGACCACGACCTTGCGGCCCTTGACCGGCGCCAGGATCTTCTGCCACTCGGCCATCCTGCCCTCGAGCATGGTCACGAAGGATTGGGCCCCCGCCTCGTACGCCGCCGCGTTCGCGGGGTCGATCTGCTCGAGCCTCTTGGCGATCCCACGCGCGATGCGCACGCCGTTGCGAGGATCCGTCCAGTAGTGCGGATTGCCTCCAGGGTGGATGTCACCTTGCGACCTATCGGGTGCCTCGACCTCCATCGGCGGGATCAACGTCGAGCAGTCCAGATACCCGGGTGCTCCGCGCTGGATCTTGGCGTTACGTGCCCCGGCCAGCAGCGGCGGGAGCCACCCGGCCTCGAGCTCCATGCCGGCCACCAACAGCAAGTCGGCCTGGTTCAAGTCCAGAACGAAGCTCGGCTTCGCATCCACGAAGTGCGGATCCTGGGTCGGACGCACCATGGAGCTGACCTCGACCTTGTCGCCTCCCACGGACTTCGCGATGTCCGCGAAGTCGGGGATGGTGCTGACCACCCGGACGGTAGCGAAGGCAGAGCCCGTCACCAGCAACGAGGCCACGGCGAACAACAGGAAAACAAGCTTCTTCATGACTGACTCCTCGACTCAATACGTGTGCGCGCCGTGCGCGCCCGCCGCCACTTCCAGCTGAAGCAGCGCGATGTGATTGTTCGGAAACAGCTCGCTGTGCTCGAAGGAGTACTGCGCGCGAACCCTCGAAAAATGGCTTGGGATGAAGCTCAGCTGCGCGGTTCCGCGCACCACGTCGATTCCGTACGGTAGACGATCCGTCAGCGAGATCCCTTCACTGTCCCGGTCCAACCGGCGCCACAAATCCCCTCGGACGCCCGTGTCCCATTGCTTGCTCAGCCCGAAAGTGACTTCCGCGTAGCCTCCCGCGTCGCGCCAAGCGCCACCCGGCACGTCCATCTTGCGGTACCAGCCCTCGACCGTCGTGGCGATGTACTTGTAGCCCGTGGTGCCCTGACCGATGGGACGCCACTTGAGAAACAAGTCCCCAGCATAGGCCTCGGCGCGGTCCGCGCCGCGCTGGCCCATCGAGGAGCGCCCTTGGACCGTGTTCGCACCCACCTGCAGTGCCCAGTCGTCAGACAGATCGAAGAACTGCACCAGCCGCACCGGGTAGGTGAAGTCCCGGTAGGTCGGCTCGCCCGAGCCCGGCGTGCGAAATCGGAACGAGCCGGCGGAGTCGGCCGCCTGCACCGCACCGATGAGCTCCACGTACCACGGCAGGGGCATCAGGACGGACAGCTCCCCGCCGGGCGCGGAAAGCCCTTCGCTGCCGAACAGGAAGTCGTTCGCGAGGGGAGCCGCCGCGAACGTCCACTGGTGCGAGTGCAGGGCATTGTGCCTGCCCACGAGCGAGCGGAACTTGCCGGCGCGAACTTGCAAGTTCCACGGCAGCGCCGTCGTCTGCGCATACGCCTCCTCCAGGTCCGGCGGATACAGGCCGACGGCCGCAGCCACGCGGAAGAACGGATCGACGGGCGCCTGGAGCGACAGCTCGGTCCCCTGCAGGTCGGGACCGGTCTGCTTGGGCGACTCGCCCTCCTGGTGGATCCTGTTCCCTTGCGAGAACCACGCGCCCACCGCCGTCACGATCAACGCGATCGCGGGATTGGTTTCGTTTCCTACGACTCCCTTGCCCAGCTGCGAGGCGTCCGTCGCAGGCACTTCGGACGCCCCGCCACTCGCGGCGTTCTGCTTTGTGACCGCGGTTGCGTCCGCGCCTGCTGCCGCCTGCAACTCGGCCAACAGGTTCGCGTCCGCGGCGGGAGCCGTGCCGCTAGCGGCAGCCACCGAAGCGCTGCTGGCCGGCGCCGCCGGTGCCGCCCCCGATGCGCTGCTGCCCGGCGCTGCTTGCACGGCACTCGATGCCGCAGGCGCCGCGGCCGACCCGCTGGCCGCCGGCGCGTCGCCGCCTCGTTCGTGCTCGGGCTCCGCGGCCAGGACGATCACCGAGTGGATCGTCAAGGCGACCGGGAGCAGCACGCCAATCGTCGCACGCTTCATGTCCCAAACCTCCGCGCCCGAGCGCGGCGAGATTGCTCGCCCACGGCCGGACTTTCCGGTTCGTCTTTCGCTCACGCAACGGCCGCGCGGCCGCCGCGCCACGGCTCAGACCACGGAATCGGGCGGAGAACGCTTGGGCGCAAGCGACAGACGCGGTGTCCCCTCCACGACGTCCACGTCCGTGCGCGGCGTGGCCGCTGCCGGCATCGACAACAACACCGGCAGCACCAGCTCCGAGAGCGTCGCAGCGCGCTCGTGTTGCGCGCCGATGAACACACAGCCAGCCTCGCGGCCATGAGGCCGATCGCCAACGTTCGAAGACGAGACGACCGGCATGTCCGCTGCACGCACCGTCGTGCAGGTCGTCGACGAGCCGTGCAGGTGCTCAAACTGCTCGTGCAGCGCGCACCATTGGTGCGACACGACCGCGAAGTGCAGCACATCGAGGCCGTTCGCCATCACGAACGACAGCGCCAGGATGGCGACCGTCATCCAGACGGAGACGTGACGCACCCGCTGTACCGCGCGCCGCTCCCGCGCTTTCGCGGCGCGTTTGGCGTGATGTCTCGGTCGGGCGGAAGGCGCGTGCACCGGCAGTTCTCCTACGGCCGTGCACCGGCAGTGTCAAGGCGCCCAGGACGCACCGGGCAACTTGTGCTCAACGCCGGAACCGCGGACGCAAGCTCGGCGCGCCGCCGCCGCGATCGGACTTGTCCTCCGCCGGCTCGTCAAACGGACAGCCGCCGCGATCGCTGGCGCGCTTGAGCGCATGCGCCAGGGTGAAGGTCCGCATCATCGGGTAGGTCAGCGGCGGTGCGGGCCACGACGGCGACAGCAACGCAAGCTCCTCGGAGGTCGGATGTGCGCGCTGCAGCCAGCGGCCGTCGACCTTCGTATACAGCTCCGAGAGCTTCGCCGTCGACCCGTCACCGTTCTTGAACGCCAGCAGCACCCACGCCAGCGAGGGTGCAACGAGCTGCACCTGCTCGACCCGCAGCCCCTGCCGGATGCGCGCGAGCAGGCGAGGCGGATCCTTGTAGTCGTCGAGCAGCGCCCGGTCCCTGGCCGCTTGCTCGAATGCCAGTCGACGGGCATCGATCGCCTTGGTGAGCTCCCCGCGAAACTCGGCGGGATACGCCGGATCATTCGGGTCCAGCCGCGTCGATTCCTCGCTGCGCTGGCGGTTCGCACGCCAGTGCGACGGGTCGAAGACGTGCACCACATTGTCGCGCTGCTTGCGGATCCATCGCTCCTTGGCCCGTGCGTCGGTCGCGCACCCGGCCAGACGATCCCTGGCGTCCTGGCTCACGGCGAGCCGTTGCGCCTCGGCCAGCAGGGCGAGGTGCTTGGGCCACTCGCTTTCCCAATCGAAGCACGCGCCCGCTTCGGGCATCGCCAGCTCCTGCGCACGCCAGCAGGTAATCGCGGCCGACGCCGGCGACGACAGGTCCACGGGAACCGACACCTTGCGGTTGGTGAACACGGAGGCGACCAGATCGATCGGACGCGCGTAGGACAGGCCGCTCGGCATGTTGACCACACCCGCGACGTTGACACCGACCACCTGTCCTTTCTCGTTGAGCAGCGGGCCACCCGAGCTGCCCGGCCCCACGACCGCGTCGTGCTGCACGATCTCGTGCTGCAGCGACCCCACCACGCCCTCCGTGAACGACCAGATCGTCTCCTGCGGATGACCCAGAGCGAACACCCGATCGCCCGGACGCACCGGCTCGGTGGCCCACGCAAGCTTGGGATAGCCCGTCGTGTCCACGTCGACACGTAGCACCGCGAGGTCCAACGCGGCGTCCTGCGCCACCAGGCGAGCCGGCACCAGCTCGCCCTGGTTCTCGAACAGGAAGCGCGGCAGACCGCCCTCCATCGGCGTATAGCCACGACGCGATGCCTTGTGCAACATCGCGCTCAACGTCTTGCCGTCGTCCACGACGTGCAGACAGGTGACGATCAACCCGTCCTGGGCAAAGAACCCTGCGCCGAACGTCGTCTTGCCGTCGCGGCGTTCGTTGAGCAGAAGCACCACGGCCGGCAAGGAGCGTTGCACCAGATCGCCGAGCGAGGGTTGGACTGCGGGCGGTGGGGCCGGACGTTGCGGTACTGCGGCTGGCGCACAGCCCCACAGGCGTGGCGCAATGAGGGACAGGGCGAGCACGGCAGCGAGGCGACGCATGGCACCCCAGGGACGGCAGCGCGGGAATCGACGGTCAATGATTATGCGGTACCGGCGCCAGCACGCAACAGCATCGAACCGACGGGGACAGAGCGTGTCAGGCGAGCCGCTGGCGCACGAGTCCGGTGATCGCGCCGGGGATGATGAACAAGGCGGAAACGATGACCATGCTGGCACCGGTGGGCATCGAGTGCACGAAGGAAAGCCAGTAGCCGATGAAGGCGGAGGCCACCCCGATGAGCGCCGCGACCGGCAAGACCACCTTGAGGTTGCGGAACGCCATGAGCGCCGCGCTGCCCGGCAGAACCGAAAAGGCGAACACGGGCAATGCACCGATGGTCTTGGTCGCCATGCCGATGGCAACGCCAATCGTCAGGAACAGGACGCCGTCGACGATGCGCGTCGGCACGCCGTGCGCGCCCGCCGTGTCCGGGTCGAGCGAGGTGAAGCTGAAGGGACGGTGCATCAGAGCGTGGACGATCAGCACGACGGCCGACACGGCCGTGGCGACGTACATCTGGGAGTGCTCGACCACGACCGCATTGCCGAACAACACGTCCTTGAGCTCGTGGACGTCGTTGGGCAGGCGATCGCTGATGACGATGGTCAGAGCCGAGGCGAGGACGAAGGCGATGCCGATGATGGCGTCGCGCGTGATCTTCCTGGGCTCGGGCATCCAACCGAAGATCAGCGAGCCGACCAGAGTGATGACGGAGGCCATCCACTCTACGCTGGCGAACTTGGTTCCCTGCAAGGGGGCGAACCACACGGGCAGCAAGCAGGCCAACATCACGCCCAGGCCCGAGACCTGCGAGAGCGCGGCAGGCAGGAACACGACTCGTCGCAGGATCGTGTAGACGCCGACGACCGCGCAGGCCGCTCCCACGGCGCAGGCGGCGATGACTGCATCGAGCCACAGGAAGGAGGAATCCCAGAAGCTCATGCGTCCTCCTTGTTGTTCCGGCCGGCCCGGACCACACGCTCGCCGTCGACGTCAAGCACGTGGATGGGCGCGTGGTAGAGGTCGGACAGGCGTTCGGTGGAGATGATCTCGGCCTCGGTGCCGACGGCGAACAGCGAGCTGTCCTTGTTGAGCAGGGCGATGCGCGATGCGCGGCCAGTGACCAGGTCGATGGCGTGGGCGACGACGATGACGGCCGTGCCCCGGTTGCGGTTGAGGTCGGTGACGAAGTCGAGCAGCGACCGCTCGGAAGGCAGGTCCATGCCGGCGGTGGGCTCGTCGAGCACCAGCACGTCGGGAGAGCGAACCAGCGCCCGGGCGACCAGGACGCGCTGCTGCTGGCCGCCCGACAGGTCGGAGAAGCGCTTGCGAGCCAAGGAAGCCAGGCCGATGCCGTCGAGTGCGGCGAGGGCGTCGGAAGACGAGGCGCAGCCCAGACGCCAGCCGCCCTTGCCCGGGGTGCGCGTGCCCATTCCGCCGAGCTTGACCATGTCGACGACCGACAGCGGGAAGATGGGATCGAGGCGCGAACGCTGGGGAACATAGCCAAAGCGCAGGCCAGGGCGGCGCTCGAGCGCACCGCGAACCGGCGAAAGGTTGCCCAGCAACGTCATCAGCAGCGTGGACTTGCCGGCGCCGTTGGGGCCGACAATCCCGAGGAAGTCACCGTCGCACAGCTGAAAGCTGATCCGGTCGAGGATCACGCGGCCGCCATGGCCGATCGCCATGTCCCGGGCTTCGAGGAGCGTGTTGGAGTCCATGCGTGGTTCGCACCTTGCTCCCCGCGGCAGGCGCGCGCAAGCGAGTCATCTCGAGCCCAAGCTCCGAAGCGCGTCGAGCACGTCCGACAGCTCCTGCGGCAGGGCCGCCTCGAAGCGCATGCGCTCGCCGGTGATCGGATGCACGAATCCCAGCACCGCCGCGTGCAACCAGTGACGGTCGAGGCGCGCGGCGATCGAGGCCAGCTGCGGATCGCGCACGCGCCCGCCGTAGAGCTTGTCACCGAGCACGGGCGTGTGTCCGCATTCGCACAGGTGCACGCGGATCTGGTGCGTACGCCCGGTCTCGAGCGTGCACGCGACCAGCGTGGCTCTTCCTTGCGCCAGCCGCTCGATCGGACGCACGTGCGTGACCGCGCGGCGTGTGACCCCCCTGGCCTTGGTGCTGAAGCGCAACCGATCGGTTGGATGCCTTCCAAACGGCGTGTCGTAGGTGGCTGCCGCTGCCTCGCCCACCACCACGGCGCGGTACTCGCGCTCGATGTCGTGCCGGGAGAAAAGCGCCTTGAGCCCTTCGCGCGCAGATGCCGTGCGCGCCACCACCAGCACGCCGCTGGTGTCCTTGTCGAGCCTGTGCACGATGCCCGGACGAAGCGCCCCGTCGGGATCGGCTTCGTCCGCAGCGTCGTCGGCGATGGACGCGTGCGCCAGCAGCGCGTTGACCAGCGTGCCCGACTCGTGTCCGCGCGACGGGTGCACCACGATGCCGGCCGGCTTGTCGATGACGATCAGGTGCGCGTCCTAGACGAGCACGCGAAGACCGATCGTTGGGTCCGGTGACGCGTCGGACACGGGCGGAGCTTGCGGCACGACCGTGATGGTCGCGCCAGCGGCGGCGCGGCCTCCGGCCTTGATCGCACGGCCGTCGACCAGCACCGCACCCTGGTCGATCCACGATCGCACCGCGCTTCGCGATACCTCCAGCCCCGAGCGCTCGAGCAGCTCGACCACCAGCGTGTCGAGCCGCTGTCTGGCCTGCTCGTTGGCGACGACGAACGTCAGCGGGACGGCCTGCCCCGTCTTCACGCCACGGGCTCTGGCGCAGGATTGCGCGTGGTGATCGTCGCGCCGAGCCCGTCGAGCCCGAACCACAGCACGCCGTCCTGGGGCGCCATGCGCGCCAGCGCGCCCGAGCAGGTCGCGCACAACACCTGCGCATGCTCCACGTCGCGCAAGGCCTCGTACACCACGCGCGTGGACGTCGCGTCGAGACCGGTATCCGGGTTCTCGATCGCCAGCACACCCTCGAGGTCGGGCAGCTCGGGCAGCAGCGTGAAGGCCAGCAACCGCAGCGTGCCGTCGGACATGCACCAGGACGGCACGCGCAAGCCGCTGGACTGGACGAGCACCAGGTGCCGGCTGCGGTCCTCCTCGCGTTCGACGGACTCGATGGAGGCCACCGCGGGCATGGCACGGCGCACACGATCGGTCCAACGCTGCATGCGCTGCGGGTGGCAACGGCCGAGAACGTCGACGACCCACGGCAGGTTCGAGCCGTCGGGAACGAAGGTTCGGGGGGCGGACGGAGGGGATGGCCGGCGCATGGCAGGCAAGTCGAGGACGACGGAGTGGATGCGGTCCATCAGAGCGCGCTTGACCCACGCGGCGATTGGGAAGCGGGTTTCGTCTTCCGGCAGGATGGCGAGCGCGGCGCGCGAGGGGCCGATGCGAAAGTGGTAGCTCCAGTCCGAGGTCTCGGAGCGGTACGAGTCGTTGCCCGAGGGCCCGGTCTTTCCGATGACCTTGCGCCACCCTGCAAGCGCACGGCTGCTGGCGCCGCGCAGGATCGTGGCCGGCGGCGTCCATGGCTCGAGCTCGGAGAAGAAGTCGAGCTGGTCGCCGGGCTCGGGCTCGAGCTCGCTCGGGTGGAACGGCGGCGCCAGCCACAGCGCCTCTCCCACCAACCCCGGCTCCCGATCCCGGCCGCCGCGATCGATGGCGACCTCGTAGCGCGCTCGCGAGAAGCTCGCCTCCCGCGAGCTGATCGCGTCGCGAGGGATCTCGAGCTCAAGCGCCAGCTCGAACCGCTCGCCCTCGCGCATCCAGCACAGGTCGGCCGCGTCCGTCGCGCGACGAGCCACGTCGATGCGCGGATCGCCCGCCACCGCCACGGCCGGCCCCACCCGCAGCATGTCGCGCACGAACAGCACCACGTCGAGCAGCGTGGACTTTCCCACACCGTTCGGCCCCACGAGCACCTCGCAACGTCCGACGTTCTCGGCAACGTGGCGGAGGCAACGATAGCGGAGCGCTTCGATGCGTGTGATCATGGGCTTGTTGGAGGGGAAGAAAGGCTACCAGAGGGGCGACGGGACGTGCCCCTTGGACTTGACGAGGATGTCGATGAGCGCCCGGTCGTAGTAGTTCTTCGAGTGCAGCTGGGGAGCCACGCGGCTCTTGTAGAGCGCGCGGCCCTCTTCGATCTCCTCGACGAGCAGGTCGAACAGGATGTCTTCCTTGACCCCCTGGACGATCTTGTCCTCGTTGTAGAGCGACAGATCGCTGGCGATGGCGCGTGCGAGCCTGCGGGCGGCCTCCTCGGTCTCGATCAGGGGCATGGTTTTCGACTCCTTGGAAGGACGAAGTATCGCAGCCCTGGCGCGGATTTGTAAAGGGAATGACCACGCGCGGCCAGGGCGGGCCGCGGCGCCTGCACGCCTACGCCCCGGACGAGCGCGCCGCAGAGCCCGAGGCACCCCGAACCACAAGGCCGCCCGCCAGCGCGGTGACCAACGGCATGACCGGCAGCCCGTAGCGCCCGGCACCGAAGAACACTGCGTGGGTCAAGGCCGTGATGGCCACGACGCCAGCGCAGGCAGGCAGGGCAAACGCGGACGAAGCCAGCGCGCCACCAAACAGCGCGGCCATCGGGACGATCGCCAGATAGGCGAACCACGCATGCTGGGTAAACAAGGGCAGCAGCGCGACGATCCCGAAGGCCAGCCGGCCCCGACGCCGAGGACCTCTCGCGAGCCCCAGCCCCAAGAGCGCCGCGCCGAGCACCACACGCTCCAGCGCCGTCTCGACGGCGCCGAGCGCTACCTTCCACGAATAGGGAAAGGCCTTGGGATTGGCGGCATGCAGATACCAACCCGCGGCTCCGCAGTAATCAAAGGTCACCGCCAGCTTCGACGGCGCCAGCGACAGCCACGTCCCCGGGTGCGAAACGATCCACCGCGCGGCTTCGCGTCCGAAGCAGTCGTCCTTCTTCGCTTCGTCGAACACCTCGCGGCACGCCTGCGGCACCTTCAGCGGCGCCCACGATCCGTTCGCGGAAGGCGTCGCACCGATCAGCAGGTTCCACCCTCCGTTGAAGCTCAAGCCGGCTTCGCCCAACCGCACCTGGTTGCGAACCACCCAGGGCACGCACATCGCCACCGCGATCGCCGTGACCGCCACCGACCGTCGCAGCCTGGCGATCCACCCGGCACCGGGCGCGATCGCCCACCAGCCGAACCAGGGGGCGATGGCGATCGACTGCGGACGCACCAAGGTCGCGACAGCGAGCGCCGCGCCAGCACCGGCCAGCCAGCCCCACGCGCGCCGACTCGACGCTTCGCGCGCGCGCATAGCCGCCCAGGCGCTGACCACCCAGAGCGCGGCGGTCACGCCCTCGGTCATGAGCGCGGGCGTGTAGGCCAGCAGCCCCACGTGGAGCGCCGCCACCAACCCGACCACGAGCGCGCCGCGCCGCGAGGTTGCACGCACCGCGAGCGCGTGGGTGGCGGACGCGCCAGCCACACCCAGGATGGCGTTGACCAACATGGCGACGAATGGCCTCGGGCCCAGCAGCGCGTATGCCGCACCGATCAGGGCCGGATAGCCGACCGGATAGTGCGCCGCGTAGGTGACCACGCCGTCCGGCCACAGCCATGTGTAGCCCTCGCCGCGCGCGATGCGCGTCGCAATGGTCTGATAGAAGGAGCCGTCCGCAGTCGGCGGGATTCGCGTCGCGGCCCACACGACGACCAACAGGCGTGCCGCGAGCGCCGTGAGTGCGACGATCCAGGCGTCGCGACGGAGGACGGCGCGCGATGGCTCGCTCATGTGGGGAACCTGGGCAGCAGGCCGAGACGCTTGAGAGCGACAACGACCTCGCAGGCCGGCAGGCCGACCACGTTGGGATAGGAGCCTTCGACACTCTCGACCGCGAAGGACCCGAGGCCTTGCACGGCATACGCACCGGCCTTGTCGAGGCCCTCACCGCTGGCGGCGTACGCTGCCACCTCGCCCTCGTCGAGCGAGCGAAACACCACGCGTGTGCGCACGGTCTGCTCATGCGCGGGCACGTCCGGCTGTTCGGGCCGCGCGATGGCGAACCGTGTCCATACCTCGTGGGCGCGTCCCGAGAGCCTTCGCAACATCGAGGCCGCGTCGGCGACGTCGGCCGGCTTGCCGAGGATGACGCCGTCGAGCAACACCAACGTGTCGGCCACGAGCAGCGCCCCGGCCTCGTGGTCCTTGGCGAAGCGCGCGACCGACGCCAGCTTGTCGCGCACGACACGGACCAGATACGCATCGGCGTCCTCGCCGTCGCGCGGCGTCTCGTCGGCGTTGGCAGGAGCGATGGCGATGGGAATGCGCAGGGTCGTCAGGATCTCACGCCGTCGGGGAGAGGCGGAGCCGAGCAGCAGGGGCGTGGAGGAAGCGATCACGGGCGCGGCCTAGCACAGCCGGCGGCTAGTGTCCCATCATCACGAACCACGCCACGGCGCTGGCGATCAGCAGCGCGATCAAGAACGCCGCAAGCCCGGCGACGATCAACACCGCCGAGGTCTTGCGCGTTCGCACGGCCGGCATCATCACGGTCATGGCGTGCGGGCCGATTTGAGTCGACTGGGGGCCGAACGCATGAGCCTGCTGCCCGGGCGCAAGTGGCGCCGACGCAACCGGCACGGTCGCAGCCGGCGTCATCACCGGCTGTGCTGCGGGTGCGGCCGCCGCGGGCAACGGCCGACGTGGCAGGGGCTGCGGTGCGGCAGCTTGCGCGGGCGGAGCAACCGCCGGCGTGCGTGCGCGATTCGAAGCGTCCACGCCCGGCTGGAAGTACGCCGTCTTGACCTCGTCCTCGTCGTCATCGTCGGCCGTGGCGCTGCTCGCCGGCCCGGCACGACGCCCAGAGTCCCCTGCCCCGGGCTCGAAGTACGCCGTCTTCACGTCCTCTTCGTCGTCGTCCCCGGACGGCAAGGCCGCGGGTGCCGCGCGAAGAGCCGGCGCTGCTGCACGGACGGCGACGGGTGGCGCAACGACAGGCGGACGCGGCGCCGGACGAGCGCGGGCAACGGCCGGAGGGGCCGCCCGCGGCGCGGACGCTTGCGGCGACGGCGGCCGCGGAGGCTTGGCTGTCGGAGCGGTCTGCACCGAGAGGCTGGCCTGCGCAGCGGTCGGCTGGAAGTAGCGCGTGCGCACTTCCTCTTCGTCGTCATCGTCTTCGCTCGCGACCCGCGACGGCGGTCCGGCGCGCGAAGGCTCGACGCCCGGCGTGAAGTAGCGGGTCTTCACATCGTCGTCGTCCTCGTCGAGCGCGGCCTTGACGTAGCCGGGCGGCGGACGGCTGGACATGCGCCGCTGCACGGTCGCGCGTACGGCCTTGGTGACGATGCGGAACTCGTCGATCGAGCGAGCTTCCTGCCAGGAGTCGGTGCCCTCGGCGCAAAGCTTGGTGTCCGCGGAGATGCGCTCGTCGAGCAAGGCGCGGATGATCTCGGTCGTGGTCCTGGGACCGGAACGATCACCAGCTTGACCCAGGACGAACCACCGTCGCTCGCTCATCGAGCGGCGGAGCATAGCATGATGCCGCGATGAACGGTCGCAGGTGCGGGCTTGACTCGTTCGGGCAACGCATGTCTTCTCTCCGGGAGACAAGCATGTTGATGCCGACATCGACGGAATGGGCGAAGAGGCTGGTGGGGATGTGCGCGCTGGTGTCTGCCTTGGGGTGGGCGGCGACGGCGATCGCACAGGAGAAGGGCGCGGACAAGAAGTGGTATGACCCCATCCTGCTCGACCTCGGCGGGGGCATACCGGCTGCTTCTTCCGAGAACTTGCAGTTCATCGGCAACGGCCTGGCCGGCTACGTCCTGCCTCATTTCGGGATCGTCGCCCGCGGCTCCACTTTCTATTACGAGCTGAACACGGCCAGCGTCGCGACGGACACCACACGCAACGAGGGAGGCGTCGAAGGCTGGTTTTCCGTCGGCGCGCCCGAGGACGCCTTGCGCCTCCAGATCAGGGCGAGCGGCGGGAGCGCGTGGTATGACATGACGTACAAGCCCCTGGTCGCGACCGCCGGCACATTCCACGACGAAGACTCGATGATGGGGCGTGGCAACCTTTTCGTGGGCGGGGAGTTCCAAACGGGACACGTCAACGGCTACCTGGTCGCTGGCGCCGGATACCAGTGGGAATCGTATGACTACCTTACCGTCGATCCACGCGACCCGAACCTGTTGTCTTCGACCACCGACAGCTCGGTGAGGGCGTCGGGCAAAATGCAGGTGCGATGGAGCTTCGTGCCGGACACGCTCTCTGCGCGGCTTCGGGGCGACGCTTCCTATTTCTCGCTCACACGCGAGAACCTGTTCGTGCGCAGTGCTTCCGGCGCAAACGCCGTCGGCTCCACCATCGCGCGGCTTCACCAGCTCGAGCTCGATGGAACGCTGTCGATCGAGGCGGACACGATCGCATTCGCGGGGATCGTTCCGTTCGTCTTCGGCGGCCTGAGCTACGTGGGCATCAACGGAAGCGGCGGCTCGTCGTCGGTCACCGTCCCGACGGTGGGCGCCGGCCTGTTCAAACCCGTCTGGTACTGAGCCATGGCACGAGCACGCAAACCCAGGGAGCCCAAGGAACCCGAACCCGCCGAGCTGGGCCCCAGCGACTCCATCCGCGTGCGCCGCATGCACCGGCGCGACATCAACCGCGTCTGGGAGTTCCTCAAGCTCGTCTTCCGCAGCGTCAACAAGGAAACCGTCGAGTACCAGCGCCCACGCAGCAAGCAGCGCTTCGAAGAGCAGTACGACGACGAAGGCATCGAGCAGCTGGTGTTCGAGGTCGGCTCCGAGATCGTGGGCTACGCCGAGTGCGCCTTCGAGGTGACCGGCTCCGACAACTGGATCAACCCCAGGTACTTCGCCAACCGGGAGATGCGCCCGCTGTTCGTCGAGGAGCTCGCCACCCACCCCGACTACCAGGGCCGCGGCGTCGGCTCGTTCATGCTCGAGCAGCTGCAACACCTCGCGCGCGTCCGCGGCTGCACCCACCTGGTGCTCGAGGTGGCCGAGAACAATCCCAGCGCCCTGTCCTTCTACCGCAAGCGCAACTTCTACAAGCTCGATGCCGCCATCTTCATGGCGCAGAAGGTCGAGCAGGAACCCGAGCTGCTGCCGCCTCGCCCGCTCAAGCCGTCCCCCGACAACGATCCCGCCGCCGATTCCACGCCCGACAAGACGTCCGGACAAGGCTGACCGCCGCGCTCGCGATGATGCGCAGCGTCACGCGCACGGGACGGCGCACAGACCACTTGCGACGGTGCCGCCCGTGCAGCGCGTGATATGCTCACCCCAACGTCTGTCTTGCTCAAGGAGCCCCCATGCGAGCTGTCTTCCGCGACAAACTTGGACTTGCCTTGGCATTCTCCATCATCGTGTCCGTCATCGTCGCCGCTTGCGGCGGAGGCGGCGGCGACGCAGCCAGCCCGCCGAGCGGCGCCGGCGGCTCCACGCACGACGCCAGCGCCGACGGCAGCGGCGGCTCGAACCTGGACGGCGCCGTGTTCGAAACCGGCCAGAATGGCGATGTCGTCGGACTGACGATCGCCCCTGCCGCGGTCACGCTCACCGTCGTCGACGGCCAGGCAGCGAGCACCCAGTTGCACGCGGTGGCGACCTACCAGGACGGGCACACGAGCGACGTGAACAACGCCTCATGGTCGACCGATCTGCCGCACATCGCGGCGGTCGATGCGCAGGGCATGGTCAGCACGGTCGGCGAGACCGGGGGCGACGTGACGGTGAGTGCCGCCTACGGCGGACTCACGGCCACTGCCAAGGTGCAAGTGCTCATCAAGAAGCTGGTCAATCCGTCGGGCGTAGCTCAATCGGACATCGACAAGCTCACCGCCGCCACCAATCCAGACACGGCCGTGAAGTTCCTTTATCCCTATGAAGGAACCGTGTTCCCCCAGGGCCTGCAGGCCCCGCTGCTCATGTGGAACGGCAGCGCGGCCGGCGACCAGTTCCTGCTCAACCTCAAGAGCGACTACGTCGATATCAACGTCGTGGGCAAGGCGGATCCTCCGTCGCGCTTCGAGATTCCGGCCGACGTCTGGGTGACTGTCACCGAGTCGGGTCATGGCGCCAACGTGAAGGCGAGCCTGAGCCGGCTGTCCTCTGGGACCGCCATGCATGTCGGGCAGGAGAATTGGAAGATCGCCAGCGGCTCCATGCGCGGCACGGTGTACTACTGGTCGGTCACGTGGGGCAGCGTGGTGCGCATCAAGCCCGGCGCGTCCGCGCCGGAGAACTTCCTGAAGACCGCCGGCGTCACCGACGGGTGCACGACCTGCCACACCGTCTCGGCCGATGGCAGCACGCTGGTGATGGGACAGGGCGAAGCCCCGGGCGATTCGCAGGCAAACACGTTCGACCTGGTGAGCAACACGCTGGTGCTGAGCGGCCAAGGCCGCGCATGGGCCAATCCCGGAGTTTCTCCCGACGGCAAGTACCTGGTGAGAAATCACGCCGAGCTTCCCGGCTACCCAGGGCCGGGCAACGGCGACGGCATGTTCAACACGCACACGGGCGCCAAGCTGCCTGGGCCCACGGGGCTCGAGGGGAAGTTCCTGGGCATGCCGGCGTTCTCACCGGACGGGCGGTTGCTGGCCTACACCACGCTCCCGAGCCCGGGCACGCTGAGCCTGTTTGACTACAACGGCAGCGGGCCTTCGGTGTCGAACCAGCGTTCCCTGGTGAGCGCGGGCAGCGATCCCACTACGCAGTACATCACATAACCCAC